>NZ_CP051516.1:2134271-2439166 GCF_012689525.1 Paraburkholderia aromaticivorans
TCAAGCTGTCGGGCATCGTCGAGAAGCCGGCGCCGGACAAGGCACCGTCGAATCTCGGCGTGGTGGGCCGCTATGTGCTGATGCCGACCATCTTCAAGCATATCCGCGCGTTGAAGCCGGGCGCGGGCGGCGAACTGCAATTGACCGACGCGGTGCAATCGCTGCTGACGGAAGAGCAGGTGCTCGCGTATCGTTATTTCGGCACGCGTTTCGATTGCGGCAGCAAGCTCGGTTATCTGAAGGCGACGGTGGAATTCGCGCTGCGTCATCCGGAGGTGAAGGCGGATTTTGAAGCGTATTTGCAGGCTTATATGCAGAACAATATGCAGGATGGGGTGCCGGAGCAGTTTGCGGCGGAAGCGGCTTAAGCACAACGTCAGCCGCTGGGGCGAGCTTTGGCGGCTGCGACGCGAACTTCAAAAGCGCGAGGACGATAGCCGCCGCAACACTCATCACGCAGAGGTAACGCGCAGCAGCATCGCGCACATTAAAACGGGCGCCGCAAACCACGCGGCGCCCGTCTTTCTTTCAACCGGCCCACGCATCACACGCGGCCCGGCAAACCCGCCCTCAACCTTCCTTCTTCACCTCCAGCCGGAACTTATGCAGCAACGGTTCCGTATACCCGCTCGGCTGCTGACGTCCTTCGAACACCAGCGCCTGCGCGGCCTTGAAAGCGATCGTGTCGAAGCCCGGCGCCATCGGCTTGTAGAGCGGGTCGCCCGCGTTCTGCTCGTCGACCACCTTCGCCATGCGCTTGAACGTCTCTTCGACGAGCTCACGCTTCACCACGCCGTGATACAGCCAGTTGGCAATGTGCTGGCTCGAAATACGCAGCGTGGCACGATCTTCCATCAGCCCGACGTCATGAATGTCCGGCACCTTCGAGCAACCCACGCCCTGATCGATCCAGCGCACCACGTAGCCGAGAATGCCCTGCGCGTTGTTGTCGATCTCGCTGCGGATCTCGTCGTCGCTCCACTTCGCCTCGGCGACGACCGGAATCGTCAGCAGCCCGTCGAGCAGTTCGTCACGCACCTTCGCATAATCCGTGCGTTCCAGTTCCCGCTGAACTGCTTGCACGTCGACCTGGTGGTAATGCAACGCGTGCAGCGTGGCGGCGGTCGGCGAGGGCACCCATGCGGTGTTCGCCCCGGCCTTCGGATGCGCGATCTTCTGTTCGAGCATGGCGTGCATCAGATCGGGCATCGCCCACATGCCCTTGCCGATCTGCGAGCGGCCGCGCAGGCCCGCGCTCAAACCGACCAGCACGTTACTGCGCTCGTAAGCGGCAATCCAGGCGCTCGACTTCATGTCGCCCTTGCGCATCATCGGGCCGGCTTCCATGGCCGAGTGCATTTCGTCGCCGGTGCGGTCGAGGAAACCCGTATTGATGAACGCGACACGCTCCGACGCTTCGGCGATACAGGCGAGCAGGTTCACGCTGGTGCGGCGCTCCTCGTCCATGATGCCCATCTTGATCGTGTTGCGCGGCAGCTTCAGCAGGTCTTCCCCGCGCGCGAACAGCTCGCTGGCGAAGGCGACTTCGGCCGGGCCGTGCATCTTCGGCTTGACGATATAGATCGACCCGGTGCGCGAATTCAACTGGTGCTTGCGGTCGTGCAACGCGCACAGCGTGGTAATGACGGCGTCGAGAATGCCTTCGGGAATCTCGTGGCCGTCTTTCGTCAGCACCGCGGGATTGGTCATCAAATGACCGACGTTGCGGATGAACAGCAGCGAGCGGCCATGCAGCACCACCGGCGCCGTGCCGTTCGCGGCGGTGTACACGCGGTCGGCGTTCAGCCGGCGCGTGAAGGTCTTGCCGTTCTTCGTGACCTCTTCGGTCAGGTCGCCGGTCATCAGGCCGAGCCAGTTGCGGTAGAGCAGAACCTTGTCGTCCGCATCCACGGCCGCGACCGAGTCTTCACAGTCGATGATCGTGCTCACCGCCGCTTCGACCAATACGTCCTTCACATGCGCCGAATCGGTCCTGCCGATCGAATCGCTCGCGTCGATCTGGATTTCGAAGTGCAGGCCGTTGTGCTTGAGCAGCAGCGCGGACGGCGCGCTTTCTTCGCCCTGATAGCCGATGAATTGCGCCGGCGTCTTCAGCTCGCTCGTGCCGTTCTTCAGCGTGACGACCAGCTTGCCTGCTTCGACGCTATAGCGTGTGGCGTCGGCGTGCGAGCCGTTCGCAAGCGGCGCGGCCTGGTCGAGGAACTTGCGGGCATAGGCGATCACCGCGGCGCCACGCACCGGATTGAAGGCCTTCTGCTTTTCGGCGCCGCCGCTCTCGGGGATCGCGTCGGTGCCGTACAGCGCGTCGTACAGGCTGCCCCAGCGCGCGTTCGCCGCGTTCAGCGCATAGCGCTGATTCGACAGCGGCACCACGAGTTGCGGGCCGGCCTGTTCGGCGATTTCGGTGTCCACGTTGTCGGTCGTGGCCATGACGCCAGCGGGCACGGGCACGATATAGCCGATGCCTTCGAGAAACGCACGGTACGCTCGCAGATCGCGCACCGGACCCGGATTGGCGCGATGCCAGCTGTCCAGTTCGGTTTGCAGGCGGTCACGCTCGGCGAGCAACGCACGGTTTTTGGGCGCCAGCTCGTGCACGAGGGCGTCGAAACCTGACCAGAATGCGGCGCTGTCGATTCCGGTGCCGGGCAGGGCTTCGGTTTCGACGAACTGGTCGAGGTTGGCGGCGACTTGCAGTCCGCCGCGCGTGTTCATCTGAGTCATCGACTGCTCCATCTATCTGAATGGGGCCGATGAGGGGGCATCGGCCCGCGTTGTGCAACGGTTAGCTTCTTTACTTCATGGCCGCCGTTCTGGTCGGCTTGCGAACGGAACGGCTCGCAAACTCAAGCGGCGATGGCCTGGATACCTGCCTTGGCGATCTGCACGTCCTGCTCCGACTTGACGCCCGACACGCCGACCGCGCCGATCACCTGGCCGTCGACGATCACCGGCACGCCGCCTTCCAGCGTGCCTTGCAGCGGCGCGCTCAGGAAGGCGGTGCGGCCGTTGTTGATCATGTCTTCGTATACCTTGGTTTCACGGCGGCCGATCGCCGAAGTGCGGGCCTTTTCGGTCGCGATGTACGAACTGGCCGGCGCGCTGCCGTCCAGACGCAGCATGCCGAGTTGATGGCCGCCATCGTCGACTACCACGATGGCGACGGCCCACTGATGCTTGTCGGCTTCCGCGCGGGCGGCTTCGAGGATGCGGGTCGTTTCGGCGACGGTCAACACGGGTTTGCTCAGCATAATGAATTTCCTGGTTCGTTTAGGGTAAGGATCGACTCGACCACGTCGCCACTCGCGCTTTGCACGATGGCTTCGGCCTCGATGGCTGGCCGCCACGCACGGGTATTACGCCGTGCACGCGTGCGGCGGCCGCGTTGATGTTCGGTGACAGCGCGGGTTGCACGCAGCCTTCCAGCATCCGCATTGTGCGCGGATGCCGCGGCGCCGGCCTTGTCCTTGCCCAAGCGCTTTGCTTGGGGATTTTACGTCCAAGCGCCGCCGGAAGAAACGGCGGCATCGCGCGGTCCGGTCTTCAGCGGTTCGTTTGGCCGACATTCCGGCTGGAACGAAGAGCGTGGCGGGCTTTACAATCAGGCATCAAACACAAGAATTCGCACGCTCCCCGCGTGCACACCCCACGCCATGCCGACCATCAGCGAGCTATTCGTCTATCCGATCAAATCCTGCGCGGGCATTGCGCTGCACGAGGCGCGGCTGCTCGCCACCGGCCTGGAATACGACCGCTGCTGGATGGTCACCGATCCGGCCGGCGCCATGCTCACGCAGCGCGCGTATCCGCGTATGGCGCTGATCAAGGTCGAAATCGGTGTCGAGGATCTCGTGATCCGCGCGCCCGGCATGAGCGAGTTGCGCACGCCGCTGGCGAGCGCGCGGCTCGAGGCGCCGCCCGCCGTGCAGACCAAAGTCTGGCGCGACGCGGCCTACGGGCTCGATACCGGCGACGCATGCGCTGCGTGGTTCTCGACGTTTCTCGGCGTGCCCGCGCGCCTCCTGCGCTTCAATCCCGAACGCGAGCGCATTGTCGATCCGGACTACACGGAGAGCGTGGGCGGCGCGACCACCCATTTCGCCGATGGTTTTCCGCTGCTGGTGATCGGCCAGGCGTCGCTCGACGATCTGAACACGCGCCTGAACGGCAAGGGCGCGCCGTCGATTCCGATCGACCGGTTCCGTCCCAACGTGGTGCTGACCGGGCTCGACGCGTATGAGGAGGACTATGTGGAGACGCTGAGCGTCGATGGAGAAACGGGCGGGGGCGTGCAACTGCAACTGGTCAAGCTGTGCACGCGCTGTCCGATGCCGACCATCGATCAGGCAAAAGGCACGCCCGATCCGGACTGGCCGAACGAGCCGACCGATACCATGAGCGTCTATCGCGCGAATCCGCAGCGAAATGGGGCGATCACGTTCGGCAACAATGCGCTCGTCGCGAGTGGCGCCGGGACGTGGCTGCGCGTGGGGCAGGCAGTGGAAGCGGAATTGGGCTTCGGCGATTGAGGGTTAATGCCGGACACGCGCGGTCAACGCCGCGAGAATCACCGGCATCGGCACTGGCTTGACGAAATGATGGTCGAAGCCCGAGCGCAGCGATTCGCTCATTTCCTCGGCGCGTTCGAGCCCGGTGACCGCGACCAGCGTGGGCGCCGGAATATCGCCCACGTAGCGGATTCGCCGCGCCACCGCGCGCCCGTCCAGACGCGGCATTTCGACGTCCAGCAGCGCGGCCTGCGGATGCCAGTCGCAGTATTGGGCAAACGCGTCGAGGCCGTTGCGCGCGGTCCGGATCTCGAAGCCGTGCGCGCTGAAATAGAGCACGTAGGCGGCCAGCAGATTCGCGTCGTCGTCGGCGATCAGAAGGCGTACGGCGGAGTGATGAGCCATCGGACTTCCCTCGGGTTGTGGTCCTTGATGCTCCTGATAGTGAGCAATTTGAAGTCCCGCTAGAATCAATGCTCGACAAAGTGTTTTTCAAGGCCAGATCGGCAAGGGTGCGCGGCTCCGCTTCTTATGAATAATTTACCGATCGGCAACGACGCAGACGCTGAGATCGCGCGCGCTATCGAGGCGGTCCAGCGTATCGACGCCGTGCCGTCCATCCTGCGCATGATCTGCAAGAACACCGGCATGGGCTTTGCCGCCGTGGCCCGCGTCACGGAGCAGCGCTGGACGGCGTGCGCGGTGCAGGACGAAGTGAACTTCGGTCTGGCGGCCGGCGGCGATCTGGACCTGCACACCACGCTGTGTTTCGAGTCGCGCGCCGCGCGAGCCTCGATCGTCATTGACAATTTCCACACGGATCCGGTTTATCGCGGCCATCACACCGCGCAAATCTACAAGCTGGGCAGTTATATTTCCGTACCGATCATTCTTCCCGATGGCAGCTATTTCGGTAATCTCTGCGCGATCGACCCGAATCCGGCCGAGGTTTCCAATCCGCGCACCTTGCGCATGTTCGAGGTCTTTGCCGAACTGATCGCGATCCAGCTCGCCAACGAAGGCCGCCACCAGGCCACCGAGGCCGCGCTGCGCCACGAGCGGGAAAACTCCAGCCTGCGCGAGCAGTTCATCGCCGTGCTGGGACACGACCTGCGCAATCCCTTGTCGGCGGTGAGCGCGACGGCCGAACTGCTGTCGCTGCGCAAAAACGAGCCCGACCTCGTGAAGATCGGTCAGCGTCTGAAGTCCACCACCTTCCGCATGGCCCGCCTGATCGACGACGTGATGGATTTCGCGCGCGGCCGGCTCGGCTCGGGTATCGGCGTGTCGATCGACGACGTCGACGATCTGGCGATAGCGCTCCGGGTAGTCGTCGCCGAAGTGCGCGAGGCCAATCCGGACCGGCTGCTCGCCGACGATATCGCCATCCCCGCACGGGTGCGCTGCGACCGCACCCGTGTGCAGCAGTTGCTCTCGAACCTGCTCGGCAACGCGGTCACGCATGGCGCGGCTGAGTTTCCGGTGCGGGTGCGGGCCTGCATCGAAAACGGCGAGCTTATGCTGAGTGTCCTGAACGGCGGCAACGCGATTGCCACGGAGAGCTTGAGCAAGGTCTTCGAACCTTACTGGCGGCCGGCGACCAGCAAGCCAGGCGGCGGCCTCGGGCTCGGCCTCTATATCTGCAAGCAGATCGTGAGCGCGCATGGCGGCACGCTGGAAGTCAGATCGTCCGCGGAAGAGGGCACGTGCTTCGTCGTAAGGCTGCCTACGGGCGTTTGAGCATCGTGGGCGGACTAAGCGGTTGAGAACCGCGCGGACCGCTCACGCGGCCTGTGCGATTGCCTCGCGCGCGTTCGGCACGTCGGTTTGCATCGTGGCCGCTTCGTCGCGCCATGCGTTATCTCCCGCCCACACGCGCTCGGCGCTCTCGCCGATCGCGCTGCCCACCAGAATCACCGCCGGGCTGCCGAAGCCGGCGTTCGTCGCATCCACGGCGAGCCGATCAAGGCGGCTCACGAGACGCCGTTCGTTGCTGCCACCGGCCCATTGCACGACGGCTGCGGGCGTATCGGCCGGCAAACTCGCGAGCAGCGCGGCCGCGATACTGTCGATGCGCCGCATCCCCATATAGATCGCCAACGTGGTGCGCGTCGCGGCCAACGCGGCCCAGTCCGGCTCGCCGTGATCTTCCGTATGCGCGGTGACGAAACTCACGCCATGGCAATGGCGGCGATGCGTGAGCGAAATGCCGAGCCCCGCGGCGGCCGCGAACCCCGACGAGATGCCGTTGACGATCTCCACCGGAATGCCGGCGCCGCGCAAGACCGCGAGTTCTTCGCCGGCGCGTCCAAACAACAGCGCTTCGCCGCCTTTCACCCGCACCACGTGCAAGCCCTTGAGCGCATAGCGCCGCATCAGCCGTTCGATAAACGCTTGCGGCGTCGACCGGCAGCCGCCGCGTTTGCCGACGCGAATCACGCGCGCTTGCGGCGCCAGTGTCACGATCTCGGGATTCGCGAGGTCGTCGAGCAGCACGACATCGGCGGCGGCCAGCGCTTTGGCGGCCTTCAGCGTGAGCAGATCGAGATCGCCGGGGCCGGCGCTCAATAAGGTGACCTTGCCGGTGGTCGTGTTCATCGCGGTATCTATCACGGTGTCCTTCGCTTCTGTGTCGGCCGGCGATCGCTGTCGCGCCCGTGCCCAATAAAAAACGGCGTCCGCTCGTGATGGTCACGAGGGGACGCCGTTGTCCGTTTACTGCCTGGTGTGCTGCCGTTTCGCTTCAGGCGCGGCGAAACACAGCGTTGTGTTTCGTCGGCATGGGTATGTGCCGCGTGTCGTGTCGGCTGCGTTGCCGCTACGCACTCGCCACGGCTTATGCAAGGACTACGCCATCCATCGACCAAGCGCGCTGCACGCCTTGCCACGCCTCGTCAATAACGCCGACGACGCTCGCGCTCCGCACCGTTCGCGGGCCCGCACCTCGCACGCGCAGGGTGCTGCGTCGCACCATCCATGTGCCCCGCTGCATCAAAACGCGTCGCGCGCCCACTTTGCCGCACAGGCGTGCCATTCACCGCAAAGCCCCGTACCACGGCCTCGTCACGGCCATTTCGTGCAACTGGCACAGGCTTTGCATTGAGCCTTACCATCGGATCAACGTGGATCCGGCGCGAGTGCAACACCAAGTGCTCGCCGCAGGACAGGTCAGGACAATGGCGTCCCCCGAATTCAGTCATCGACTGGGTTCGCGGGACGCCGTTTTTATTTCCAGAATCGTTTTCGCCACATGCCATACGGCGTCGCTCGCAACCAGCACATTGAGGAAACCGCGGTCATGAAAATCATCGTTATCGGTCACGGGATGGTCGGTCACAAACTGGTCGAGTGCCTCGCCCAGGACGCCGCGCACGGCCTCGATATCACAGTGTTGTGCGAAGAATCGCGGCCGGCCTACGACCGCGTGCACCTGTCCGAGTTTTTCGCGGGCAAGACGGCGGACGATCTGTCGCTGGTCGAACCGGGCTTCTTCGAACGCCAGAATGTGCGGCTCTTGCTGAACGCGAAGGCCGTGGCGATCGATCGCGATGCGCGCACCGTGACGGTATCGACGGGCGAAACGCTGCCTTATGACAAGCTGGTCTTCGCCACCGGCTCCTATCCGTTCGTGCCGCCCCTGCAGGGCCGTGAGCGCACCGATTGTTTCGTGTACCGAACCATCGACGACCTCGAAGCAATGCGCGAATGCGGCGCGCGCTCGAAGACGGGCACGGTGGTCGGCGGCGGACTGCTCGGACTCGAATGCGCGAAGGCGCTGCGCGACATGGGTCTGCAAACGCACGTGGTCGAATTCGCGCCGCGTCTGATGGCCGTGCAGGTGGACGACGGCGGCGGCCGCGTGCTGCGCAGCAAGATCGAAGAACTGGGTGTGACGGTGCACACGCAGAAGAACACCACGGCGATCGTCGACGGCGAGCAGGGCACGCACCGCATGCAATTCGCCGACGGCAGCCATCTCGACACCGACATGATCGTGTTCTCCGCGGGCATTCGTCCGCGTGACGACCTGGCGCGCGCAAGCGGCCTGACGCTCGGCCCGCGCGGCGGCATCGTGATCGACAACGCGTGCCGCACGAGCGATCCGGACATCTATGCGATCGGCGAATGCGCGTTGTGGAACGGCCAGTTGTTCGGCCTCGTGGCGCCGGGCTACGACATGGCCCGCGCGGTGGCGAAACAACTGCTCGGCGACACGGCGGAATTCGCCGGCGCCGACATGAGCACCAAGCTCAAGCTGATGGGCGTGGACGTGGCGAGCATCGGCGACGCGCACGGCAACACGCCGGGCAGCCGCGCCTACCAGTTCAGCGACGAGCGCAAGCAGGTCTACAAGAAGCTGGTGGTGTCGGAGTGCGGCAAATATCTGCTCGGCGGCGTGATGGTCGGCGACGCCGGCGAATACGGCACGCTGCTGCAAATGATGTTGAACCGCATCGAATTGCCGGCGTCGCCTGAATTCCTGATCCTGCCGCAAGCGGACGGCAAGGCGAAGCCCGCGCTCGGCGTCGAGGCCTTGCCTGCCAGTGCCCAGATCTGCTCGTGCAACAACGTCTCGAAGGGCGAGCTGTGCGCCGCCGTTTGTGCAGGTGCGACCGACATAGGCGCTTTGAAATGCGCGACGACCGCCGGCACGTCGTGCGGCGGTTGCGTGCCGCTCGTCACCCAGGTGATGAAGGCCGAGATGAAGAAGCAGGGGCTCGCCGTCAACAACCACGTCTGCGAGCACTTCGCGTATTCGCGCCAGGAGCTGTATCACATCGTGCGTGTGGAAGGCGTGCGCAGCTTCGGCGAACTGCTCGCGAAGCACGGTCACGGCCTCGGCTGCGATATCTGCAAGCCGGTGGTGGCAAGTGTGCTCGCGTCGTGCTGGAACGAGTTCGTGCTGAAGAAGGAGCACGCCTCGCTGCAGGACACCAACGACTACTACCTCGCCAACATTCAGCGCGACGGCACCTATTCGGTCGTACCGCGCATGGCCGGCGGCGAAGTCACGCCGGACGGTTTGATCGCGGTCGGCCAGGTAGCGAAGAAATACGGCCTCTATACGAAGATCACCGGCGGTCAACGCGTCGATCTGTTCGGCGCGCGCGTCGAGCAATTGCCGCTCATCTGGGAAGAACTGATCGCTGCCGGTTTCGAATCCGGCCACGCGTACGGCAAGTCGCTGCGCACCGTGAAGTCGTGTGTCGGCTCGACGTGGTGCCGCTACGGCGTCGGCGATTCGGTGGGTCTCGCGGTGGAGATCGAGAACCGCTACAAGGGCCTGCGCACGCCACACAAGATCAAGTTCGGCGTGTCGGGCTGCACCCGCGAATGCGCGGAAGCGCAAGGCAAGGACGTCGGCATCATCGCGACCGAGAAGGGCTGGAATCTCTATGTGTGCGGCAACGGCGGCATGAAACCGCGCCATGCCGAACTGCTCGCGTCGGACCTCAATAAGGAAACGCTGGTGCGCTACATCGACCGTTTCCTGATGTTCTACGTGCGCACCGCCGACCGTCTGCAACGCACCAGCGTGTGGCGCGAGAACCTCGAAGGCGGGCTCGACTATCTGATCGACGTGGTCGTCAACGATCACCTGGGCGTGGTCGACGAACTCGAATCGGAGATGCAGCACGTGGTCGACACCTACGAATGCGAATGGAAGAAGGCCGTCACCGATCCCGAAACGCGCAAGCGCTTCCGCCATTTCGTCAACAGCGGCGAGTCGGACAGCAACGTCGCCTTCGTCGAGGAGCGCGGCCAGATCCGGCCGGCCACGCCCGCCGAGCGGCGCTCGAAGCTCGCGGCGATTCCCGTTGTCGTTGAAACCGTTTGATTGAACCGCACCATTCACCGAGGACTTCCGCCATGAACAACGATCGCCTGCCACGCTCCTGGACGCCGGTTTGCCCGCTCGACGACATCGTGCCCAACACGGGTGTTTGCGCGCTCGTCAATGGCGAACAGGTTGCGGTTTTTCACGTGAACAAGGGCGACGCGGACAGCATCGTGTACGCGATCGAAAACTTCGATCCGGGCTCGCAGGCGGCGGTGCTCTCGCGCGGACTGATCGGCAGCCTCGGCGAACGCATCGTGGTCGCCTCGCCGATCTACAAGCATCACTTCGATCTGCGCACCGGCGAGTGCCTCGAAACACCGGCCCATTCCGTCGGCGCGTTCGCCGCGCGCGTGGAAAACGGCCAGGTGTGGGTCGCGGTTTAAGCCGCTGATTGTCTGAAACCCTTTCGAACGACGTTGCCCACCATGTCCTCTACTAGCGTAAAAACCGTGTGCCCTTACTGCGGCGTTGGCTGCGGTATGGTTTTGCACGTCGAGGACGGCCAGGTCGTGAAAATCTCCGGCGACAAGGAGCATCCGGCCAACTTCGGACGGTTGTGCACGAAGGGTCAGTCGGCGCACGTGGCGTTGCGCAAGTCGGGACGTCTCGAAGGCGCGTTCGTGCGTCACGTGCGCGGTCAGGACCCGGCGCCGCTACCGATGGCGCAGGCGATCAGCACGACGGCGGCGCGTTTGCGCGGCCTGCTCGATGAACATGGACCGGACGCGCTGTCGTTCTACGTCTCCGGGCAGATGTCGATCGAGGCGCAGTACCTCGTCAACAAGCTCGCCAAGGGCTTCGTCGGCACCAACAACATCGAATCCAATTCGCGCCTGTGCATGGCGAGCGCGGGCAGCGGCTACAAACTGTCGCTCGGCGCGGACGGTCCGCCGGGATCGTACGAGGACATCGATCACGCCGACCTGTTCTTCGTGATCGGCGCGAATATGGCCGACTGTCACCCGATTCTGTTCCTGCGCATGATGGATCGTGTGAAGGCCGGCGCCAAACTGATCGTCGTCGATCCGCGCCGCAACACCACCGCGGAGAAGGCCGATCTCTTCATGCAGATCAAGCCGGGCACCGATCTCGCGTTGCTCAACGGCCTGCTGCATCTGTTGCACGAAAGCGGCCAGACGGACGCCGCATTCATCGCCGACACCACCGAAGGCTGGGACGCGATGCCCGCGTTTCTCGCCGACTACACGCCGGAAAACGTCGCGCAAATCACCGGCCTCGCTGTCGAGGATATCCGCCAGGCCGCGCAGATGATCGGCACCGCCAAAGAGTGGATCAGTTGCTGGACCATGGGCCTGAATCAAAGCACGCACGGCACGTGGCACACCAACGCGATCTGCAACCTGCATCTGGCGACGGGCAGGATTTGCCGGCGTGGCAGCGGCCCGTTTTCGCTGACGGGCCAGCCCAATGCGATGGGCGGCCGCGAGATGGGTTACATGGGACCTGGCCTGCCGGGCCAGCGTTCGGTGCTGGTCGAAGAAGACCGCGCGTTTATCGAAGACCTGTGGCGCATTCCGAAGGGCACGCTCAAGCCCAGGCTCGGCAACGGCACGATCGATATGTTCGCGCGCATGGCGGCGGGCGAGATCAAGGCGTGCTGGATCATCTGCACGAATCCGGTGGCGAGCGTGGCGAATCGTCAGAACGTGATCGACGGATTGAGCGCGGCGCAACTCGTGATCGCGCAGGACGCGTTCCTCGATACCGAGACCAACCGCTACGCCGACGTGCTGTTGCCCGGCGCGCTGTGGGCCGAAGCCGAAGGCGTGATGATCAACTCCGAGCGCAATCTCACGCTGATGCAGAAGGGCATCGAGCCGCCGGGCGCCGCGCTGCCGGACTGGCAGATCATCGCGCGGGTCGCGTGTGAAATGGGTTTTGCCGATGCATTCACCTACACGAGCGCCGAGGAAGTCTTCGCGGAAATCACCCGTGCGTCGAATCCGAAAACCGGCTACGACCTGCGCGGCGCGAGCCATCGCCGCCTGAAGGAAACGCCGTTGCAATGGCCGCTTGCATCGGATGATTCAGCCGATCGCAATCCGGTTCGCTACCTCAACGACGGCGTGAGTCAAACGCTCAAGGAACGGCCCGACGGCAGCCGTCCGCGGCTCGTGTTTCCGACGGGGAGCGGCAAGGCGATGTTCTTTGCACGCGCCTACGCGGCGCCGGCTGAGTTGCCGGATCGTGAGTTTCCGATCGTGCTGAATACGGGTCGCCTGCAGCATCAATGGCACACGATGACCAAGACCGGCAAGGTCGCGATGCTCAACAAGCTGAACCCCGGCCCATTCGTCGAGATTCATCCCGAAGATGCCGCCACGCTTGGCATCAAGGCAAAAGACCCGGTGGAGATTCGTTCGCGCCGTGGCTGCGCGGTGCTGCCGGCGGTCGTGACCGAGCGCGTGAGCGCGGGCCAGTGCTTCGCGCCGATGCACTGGAACGACGTATTCGGCGACGACCTGTGCATCAATGCCGTGACGAGCGACGCCATCGACCCGGTCTCGCAGCAGCCCGAACTGAAGTTCTGCGCGGTCGCGCTGAGCCCGGTGGCGGCCGAGCGCGTCGAGCCTTTCCTGAATGGCGACGATGTATCGCTGGCTGATGCATCCGTTGCATCCGTTGCATCCGTTGCAGTCGCTGCGAGCGCGGCGCCAGCCAACACCGTATCGGCAAGCGCCGAGGATCTGGATATGCCCCGTATCGATGCACTCACCAGCCTGTTGCAGTTGCCGCCGACACCCGCGCCTTCACTCACCGATCAGGAGCGCGTCTATCTGGCCGGCTTCGTGAATGGGCTGCGTTCGGCGGAAGCGCAAGGTATCGACCGCGCGCCGGTTCTGCCGGGTAGCGCGCCGTTCGATACGACGAGCCGTCTTTACGTCGACGGTTTGTTAGCCGGTCTTTATAGCCGCAGCGCGACCGCTCCGGCTGCTGCGTTGACAACGCCGCATGCCGCGCCGTACGCAGAGGCATCGCACGCGTCCGGCGTGCGGATCGTGCGCGCACGGCCGAAAGTCACACTGCTGTGGGCCTCGCAAACCGGCAACACCGAGTCGCTGACCGAAGGCTACGCCACCCGTTTAATGGAGTCGGGCTTCGAAATCCGCACGTCGTGCATGGCGGACTATCAGGCCGCGACGTTCGCCAAAGCTCAATACGTGCTGCTGATGACGAGTACCTTCGGCGACGGCGATCCACCCGACAACGCACAAAGTTTGTGGACGCAATTGAGCGGCGAGGGCGTGCCGCGACTCGACGGCGTGCGCTTCGCGGTGCTCGCGCTCGGCGATCGCAACTACGACCAGTTTTGCGGCCACGGCCGCCGCCTCGACGATCGGCTCGCCGGACAAGGCGCGCTGCGCTTGATGGAGCGCGTCGATTGCGATAGCGAGTATCAGGAAAGCGCGGACGCATGGCTCGAACGCATCATCGTGCGCATCAAGGAAGAGGATGCCGCGCTGTATGCCGTGCCGCCGGGCGGCATGATCAACGCGGTGGTGCCGGGCACGGTGGCGACCAAAACGCGGCCGGCCGCGTCGCGGCTCGTCAGCAATCTACGCCTGAACAAGCAGGGCGCTGCAAAAGACACGCGCTACTTTTCGCTGAGCACCGGCGACTCAGGACTCGAATACGAAGCAGGCGATGCGCTCGGCGTCTGGCCGAGCAACTGCCCGGAACTCGTCGACGAATTGATCACACTGAGCGGCGCGAGCGCGGATGCTGCGGTGAACGTGGCGGGCGTGGGCGAAATGCGTCTTGCCGATGCACTCGGCAAGCACTACGAGATCGCGCGGCCGAGCCCCGATCTTCTCGCGTTCGTCGGCGCGCGCAGCAATAACGGCGCACTGCGCGATCTGCTGTCGCCCGAGCGCAAGGCCGACCTCAAGCAGTGGTTGTGGGGCCAGCAGATTGCCGACGTGCTGCACGAATTTCCGGTGAGCCTCACGGCCGCCGAATTGACCGGCATGCTCAAGCGTTTGCAGCCGCGCTTGTATTCGATCGCATCGAGCCCGAAAGCGCATGCGGGCGAAGTCCATCTGACCGTTGCCGCGGTGCGCTACAGCAATGGCCGCCGTCATCGCAAAGGCGTGTCGTCGACGTTTCTCGCCGACCGCGCGGGCGACGTCAACGTGCCCGTGTTCGTGCAGAAGTCCGCACACTTTCGTCCTCCTCACGGTTCGGACACGCCGATGATCATGGTCGGTCCCGGCACCGGCATTGCACCATTTCGCGGCTTTCTGCACGAGCGGCGTGCGCGCGGCGATACGGGACGCAACTGGCTCTTCTTCGGCGAGCAGCACGCCGCCTCGGATTTCTACTATCGCGACGAACTCGAATCGATGCGCGACACCGGTGTGCTGACCCGGCTCGACGTCGCGTTCTCACGCGACCAGGCGGACAAGGTCTACGTGCAGGACCGCATGCGCGAACAGGGTGCGCAACTGTGGTCGTGGCTCGAAGGCGGTGCGCATTTCTACGTATGCGGCGACGCCAACCGGATGGCGAAAGATGTCGACGCGGCGCTCAAGGAAGTGGTGGGCCGCCACGGCGGCATGAGCGATGAAAAATCCATCGAATACGTGAACCGCCTCGCGCAGGAAAAGCGCTACGCACGCGACGTTTATTGATAGTCACGCGGTTTTCAGCGCCACGAGTGCGCTCGCCATTTCAAGGTTTCAAAGAGTACGCAATACAGCTTCAAAAGAAGGAGCCGCATGGCATGGAGGTTGCATGTTTATGCCGGTTTTCAACATCGTGATCATTCCGGTGCGTGATGCATAGCGCGATCTGCCGGATAGTCGAAAAATCAGTTTTGTGAGGATATCTGATGAAAAACGTGATGAGCTCCCTAAAGAGTGGGGACTGGCGCGCGCTAGTGGCGTGTTTCCTCTATTTCGACACGGGCTTTACCGTCTGGGTCCTGTATGGACCGCTCGCACCGTTCATCAGCAAGAGCATCGCGATGACGCCCGCGCAACAGGGTTTGCTGGTCGCGGTGCCGGTGCTGTCGGCCGCAATTCTGCGCGTGACGCTTGGTAACCTGTATCAATCCGCGCACGGCAAGCGCATTGCGCTGATGGGCGTGCTGTTGTCGGCGGTGCCGACCATCGTGTTGCCGTTGATGCCGTCCGTGCCGTCGTACACGGTGTTGCTGGTGCTCGGCGTATTCCTCGGCGTCGGCGGCGCCAGTTTCGCCGTGGCGCTGCCGATGGCGGGCAGCAACTATCCGCCGAAGGTGCAGGGCCTCGTGTTGGGCCTCGCCGCGGCCGGTAATATCGGCGCGGTGCTCGACGGCTTTCTGTTCCCGCAACTGGCGACGCACTACGGCTGGCAGATGGCCGCTGGCGGCGCTCTGCCGTTGCTCGCGATTGCCGCGATCACGCTGTATTTCTGGGCCAACGATTCCGGCGTGAAAACGGGCAGCGTGCTGCGCGCATTCGGCAGCTTCGTGGTGACGCTGGTCGGATTGATCGTGCTGGTGCTGCTGGTCGAAGCCGGCATGTTCGGCTCCGGCAAGACGGGTGTGCTGCTGTTGCCGGTGATCGGCGCTTTGCTCGCGATCGCGGTGCTGCCCAAGCGTTATCGCGCGGTGCTGGCCGAGCGTGACACGTGGGCGATCATGCTGGTGTACAGCATTACGTTCGGCGGTTTCGTCGGCATGTCCTCGTATGTCACGCTGCTGCTGACCAACCTCTATCAGCTCTCGAAGATCGACGCGGGCCTATTCATGGCGCTGCTCGCCGCGACCGGCGCGATGGTGCGCCCGCTCGGCGGCCTGATCGCCGACAAGGTGTCCGGCGTGCGCGCGCTGACCTTGCTGCTCGCGATCATCTCGCTGTGCGACTTCGTGTTCGCCGCGGTTATGCCGGCCATGGCCGGTGGCATCACGCTGCTGCTGTGCCTGTATGTGGCCTTCGGTCTTGGCAACGGCGCGACCTTCCAACTGGTGCCGCATCGCTGGGCGGGCCGCACGGGGCTGATGTCGGGCATCGTCGGCGCCGCGGGTGGCATCGGCGGATTCTATCTGCCTGTCGTGATGGGTATCGCGAAGGAAAGCACGGGCAGCTATCAGATGGGCTTTGCGACGTTCGGCGCGCTGGCTGCATGCGCGTTCGTCGCAATCGTCGCGCTGCGCCGTCCGTGGATGGCGTGGTCGATGCACACCGGTGTGATGCACGCGCACGCAACGGAGTAATGGAGTAACGCAGTAACGCGCGCGATCCGGCTTCCACGCTGACGTGGCGGCGCGGATCGTGCGACGGGGCCGATCAAAATCATAAGAAGTCGACATGAGCATCACGACAGAACGGGTTCACGCACCACCGTCCGACGCGGACGTCTCCAGCGAGGTGTTGAGCTCGTTGATCAATATGGCGGGGCGGCAGCGGATGCTTTCGCAGCGCATCGTGTTGAAAGCGATGCTGGCGCTTCAACAGTTCGACGGCGCGCTGGCGATCGCGCGCGACACGCTGAACACATTTACCGACAGTCATACGGCGCTGCTTCAAGGCCGCGACGGTTTGCCCGGCCTATGCTCGCCGGCGTTGCGCGAAGCATTTCACGGCAGCGAGAATGTGGCCAGCAAGATCGCGGACTTTATCGCGCTGGCTTCGACGGCGTTGGAGGCGATCGGGCGCGCTTCGCCGCGCGCGGCCGATGCGCTCAAGGCTCTGGTCGATTCCGTCGATCCGTTGCTGACGCATCTGCACGGCGTCACGGCTGTCTATGAACAGGAAAGCCGGCGCATAGCGCGTTTGCAGAAGAAAGAGCAGCAGCTGTTGATCGAGCGGATCAAGGCCATCGCGAAAGAAGCGCACATCGTCTCGTTCAACGGTCAGATCGTGGCGAGCCGCGCGCATGTGACCGGTCGCGAGTTCGCCGTGGTAGCCGGTGTGATGACGTCGATCACGAAGGAACTGGAGGACGTGGTGAGCGCATTCGTGAAGAAAACGTCGGCGGGATGAACCACGTAGTGCGGCCTTATTGCCGTATGCTTGGCGTTTTCCGGAACGTCGGGCAAATGTAATGGACAACTGGTGGCACACGGTGTGGGCAACCGCCCGGGCAGAGTTTTCCGATCTCGGCAGCGCGGCCGACGTCACTCAGGTCCTGATGCGCCTCGGGCTGGCGTTGATACTCGGCGGCATACTCGGTTTCGAGCGTGAGATGTCACGGCGCGATGCCGGCATGCGCACGCATATGATGGTGTCGGTCGGCGCGGCCTTGTTCGTGGTCGTGCCGCTGCAGGCCGGTTTCTCGCAGGACAACATGAGCCGGGTCTTGCAGGGACTCGTGTCCGGCGTCGGCTTTCTCGGCGCGGGCGCCATCATCAAGCTCAGCGCCGAGCGCGAGGTACGCGGTCTGACGACTGCGGCAAGCCTGTGGCTGAGCGCGGGCGTCGGCGTGGCGGCGGGGCTCGGACGCGAGGCCACGGCGATTCTCAGCGTCGCGATCGCGCTGGCTATTCTGTCGAGCGCGCGCCTGTTCAAGAGCCGCGAACAGGAAGAGAAGTAAGGGCGCGGCGGGCTCTCTATCCTACGACAAACCACGATGAGAACATGCAGGCAATTACTGGCATGTTGACAATGCTACTTCTAATATGCAGTCAGGAGGCTGCATATGAACTCATCGACCGATCGCATCGAAAAACAGATTCTGCTGAAGGCGCCACGCTCGCGCGTCTGGCGCGCGTTGTCCAATGCCGAGGAATTCGGCAACTGGTTCGGCGTGAATCTCACCGGCAAACAGTTCGTGGCCGGCCAGTCCGTGCAGGGCAATATTACCTATCCGGGCTACGAGTATCTCGTCATGGACGTGCATGTCGAGCGCGTCGAGCCGGAGCATCACCTGTCGTGGCGCTGGCATCCGGCTGCGGTCGACGTCACGGTGGACTACTCGCCGGAGCCGACTACCCTGGTCGTCTTCGAGCTGACCGAGGTCGAGTCGGGCACCTTGTTGCGCGTAGTCGAGTCGGGCTTCGATCAGCTTCCCGCCGGCCGCCGCGAAGAAGCGTTCCGTATGAATAGCGGCGGGTGGGAAGAACAGATGACCAACATCGAACAGCATGTCGCCAAGGGTTAAGAAGGCGTCTGGCGGAGCGAATCTGAAGGCGTCGGCGCTGCGCAGTTCCGCGTCGATTTTCGCGGCGCTCGGCGATGAGACACGTCTGCGTCTGGTCGCGGTGTTGTGCGCGGGCAGCGCGATGTCGATCGCGCAGCTCACTGCGGGAACGGACATCACGCGGCAGTCCGTCACGCAGCACTTGCAGGTGCTCGCCAATGCGGGTCTGGTGCGCGATGTCAAGGTCGGTCGTGAGCGCTTGTGGGCGTTCGAAGCCACCCATCTCGACGAAGCGCGCCGCGCGCTCGACGCGATCTCGCGGCAGTGGGATCACGCGTTGTCGAGGTTGAAGGCGGCCGTGGAGGAGCGAGGAACGCTGATGCGGTCGTTCAAAAAAAACGAATGTACACGTAGCGTGAACAAAGAAAAAATCTGAACACTTCAGCATACTGGCGCCCGCACAACCATCCACGCGCGCCAGCCTCCGCCGCTTAAAACTTATGCCGCAGCGCAACCCGAACAGCGACCTGGGTGCCCGTCGACGATGGCGCCTGCACACCCGGAATGAACGCGTCGTCGAGAATCGAGTGAGTCGTATCGCCCGCCACCTTCTGATACTCACCCTGCACATACACGTCGGTACGCTTCGACAGGTTGTAATCCGCCATCAAACCCACCGAGTGAATCTTCGGCTTCACGCTGCCTGACGACGCATCGTAGTTTTCCATCGTGTACACGTACTGAGCGCCCACGAAAAACGCCGGCGTGAACTGGTATTTGCCGTTCAGTTCGAAGTTCTGGTATTTCAGCGTATTCAACGTGACACCCGGCGCGGCCAGCGGAATGCCGATATAGCCGTTGCCCGTCGGATTCTTGTAGTTCGAGTTGGTGTAGGCAAAACCGGCCGTCGCCGAGCCGAAGGTGTAGTTGATGCCGCCACCGAACACCCGCATACGTCCCGCGATAAAGCTTGCGTCGTTCGCGGTAATCGCGCCGGTCGAGCCCACGCCGGGATTGTCCGCCTGCATATAGGCCGCCGCGACCAGCAGGCCGCCGTTCGCGTACTGCCCGCCGAAGCTGTACGCGCGGTTGTTCGCGAAGTTGGTGTCGTTACTGAAGGCGTAAGCGCCGCCGAACTGGAAGCCCGCCATCTCCGGGCTCGCGTATTTCACGCTGTTGCCGAGTCGGAACGAATTGTCGGTGTTGTCGTTGTCATACGGATGCGCGAACAGGTAGCCGGCCCAGTTGCCGTTGGCCGTGGTCTGCGCGAGGTAATCGACCACCGAATCGTACTGGCGCCCGAGCGTGACCGTGCCGAAGCGGCCGTCGCTAAGTCCCACATAGGCTTGGCGGCCGAACATGCGGCCGCCCTGGCCGAGCCGCCCCGAACTCACGTCGAAGCCGTTTTCGAGTTGAAACACCGCCTTCAGGCCGCCGCCCAGATCCTCCGAACCCTTCATGCCCCAGCGGCTGCCTTGCGCATAGCCGCTCGCCATTTCCCAGACCGCGCCGTGCCCCGCGTTGTTGGTGTAGTCGATGCCTTCGTCGAGCACGCCGTACAGCGTGACGCTGCTTTGAGCGAAGGCCGACGACGCCGCCAGCGAGGCGAGTGTGGTGAATGCGGCGGTAGCAATGCGGTTCTTTTTCATCATGAGCTCCAGACCTTGGTAGTGAGCGGACCGAATTCTTCGGACGAACCCGAAGGCGTTCGACACCCGCTGCTTTTTGGCAAAGCCCGGATTCTGCTATTCGAGATGCGAATCGCGAATGAGGCACATCCCTGGATAAACGTGATTTTTTAGAATGTTTGTCCCGCGAATTATTCGCTTGTGGCGGGCAGTGACCCGGAGAAAAATTCCGTTCATGCACCTTTGGCATGAAGGCCATAGCCGAGGGCAATGCGTTTTTCGCACCATGCTTTTCAGGAGACGACCATGCGACTCGATCGGAATTTTGCTAACGGCCGGTTCATCGAACCCGCGTCTGACAACGCTAGCCGCGAGCTCATCGCCGTCTACAACCCGGCCACCGAGGCCGAGATCGCCCATGTCACGGGCGCCACCGAGGCCGAAGCCATCGCCGCGGTCGACGCCGCCGCCGCCGCGCAAAAGGGCTGGCGCAAGCTGCCGTCGGCCGAGCGCGCGGTCTATCTGCACAAGCTCGCCGATGCGCTGACCGAATGCGCGCCCGCCATCGGCGCGGCGCTCGCGCTGGAGTCGGGCAAGAGCGTGGCCGACGCCACCAACGAGGCGATCTACGCCGGCCAGATCACCCGCTACCACGCCGAATGGGCGCGCCGCATCGAAGGCGAAGTGATTCCGAGCGATACGCCCGACGAAAACCTCGTGTTGCATCGCGAGCCGATCGGCGTGGTCGCGTGTCTGATTCCGTTCAACTACCCCGTCTATACGTTCATGCGCAAAGTGGCGCCGGCACTGATCGCCGGCAACACGGTGGTGGTGCGCCCGAGCAACAACACGCCGACTTCCGCATTCGAAATCGCCAAGGCGGTGGAGAAGGCCGGTTTGCCCGCGGGCGTCGTGAACATTCTCGCGATGAACCATGCCACCGCCGAGGCGCTTTGCACGCATCCCAAGGTCGGCATGATCACGCTGACGGGCAGCGTCGGCGCGGGCCGCAAAGTGCTCGACTATTGCAAGGCGAACATCGCCAAGCCGTCGCTCGAACTGGGCGGCAAGACGCCCGCGATCATCGAGGCCGATGCCGATCTGGAGAAAGCCGCACGCGATCTGGTCGCTTCGAAGACTACGCATTGCGGTCAACTGTGCACGGCAATCGAACGCGTCTACGTGCAGGAAAGCGTGCATGACCGCTTCGTCGCGCTGCTGAAAAAGCACATGAGTGCGGTGGAAAGCGGCGATCGCAGCGAGCAGCCGTCGCTGATGGGTCCGCTCGTCAACGAGGCGTCGCGCCAGTCGATTCACGCGATGGTGGAACGCGCGGTCGCGGCGGGCGCCACGCTCGAAACCGGCGGCAAGCTGCCGCAAGGCAAAGGCTTCTTCTATCCGGCCACGTTGCTGTCGAATTGCCGTCAGGACATGGAGATCATCCAGGAAGAAACCTTCGGTCCGATCATGCCGGTCGTCAAATACCGCACGCTCGACGAAGCGCTGGAGATGGCCAACGACCATCAATTCGGTCTCTCGTCGGTGCTGTATACGGAGAACTATCGCGGCGCGATGAAGATCGCCAACGGCATCGAAGCTGGCGAACTCTATGTGAACCGTACGCCCGCCGATCCGTATCAGGGCTTTCACGCCGGCTGGAAACGTTCGGGCCTCGGCGGCGACGACGGCAAGCACGGCATGCTCGAATTCACCCAGACCCGTCTCGTGGTCATGAAGTACTGAAGTGAACCGGCACGCGCCGCACGTTGAAACGACGGCGCGTGTCTCCCTTGCAACCTGAAAAGTGCAGCGAATCTGCTGCCAGTCCATAACAAAACATATTGGAGACCGGGCAGCCCGAAGGGCTGGCGCTGTGTCTCTGAGGAGCGCTCACGTGTCATCCCAACCCGTTCGAACCGACGCTTCGCTCGCTTTAGGCGACGAGCAGCCCGCCCTGCAAAGCAACAAGACGCAGCGTTATATCCAGCTCATCCTGCTGGTGATCGCAGCCGGCGCAATCTACCCAATTCTGTATCTGCGGCAGGTGTATCAGCCGACGATGCTCGAAGTCTTCCACATCACCGATAGCCAACTCGGCTATCTGTATTCGTCGCTGGGCACGATTTTTCTGTTGAGTTATCTGCCGAGCGGCTGGCTCGCGGACCGCATCGCGCCGCGTTTACTGATCTGTTTTTCGTTGATCGCCACCGGTCTGCTCGGGTTGTGGTATTCCACCGCGCCATCGTTTCCGATGCTGATGATGATCTTCGGCGGCTGGGGTCTGTCGACCGGTTTGACGTTCTGGGCCGCGGTCATCAAACGCGTGACCATGATTGCCGGCACGCATGAGCAGGGCCGTTTCTTCGGCCTGCTCGACGGCGGACGCGGTTTGATCGAAGCCATGCTCGCGACCATCGCGATCACGCTGTTCGCATGGATGACGCAGACCAAAGGCGAACCGGTCGCGGCCGGTTTCAAGCTGGTGATCTACCTGTACGCGTTTCTTTGCATCGCGCTCGGCGTCGTGCTCGCGCTCGTCAAGGATCCGCAGGGCACCGAAGACGCGGCCGCCAATCGCGCCGCGCGCCAACGCAACAACGTGCTGGTCGATCTGAAGACGCTCGCGAAGATTCCCGAACTGTGGCTGGTCGCCGCCATCGTGTTCTGCGGCTACCAGGTGTTCTGGGCGACCTACAGTTTCTCCGCGTATCTGCATGAGGGCGAGATCGGCCTGACGGTCGTGATGGCCGGCACGATCACCACGCTCAAGCTGTGGATGCGGCCGATCGGCGGCATCGGCGGCGGCTTTCTCGGCGATCGCTATTCGAAGGTGTCGGTGCTCGTGATCGCGCTCTTTCTCGCCGCGCTGTCGCTGTTGGGCCTGATGGCGGCGCCGCGTATTTCGAGCCACGTGCTGCTGGTGTTCCTCGTGCTGTTCATCGGCATTCTGACTTACGCGATTCGCGGCCTGTACTGGTCGCTGCTGGACCGCTGCAACATTCCGGTTGCCACGATGGGCCTCGCGATCGGCCTGATCTCGGTGCTCGGTTATTCGCCGGACGTGTTCCTGCCGCTTATCAACGGCTATTTGACGCAGACGTTCCCGGGCGTCTTCGGCTATCAGCTCTACTTCGGCTATGTGGCCGTCATGGCGGCGCTCGGCGGTTTTGCCGGGCTCGCGCTGAGAAACATGCTCAATAGAAAAGAAGGTGCGTAAATGAAAGTCGTCTCGCTCGAAACGCATATCGTCGCCGTACCGCCGCCGCACGTGGGCGGCATGTACTGGATCTTCGTCAAGCTCAAGACCGATTGCGGGATTGAAGGCGTCGGCGAAATCTATTCGGCGACCTTCCATCCGAAAGCGATGACCCCCATCATCGACGACGTATTCGGCCGCTATCTGCTCGACAAGGACCCGCATCACATCGAGCGGCTCTGGCGCGAAGCGTATTCGAGCGGTTTCACGCAACGCCCCGATCTGACGATGATGGGCGTGGTCAGCGGCCTGGAAATGGCATGCTGGGACATCATCGGCAAGGCGGCTAATAGGCCGGTGTATGAGTTGCTTGGCGGCATGGTGAATCAGCGCCTGCGTTCGTACACGTATCTGTA
Source organism: Paraburkholderia aromaticivorans (assembly GCF_012689525.1). Taxonomy (NCBI): domain Bacteria; kingdom Pseudomonadati; phylum Pseudomonadota; class Betaproteobacteria; order Burkholderiales; family Burkholderiaceae; genus Paraburkholderia; species Paraburkholderia aromaticivorans. The sequence continues at coordinate 2,157,968 of NZ_CP051516.1, forward strand.
TCCGAAGAACAGCCGCGGCGAATACGACTACGACGATCCCGATCTGGCCGCCGAATGCGCGCTTGAAAACGTCAAGCGCGGCTTCACCGCGGTGAAGTTCGATCCGGCCGGACCGTACACGGCGTACTCGGGCCATCAACTGTCGATGGAAGTGCTGGACCGTTGCGAAACCTTCTGCCGGCGCGTGCGCGAAGCAGTGGGCAGCAAGGCGGATCTGCTGTTCGGCACACATGGGCAGATGGTGCCTTCGTCGGCGATCCGACTCGCGAAACGCCTCGAAAAGTACGATCCGCTGTGGTTCGAAGAGCCGGTGCCGCCGGGCCAGGAAAGCGCGATGGCGCAGGTCGCTAAGCACACCAGCATTCCGATTGCCGCCGGCGAGCGCCTCACCACCAAGTACGAATTCTTCAAGCTGCTCGAAGCGGGCGCCGCGTCGATTCTGCAATTGAACGTAGCGCGCGTGGGCGGCCTGCTCGAAGCGAAGAAAGTCGCGACCCTGGCCGAGGTGTATTACGCGCAGATCGCGCCGCATCTGTACAACGGGCCGATCGGCGCGGCGGCCAGCATTCAGCTCGCGACGTGCACGCCGAACTTCCTGATTCAGGAAAGCATCGGCACGTGGGACGGTTTTCATGCGGCCGTGTTGAAGAAGCCGATTCAATGGGAAGACGGCTACATCATTCCGTCGCAGGAACCGGGTCTCGGCGTCGAGTTGAACATGGAGGTCGTCAGGCAGCACACGCCGTACACCGGCGAGCGTCTGCATCTGCAGATGGCGGCACAACCGGCCGACGTGAAGGACCTCGCGCCGGCCAAGGGTTGAGTGCGCCTTGCATCTGGCGGGTTTCACCACTACGTTTCAATGGATTGAGCGCCGTCTGGCGATATAGAGCATGAACTACGATTACATCATCGTCGGCGCGGGTTCGGCGGGCTGCATTCTCGCCAATCGCCTGTCGGCGTCGGGCCAATATTCGGTGCTGCTGCTCGAAGCGGGCGGCAAGGACAGCTCGTTCTGGTTCAAGATTCCGGTGGGTTTCACCAAGACGTACTACAACGAAACCTACAACTGGATGTACTACAGCGAGCCGGAAAAGGAACTCGACAACCGGCCGATCTATTGCCCGCGCGGCAAGGTGCAGGGCGGCTCGGGCTCGATCAATGCGATGATCTACGTGCGCGGCCAGCCGCACGATTTCGACGATTGGGCCGCCGCCGGCAACACGGGCTGGGCGTTTCGCGACGTGCTGCCGTACTTCCGCAAGCTCGAATCGCATCCGCTCGGCAACACGGACTATCACGGCGCCGACGGCCCGATCCGCATCTCGCCGATGAAAGACGCGGTGCATCCGATCTGCCACGTGTTTCTGAAAGGCTGCGATCAAGCCGGCTATCAGCGCAGCGACGACTTCAATGGCGCGCAATTCGAAGGCGCCGGCATCTACGACGTGAATACGCGCAACGGTCAGCGCTCGTCGAGCAGCTTCGAGTATCTGCATCCGGTGCTGTCGCGCAAGAACCTCACCGTCGAGCGCGACGTGCTGGCAAGCCGCGTTCTATTCGACGGCAACCAACGCGCGATCGGCGTGAGCGTGACGCAGAACGGCACCACGCGGCAATTCATGGCGGCGCGCGAAGTGATCCTGTCGGCCGGCGCGGTCGATTCGCCGAAGCTGCTGCAACTCTCCGGCGTGGGCGACAGCGCATTGCTGGCGCAGCATCGCATCGCGATGGTCAAGGAACTGCCCGCCGTGGGCCAGAATCTGCAAGACCATTTGTGCGTGAGCTTCTACTATCGCGCGAACATGAAGACGCTGAACGACGAGATGCGGCCGCTGCTCGGCAAGCTCAAGCTCGGGCTGCAATATCTGCTGACGCGCAAGGGACCGCTCGCGATGAGCGTGAACCAGTCGGGCGGCTTCTTCAAAGGCAACGATCAGCAAGCGCAGCCGAACCTGCAGTTGTATTTCAATCCGTTGTCGTACCGAATTCCGAAGAGCAACAAGGCGAATCTCGAACCGGAACCGTACTCGGGCTTTCTGCTGGCGTTCAATCCGTGCCGGCCGACGAGCCGCGGTTCGATCGAGATCGCGTCGAATCGCGCCGAAGACGCCGCGAAGATCCGCATCAACGCGCTGACCACGGAGAAGGACATCGACGAAGTGATTCAGGGCTGCGAACTGGTGCGCAAGGTAATGGCATCGCCGGCATTGAAGGCGGTCACGGTCGAGGAAATCTCGCCGGGGCCGCGGGTGAATACGCGTGAAGCTTTCCTGCAGTACTTCCGCGAGCAATCGGGTTCGATCTATCACCTGTGCGGTTCGTGCGCGATGGGCGACGATCCGCGCACCTCGGTGGTGGATGCGCGGTTGCGGGTGCACGGCATTGGCGGCTTGCGCGTGGTGGATGCGTCGATCTTTCCGAACATCACGTCGGGCAATATCAATGCGCCGACCATGATGGTGGCGGAGAAGGGCGCCGACATGATTCTCGAAGACGCCGCTAGCGAAGTTGCGTATCGGCCTGTGACCGCGGAGATGGCTGCGGCGGCTTGATGCGGTAACGCGCGCTTCAACCCGCGTCGCTCAGGGGCGCCGATTCCGACGCATCGAGCGCCCGTCCGCTCAACCAGATTTCCTGTTGCAGCCAATCGCGGAACAACGCGACGTGCGGCAGTTCGTCCTGTTCCGCGCGTGTGACGAACCAGTACGACTGGTGCCCGTCCACGTGCACGTTCAACACCTGCACGAGCTGGCCTTCGGCCAGTTCGCGAGCGATCATGTGACGGTCGGCGATGGTCACGCCGAGCCCGTCGATTGCCGCGCGAATCGCGTGATCGAGCAGATCGAACTCATAACCGCCGCGCGTATCCACATTCTCAATCCCCGCCGCCTTCAGCCAGTGCTGCCAGGTGAGGTAGCGCTGATCGGCGCTCGCCAGCACATGCAACAGCGTGAACTGATTCAAGTCGATTGCCGCGCTACCCGCCTGGCGTGCGAGCAAGGCGGGCGAACAGACCGCGATATGCCGCTCGCTCATCAACAGACGGTTTTCGACCCCTTCCCACTCGCCATTGCCAAAACGGATCGCACAGTCGAGCACGCCGGATTCCGCGAGGTTGTCGTCGACACGGGTCGACAGACTCAGTTCGAGTTGCGGATGCGCATCACGCAAGCGGCCAAGACGCGGCATCAGCCAGCGGCTCGTGAAGGTGGGCGGCGCATTGATGCGCAGGCGATTACGATGGGTCTTCTCCTGCAAGCCGCGAACCGTGAGTTCGATACGGTCGAAGGATTGCTGCAGCGCTTGCAGAAGAATGCGGCCAGCGGCCGATAGTTCCAGGTGGTGATGGTGACGCTGCAGGAGCGTCTCGCCCAGTTGCGCTTCGAGTTGCCGGACTTGCCGGCTGACCGCGCTTTGCGTGACGTTGAGCAGTTCCGCGGCGCGGGTGAAGCTGCCCGTGCGGCCGGCGACTTCGAAGGCTTTCAGCGCATTCAGCGCGGGCATTTTGCGTTTCAAGATGTTCGACCGGGAGGTAAGGCGCGGTGGCGCGATGTCCCGGTATTTTACTGGTTTGCCTGCGCGGCGCCTCGCCCATGATGCGCCGCGCAGGCGTTGCAGCGTCAATAAGCAATACAGACCGACTTGCTTTCCGTATAGGAGTCGATGATCGACTTGCCGTGTTCGCGGCCGATGCCCGACGCCTTGAAGCCACCGAACGGCATGGCCGGGTCGACCATGTTGTGCGTGTTGACCCACACCGTTCCGGCCTCGATGCCGTCCACGAGCCGCAGCGCCTTGTCGAGCTGGTTGGTCCAGACGCTCGCGCCGAGACCGTACTCGGAGGCGTTCGCCTGAGCCAGCACTTCGTCGAGGTCGTCGTAAGGCATGGCGACCAGCACCGGGCCGAACACCTCTTCCTTGACGACGGAAAGCGGCTTGCAGGCGCGATTGGCGATCACCGTCGGGCGCACGAAGTAGCCCTGGCGCTCCACGCGCGTATCACGCGACAGGATCTCGCCGCCTTCGTCCTTGCCCTGCGCGATCATGCCGGCCACTTTGTCGCGGTGCCGCGCGGAGACCATCGGGCCCATCTGCGTCGCCGCGTCGAAACCGGAGCCGAGCGTGATGCCGTCGGCGATGGCGGCAATGCCTTGCACGACTTCGTCGTAAATGGAGCGCGCGACATACAGGCGCGAGCCCGCCGTGCAAACCTGGCCGTGGTTGAAGAAAATCGCGCCGGCCGCACCTTCGATCGCCTTGCGCGGGTCGCAATCGTCGAGCACGATCACCGGGCTCTTGCCGCCCAGTTCGAGCGACGCGCGCTTCAGATCGTCCGCGCATTGACGGCCGATGATGCGCCCGACCTCGGTCGATCCCGTGAACGTGACCTTGTTCACCAGCGGATGCCGCACGAGCGCCGCGCCGGCGGTTTCGCCCCGCCCCGTTACCACGTTGAATACGCCGGCAGGGAAACCCGCTTCGTGCGCCAGTTCGGCGAGACGGATGGCCGTCAGCGGCGTTTCTTCAGCGGGTTTCAGCACCACGGTGCAGCCGCAGGCCAGCGCCGGGGCAATTTTCCATACCGCCATCAGTAGCGGAAAATTCCACGGGACGATCGCGGCGACCACGCCGGCCGGCACGCGTCTGGTCGACGCGTTGTAGCGCGTGCCCGGCGGGAACGGAATCGACAGATCGAACGTGGTGCCTTCGATCTTGGTCGCCCAGCCGGCCATATAACGCAGCCATTGGACGCTGCCGGCCACTTCCAGCATCTTCGAGAAGCCGATCAGCTTGCCTTGATTCAGCGTTTCCAGCGTGGCGAGTTCGTCGCTATGCCGCTCGACGAGGTCGGCGAGTTTCAGCAGCAGGCCCTCGCGGACGGCCGGCGGCATTCTGCGCCAGGCGTCGGATTCGAAGGCTGCCTTCGAGGTTCTGACCGCGTGATCGATATCCGCTTCCGATGCGTCAGGGATCTGTGCGATTTCTTCAGCGGTGGCCGGGTTGAAGACCGGAAAGGTTTTGCCCGCGGCGCTGCCGGTTTTTTCGCCGTTGATGAACATGGTGTGCGGCAATGTGGCCGCTAGCTTGTGTTCCGTCATGGTGGTTCGTCTCCGTTGAGGTTGAGTGGCCGTGGCGCTAGCCGGAAGGGTTCGTCTGACGGCGGTATGGGTTCAGGTGCGGGTGGACGTGTTGCCTTGCGCGCCAATGCGTGGCTAACGACGCGGCGCAGATCACGTTGGCCGTCGCGCTTAACGCGTACAGCACGACGAATCCATCGCCGAAAAAATAGGGCGTGGTCGACAACGCCGCGCCTAACACCATGCCGACGTGATGCGCGACGCCGGGGCAGCTCGCGCTCAATACGCTGGTCGAGTTGCCGCGCAAGTTGACGAGCGCCGGAATCGTCAGGCAGTCGAGAATCAGAAAGATCGCGGCCGCGACCGGCGCGAGCGCGGGATTGTCGTTCGCCGCGAGCGCGCCGATTAGCACCGCACGCGCGATGTACAACGCCATCAGCATGCGATTGCCGCGCGAGCGATCGGCGATCAATGCCAGCGCGCAGACGGCGGCAAGCGTAAGCGCGATTTGCCAGAACGGCCGTGCGCCGCTGACGCCGCAAATCGCAAAGAGCTGGAAACGGGCGAGACTGCCGCTCGATAGTCCCGCGAGCAAGGCGAGGAGAGCCGTTGCACTTGAAGGAGTCGCCGCCTTGACCGGGGCAGAGTCGTGCGTGCTGCCGCGATCCACATCGTGACGCGATTCGGCGCTGGCGCGCGGCCGATTGAGCAACATGCCGACGCCCGTCGCGATCATCAGCACGGCAATTGCGATGCCGTGCGCCGAACCATTCAAATACGCCGGCACGCTGTTCATTGCGCTGATCGTCACGATGAGCGTTGCGGCGCTCGCCAGCATCGTGGTTCGACCCGATGAACGCGACAGCAGCGGCACGCTCATCATGGCCGCCAGCATCAGTGCGCTCATCCATAACGCGGTGGCGTGCCGGCCGAGGCCGGCCTGCAGCAACAGCGCAGCGCCGCCGCCCGCGAGGCACACGCATGCCGCACTCGCGCACAGCCTGCGCGCCAGAGCGGCGTGCCGTGCACGAGGCATAACCGGATCAGTGCTTGCAGCAGCCATGATCCGTGGACTTGCCGTCTTCGACGCTGTTCGGATCACGCTCGGCCGGCAAGTCCATCGTCGGGTTGGCCGAGAAGAAGTTGTTCGGCTTGAGCATGAAGCCGGCGTACTCCACCGGCATGACCGGGAAGTCCTCGGGCTTGCATACATGCGTGTGGCCGAAGCTATGCCACAGCACGACATCTTCGTTCTCGATGTTGCGGTTTGCCTCGATATAGCGCGGCAGGCCGTCGCCGCCCGAATGCTGATTCGGATAATCGCCGCTCGCATAGCGCTCAGCCGGATCGAACGGCGTGACCCACACGTGACGCGTGGCGAAGCCGCCGCGCTGACGCACCTTCGAACGTTCGTCGGCCAGCATCAGCGGCGAGTCGTTCACGACCAGTTTGTAGCCCGGATTCGCACCCACGGCATTCTTCACGTTCGGGTTGCTGACCTTCCAGTAGCGTCCCGTGCTGCCGTTCGCGCTACGTGCCGCTTCGCTTTCCGTTTTCAACACGCGTTTGGTCGTGTCGAACACATTGCCGTACGGATTGTTCTCGCCCATGGGACGTGGCACGAATTCGTGTTCGGTCACCGTGTTGCGCTCGCCGTCCACCATCATGTGCATGCGAGCGTTGAAGAAGTGCTGGTGAGTCGGGCCGCCGAGGTTCTCGGTGATCATGCCGCCCCACGGATAGGTGTCGCCATCGGCCACCGCCGACGTTTGCACAATGCCGGTCAGCTTGCATTCGAGTTGAATCGTGCCGTCCTGATACAGGTACCAGTAGAAGCCGTAGTCGTAGTTGCCGACTGTGGCGAAGAAGGAAATCACGAGGCGTCGCGAGCGGCGCATTTCGAACACGCCGGTGCGGAATTCATAGTGCTTCCACAGCGTGCCGTAGTCTTCTTCGTGCATGCAGACGGCGTTCTTCATCACGAACGGATTGCCGAAATCGTCCGCGGACGGAATGTCGAAATAGCGGATCGTGCCGAGGCAATCGCAACCGAGTTCGAGCTGATTCGCCAGTTTGCCGAGACCGTATTCGCCCGCGTCGAACGCGCTTTTCCAGTAGTGGTTGGTGGTCGGGTCGGAGTAGGGCACGCACATTTCCGTGACGCTCGCACGGTAGATGATCGGGCGCGTGCTCTTGCCGTCGTCCCACGACAGTTGATGCAGCACCAGCCCTTCGCGCGGCGTGAAGCCGACGCGGAAGTTCCAGTTCTGCCAGTTCACGTGCCAGCCGTCGATCGTGAAGCTCGGGCCGTCGGGCTGGTTGATCGACAGCGGCTTGAGCGTGCTGCGCGGCTCGCCGAGACTCGGTGTGTCGTAGTTGTGCCTGGCGCGCGGAATCGGAATGATGCGGCCGTCGTCCACCAGTTCGATCACTTTCTTTTCCAGCAGATCGACCACGGCCATCACGCCTTCAATTGGGTGCGCATAGCCGTTGTCGGTCAACGTTTCGCGGTAGTAGCTCACGCAACGCACGAGACGCCGGCCGTTTTCGTTCTCGCGATCGAAGCAGCCTGCCGAGAACGGATCGACCTGGACGCGTTCCAGATCTTTTTCGCTGAGGCCGCGCTTCATGACGGCCACGCGCCATGCTTCGTCGCTCTTGACGATCTGTTCCGCGTTCATGAAGTCGTCGATCATGATCGGCGGCTGACCGTACGGCGCCTCGCCGAACGGCATCACACGGCGCGCGGCGATTTTCTTTTCTCTCAGGTCCACCTCGAATTCGATCGTCGCGCCATTCGTACGATCGATTGCGAGCACGAAGGCCGTGCGCGAAAAATATTCACCGGTCTTGAATGCCACCACGTCGGCTTTCGGCGGCTCGCGCAATTCGACCATCGGAAAACGTGCGTGCGAGTCGAGTTTTTCCGCGGCTTTCACGAGATCGCACGCAAGCTGCATTTCTGCGCCGCTCAGCGGATCGAGCGGATGAACGGGGGCGTGAGCGGCTTTCGTGGCATTCGTGTTCATAAGATTCCCGTAAGGAGTTGCTGGACCGGACAGCGTGCTCGCGAAGTCATTGAGGCGCGGCGAACGCTGAGTCGATGGCAAATCGTAGGAACCCAATAATATTTTCGCGCTTGCGTATCGCGCCAAATGAACGATAAAGTGCGCCAAGAGCACTGACTCGAGCAACCATCAGCGAAGACTGGAGAGGAGACGCTCAGCATGAAAAAAGTCACGCTCAACGGCAGTTTCCCGATGATCCGCGCCGCGGTCATGGGGCCGGTTGTGCGCGCACTCGATGCATCCGGCGCGCAATGCGACGCGCTGCTGGAGGAGTTCGGGATGAGCCGCAAGCTCCTGTCGAATCCGTATGAAATTCTGCCGCTTACGCGCTACGTAGCGGCGTTCGAGCGTGCCGCCGAGGTACTTGGCGAGTCCGCGCTCGGCCTGCGCTTAGGCAGTGAATTGCAGTTGACGGAACTCGGGCCGGCGGGTCTGGTGTTTCTTTCATCGCCCACTTTGAACGCGGCCATGCGCAAGTTCGTGCTCGCGCTAGCGTCGTGGCAAAACACCACGACCTGCGAATTGCTGCGCGACGACGAGTGGCCGATCTGGACCTACCAGATCGCTAGTCCGCAAATCTGGCCGCGCCGGCAGGATGCGGAATACAGCCTCTCGACCATGTGCCACATGGTGCGCCTCGTGCGCGGCGCGGCGTGGAATCCGGTCGAAGTGCATTTCGAACATGCCGCGCCCGCCGATCTCAAACCGTATGCGCGCATCTTTCGCGTGCCGGTGCGCTTTCAGCAGCCTTTCAATGGCTTGATTCTGCGACCGCAGGATCTCGACGCTTCGCTAAAAAGCGCCGACTCGCAAATGGCGCGCATGATGGAGCGCCACGCCACCGATCTGATCGCGCGGGATGCGATGCCGCACAGCATTGCCGAGCAGGTTCGCGATCTGGTGACGCGGCGGCTCGCGCACGAAAAGCTGATCGTCGCCGACATTGCGAAGGATCTCGGTCTCTCGCATCGCTCGTTGCAACGGCACCTCGCGCAAGAGGGCACTTCTGTGCGGCAGATCGTGCGTGAGGAACGGCAGCGCAGCGTCGAAGGCCTGCTCGAACGGGAAGAACTCACCAATGCCGCGATCGCACGCGCCGTCGGTTATGCGGATGCCACTGTCTTGTGGCGCGCCACGCGTAGCTGGAAGAAAAATAAGGCGTGACGTGGTCGCATTTTCTTTCAACCTGAAAGTATCGTATGGAAATAGTTCAGGTTCCTAAATATTTGCCGCAAACGGCCGTATTCGGGCTTCCCCGCATTGGCGCAAATTATCGAAAATTTGGCGCGGTTCGCGAAGTCGCTTTATTTTTTAGCTACCTACCATGCGCTCACACCGAAGCATCGGAGATCGGTCAAGCGAGCGTCTGGATCAGCAGTGCAGGGTTCAGGCGAGTCCCAGACTAGCCAACACAACAGAGGCAGCGATGAGTGAACCCTATTCTCCGACCCGAGCGGTCGACGCGGAGAACCCCGTGGAATTAAAAGGCAATACGCTGGGCTTATGGCAGATCGTGTTCCTGGTGATTTCGGCGGCCGCGCCGCTGACCGGCATGCTCGGCGCGGTTCCGCCCGCGATCAGTCTGGGCAACGGCGCGGGCATTCCGGGCGCGTTCGTGATTGCCGGCGTGGTGCTGCTGATTTTTAGCGTGGGCTTTGCGTCGATGAGCCGGCATGTGGTGCGCGCCGGTGCGTTTTACGCGTACATCACCGCCGGACTCGGGCGGCCGTTGGGCATGGCTGGCGCGCTCGTCGCGCTGATGTCGTACACCTTCATCCAGATCGCGCTGTACGGACTGTTTGGTTTCTTCTGCACGGTGATCCTCTCGCCGCTCTTGCATACCGCGTTGCCCTGGTACGGGTATTCGCTGATCTGCGTGGCCGTGGTGCAATTCACCGGCATTCGCGGTATCGATCTGAATAGCCGCCTGCTCGGCGTGCTGATGTGCCTCGAACTGGGCATTCTGCTGGTGCTCGCCATCGCGATCGTCGTGCATGGCGGCGGACCGAACGGCCTCACGCTCGCGCCGTTCACACCGCAGCATGTGTTCAGCGGCCACCTCGGCATTGCGGTGATGTTCGCCTTTGCCTCGTTCATCGGCTTCGAAGCGACCGCGATATACGGTAAGGAATGTCGCGATCCGAAGGTGACGGTGCCGCGCGCCACGTATGTATCCGTGATGCTGATTCTCGTGTTCTTCGCCTTCGTCACGTGGACCATTGTTTGTGCGTACGGCCTCGCCGATGTGGTCTCGGTCGCGACGAAACAACCCGGCGATTTCTGGTTCATTCAGTCCGGCAAATATCTGGGCGGCGCAGTGACGACGGTGATGAGCTTCCTGCTGCTCAGCAGTATCTTCGCGAGCCTGTTGTCGTTTCATAACACGCTGGTGCGTTATATCCACGCGCTGAGTCTTGAAGGCATCCTGCCGCAAGTCCTCAACCGTGTGCATGAAAAATATCGGTCGCCGTATATGGCGAGCTATCTGCAGACGCTCTCCGTGTGCGTGCTGCTCGGCCTCTTTATCGCTGCGGGCAGCGACGTGTTCAACATCGTGTTTAGCTGGAGTTCGGCGCTCGGCACGATCGGCATTGTGATGTTGCAGGCGGTGACGAGTTTTTCGGTGATCGCGTACTTCCACAAGACGCGTAAGGACACGCGCGTGTGGCATTCGTTGGTCGCGCCGCTGGTGGGTGGTTTGGGCCTGTTGTATATCGGCGTGATTCTGGTGCGCAACCTCGACGCGCTCAGCGGCTCCGATAGTCCGATCGTCAAATCGTTTCCCTGGATCGTGTTCACGGTGGCGCTGGTCGGCGTGCTGATCGGTCTCATCCTGCGCAAGAAACGCCCGGATATTTACGCACGCTTCGGCCAGTAAGAGCGAACCGCGCGAATCGCGCCAACCGCGCGACAACCACCTACCTCACTTCTCGACAAGACAATCATGGCAGACACTTTCGTCAAGCGCTCGGCGCTTGCGCTGGCCGCGTTCGGCCTTTCGATGGGCGCGCACGCGCAATCTTCGGTGACGCTTTACGGCACGGTCGACGCCGGCCTCATCTACACAAGCAACCAGCAGACGACGCTCGCCAACGGCAGCACCAACGGACATGCGAACTATCAACTCGGGGGCGGCAATCTGGTGCCGTCGCGCTGGGGCTTGATGGGTACGGAGGACATCGGCGGCGGCACGACGGTCAACTTCGCGTTGGAGAACAGTTTTCTGATCGGCAGCGGCGCGATGCTGCAATCGAATACGCTGTTCAATCGCAATGCGTGGGTCGGTTTGAATAACGCCACGTATGGCGCGCTGACGTTCGGCCGTCAATACGATCCGTTCTCGGATTACATGGGTGCGTATGCGTCGAGCAATAATTGGGCGACGCTGTACGGTTCGCATTTCGGCGACGTCGACAATCTGAACGAGGCGTTCAACTTCAACAATTCGATCAAGTACATCAGTCCGAGTTTTGGTGGATTGACGGTTGGGGGATTGTTCAGCCTGGGCGGCGTGGCGGGGAATTTTTCGCAGAACAAGGGCTGGGCGTTGGCGGCGAATTACGCGCAGGGGCCGTTGTCGTTGAGCGCGGGGTATCTGGAATTGAATCAGCCATTGCAGGCGGCGCTGGGGGGCACGAGTGGGTATATCGGTGACTTCAGTTGTGCGAACGCGGACGCGTCCTATTGTCTGTTGCAGGATGCAAGCAAGGTGCGGATATTTGGGGCAGGGGGCTCGTATTCATTCGGCAAGGCGAATGTAGCGGTGACTTATACGCATACGCGGCTGTCGCAGAGTCAGTACTTTGCGAGCGCGGCGCGGCCTGCTGGCGCTGATGTTTCATTCGATATCGCCGAGTTGAACACCACCTATGCGCTCGCGCCGGATTTGCAGCTTGGGCTGGCTTATATTTTCAACGATGTTAAGCCGAGTGGAAGTGGCTCGACCCGCGTGCATCAGATCAATCTCGGCGCGGTGTATAGCTTGTCGAAGCGGACTGCCGTTTATGCTGTGGCGATTGGGCAGAAGTCTTCTGGTGCCGGGTTAGGGGTTGATCCGGTGACCGGGGCGAGTGAGAACCTGGCGCAGATTCCGAACGTGGTGAATTCGGATACGGATCGGCAGGTTTCCGTGGTTCTGGGCTTGCGGCATAATTTTTGAAATCACCCTTTGAACGTCGCCTGCTCCAGAATCATGTTGTAGAGCGCCTGCGCGGCAGGTGACAACTGCGCGGTCTTGCGCGCCACGAGCACGAGCGTACGCGACACGACGGGATGCGTGAGTTCGACAATGCGCACCGTCGGATACGCGCCCTTCTGCAACGCAAGCGCCGGCACCACGGCCGCGCCCACACCTTGGGCGACCAACCCGACGGCCGTCGAACTGCGTTGCACTTCGTAGAACGAGCGCAGCGCCAGTTGGCTCGGCTCCAGCGCGACGTCCAGCAATGCACGGTTGCCGCTCACCTCGCCGGCAAAGATCAGTGGATACGATTGCAACTGCTGCCAGGCGATGCGGCGCCGCTTCGCCAGTGGATGATCCTGATGGCAGATCAGAACATAGCGGTCCTCCGTGAGCGGCACGCTCGCCAGATCGGGATGATGCTCGCGCGCGATGTTGATGCCGAATTCGACTTCCCGGCGCAGCACGGCCGCTTCCACCGCGGACGACGCGTGATCGAGAATCCTGATGCGGTTATGCGGATAACTCGCCGAATACGCCTGCAGAATGCGTGGCAAATACTGCACGCCGACCGTCGGCACGCAGGCGATGGACACATCGCCGCGACGCGCCACGCCCGTCTCGCGGATTTCGACCAGCGCATCGGCGAGTTCGCCGAGCAATCGGCGCGCTTGCGGCAGAAAACTGCGCCCGATTTCGGTGAGCGCCATGGAGCGCGTGGTCCGCTCGATCAGCGTGACGCCGAGATAGGTTTCGAGCTTGCGCAGACGCTGCGTAATAGCCGTTTGCGTGACGTGCAACGAATCGGCGGCGCTCTGGAAGCTGCCGCGATCCGCGATGGCGACGAACGCCTGAACGCCGAGCGTGTCGATTTTCATTAGAAAAATTGAGGAATCGGAGAGATAAATTCATTTTACTCCGCGCGTCGTGCCGCCGAGAATGGGCGGATTGGATCGGTTGGGAGGCCGCGCAGTTCAGATCGGCCGTTACCGGTCCGGCCACCCCGAACACAAGGAGTCTCAGATGACGTCGAACAAGGATTGGCACGCGAAGCAGTACGTGTTGTTCGAAAACGAGCGCACGCGTCCGGTTAGGGATCTGCTGGCGGCCGTGCCGACGGCGGATGTGAAGACCGCGGTGGACATCGGCTGCGGCCCCGGCAACTCGACCGAGACGCTCGCCGCGCGCGTGCCGGGCGCGGCGGTCAGCGGCATGGACAGTTCGCCGGACATGATCGCGGCGGCCCGCCAGCGCCTGCCGCAATTCCAGTTCGACGTGAGCGACATTGCCACGTGGGACGCGCCGGGACCCTACGACCTGATCCTCGCCAATGCGGTGTTGCAATGGGTGCCCAACCACGATCGGCTGTTTCCGTCGCTCGTCGGGAAGCTCGCGCCGGGCGGCAGCCTCGCCGTGCAGATGCCGGACAATCTCGACGAACCCGCGCACCGTCTGCTGCGCGAGATTGCTGCCGACGGCCCGTGGGCGCACAAGCTCAAAGGTATCGAGCGCACCATGCGCTACGGCGCCGGCTGGTATTACGCGTTGCTCGAACCGCTGTGTGCGCGGGTCGACGTGTGGCGCACCGTCTACCACCACCCGCTCGCGGGTGGCGCGGACGCGGTGGTCGAATGGTTCAAGGGCAGCGCGCTGCGGCCGTTCCTCGCCGAACTCGACGACGCGGAGCAAGCCGCTTTCCTGGGGCGTTACCGCGAGGCGATCGCCGCGGCTCATCCGGCGCTCGCCGACGGCACGGTGCTGCTGCCGTTTCCGCGCCTGTTCATCGTCGCTACCCGCTAGCGGCGCCAACCCGCGAGCGAGGCGTGGTGCGGTCCGCGAGCGGGCTGCCGCGCCGGTTGTGGCGCCGCCCCGCCAGGGTACTCAGGAATTGCCGCGCTTGAATTCTGCGTGATATTGTTCTATCGAAGCGGGGGCCGGCGACACGCCGGCCTCACCGGAACGCAATCCACCGCAGCGAGCGTCGCCATGAGTGATGTACGCCATCATCTGAGTCCACGGGACCGTCTGGAGCTGTTGTGCTGGCTCACATGCGGGAGTCTTGGCGCTTATTACCTGAATGAGGACTGGCCCGACGCGGCGTTCCACGTGCAGGCCGCACACAAATGGCTCGACCGCCGGGCGCGGGAGGCTGACTGGCTGACGGTCGCCAAGCTGACTGCTACCGCAGTGGAGATCGCGCGGCGCCACGCGCAGTTTGTCGAGGCGGACTGGGCGAGAGATGCGGTCGAGGAGATTCTCGATACTGATGAACTCGATCCTCAGGCCAGGCTCGTGCGGCAAGTCATTGCCGATTGTCAGAATGCTTTGGCGGATAAGAGGTTGGCGGATTAGCGTTCAATCACGCACGCGCGCCACCGAGTGAGCGCCTCGGGGCAATGCGTCCGCAACCACCTCGCCGCCAGCCTTACCAAATTGCGCTCGATCACCCTTCATGCGCTCACAGGCACTGCTTGCGCAGACATGTCGCCGCATGATTCAAATCATTCTCGATCGCCCGCCGCACGCCAGCCGCATCGCGCGCTTTCGCGGCATTCAGCAGATCGTCGTGCGCGTCGTTGAGCGTATCGGCGAATAGCGCCTCGCCGAATAGCAAATTCGAAATCGGCCCAACCTGCAGCCACACGGTTTCGATCAGCTCCAGCAGCAGCGGCGAGCCGGCCGCCCGGTACAGAATCAGATGGAATGCCTCGTTGGCGTCGAGATAGCTTTTGGCGTCGGCACTGCGCAACGCCTGCGCCATCTGCGCGTTCAGTTTTTCCAGCGTATCGACGTCGTGCGCCGTGAGATGCGGCACGCCGAGTTCGGCGGCCTGACCTTCGAGGATCAGACGCACGCGCAGCACATCGTCGAACTGTTCCTTCGATAGATGCGGCACCGTCACGCCGCAATTGGGCACGTTGACCAGCGCCGATTCGGCTGCGAGGCGCTGCAAGGCGGAGCGCACCGGCATTTCGCCCACGCCGAGTTCGGCGGCGACGTGGCGGATCTTGATGCGCTCGCCGGGCACGAAGCGTCCGATCGTCAGCCACTGCCGCAGCGTGTCGTAGGTCTGGTCCTGCAGCGTGTGATGGCGCGAAGTTTTCATAAAGCTCGATGCAAAACCCCATGGAAAATGGGGCAAAAAAAGCCGAAGTTTCGGCGCGACCTCAGATCAGTTCGCCAAGACAGGCGTCGAACGCGGCAACCAGCTTGTCCACGTCTTGCACCGACGTGTCCGGGCAGACCAGGATCATGTTGTGAAACGGCGTGATCAACACGCCACGATTCAGCAAATAAAGGTGCAAGACGAGTTCCAGTTCCGGATCGAGCTGGCGTCCGGCTTCGCTGCCGTTGCGCGGCGGCGTCGGCATGAACTGGAATTCGTTGCGCGCGCCGACCCGCGTCACGCACCATGCGAGGCCGTGCCGCGCAATCGCGTCCCGCAGTCCGCTCTCGATGCGCCCGGCCAGCGCGAACATATGCTCGTAGGCAGCGTCGGTCATCACCTCGGCGAGCGTGGCGCGGATCGCGCTCATGGCCAGCATGTTCGCCGTGAGCGTCGTGCCGATACCGGAGTGTCCCGGCGGTGCACTGCGCTTGGCCTGTTGCGCACGCGCGGCGAGTTCGGCGCTGAAGCCGTACACGGCGCACGGAAAGCCGCCGCCGACCGGTTTGCCGAGAACGAACAGATCGGGTTCGAGCCCGTGCGCCTTCGTATAACCACCGGGGCCGCAACTGATCGTATGTGTTTCGTCGATGGCGAGCAGCGTGCCGTAGCGGCGCGTCAGCGCCTGCGCCTCGCGCCAATATTGCGCCTCCGGCAATACCATGCCGATGTTGGTCATCGCGGGTTCGGCGAGCACGCACGCCACGTCGCCATCTTTCAGCGCGTGTTCCAGCGCGGCGAGGTCGTTGAATTCGATCACGCGTGTGCTGCCGAGCAGATCGTGCACCTGGCCGATCAAACTGTCGCGCTGTTGCGGCTCGCCGTCGACCAGATCGACGAAGACGTCGTCCACCGTGCCGTGATAGCAGCCGTTGAAAATCACGATCTGCTTGCGCCCGGTCGCCGCGCGCGCCCAGCGCAGCGCGAAGCGGTTGGCGTCGCTCGCGGTCATCGCGAACTGCCAGTACGGCAGCCCGAAACGGCGCGCGAGTTCTTCTCCGACCCACGCGGCGTCTTCGCCCGGCAGCATGGTCGTCAGGCCGCGTTGCGCCTGCGCGGCGAGCGCCCGTGCGACCGGCGCCGGCGAATGGCCGAACATCGCGCCGGTGTCGCCGAGGCAGAAGTCCGCATAGCGGTGACCGTCCACGTCGGTGAACGCAGCGCCGCGCGCTTCGTCGACATACAGCGAGAAGGGTGTCGACCAGTCGTT
The DNA here is from genome assembly GCF_012689525.1 of Paraburkholderia aromaticivorans. NCBI lineage: Bacteria > Pseudomonadati > Pseudomonadota > Betaproteobacteria > Burkholderiales > Burkholderiaceae > Paraburkholderia > Paraburkholderia aromaticivorans. The sequence goes on from NZ_CP051516.1 coordinate 2,174,673, forward strand.
CATCCAGTGCAGCGGCACGCCGAACAGCAGGTGGCGCGCCGCGCGTTCGGACAGCGCGCGCGACTTCGGCATGGCCTCGACGAACGCGCGGCGTTCGCGCTCGACAAGCGCTTGCGCGCGCGCCCAGTTGATGCCGTGACGGGTATTCAATGACAATTTCACGCTCTCCAATCAGGTTATCGGCCGCGTCCCGCGTTCAGACGAGTAGTTGCAGATGCTCGCGTTCCCACGCGGTAATGCCTTGCGAGAAGGTCTCGAATTCCTTTTCCTTCACCGCGCAATACGCCTGCACGAAGCTGTCGCCGAGCACCTCGGCGAGTTCGCTGCATTTCGACAGCGCCTTGAGCGCATCTTCGAGACCGCGCGGCAATTCGTACTCGAGGTCGTAGGCGCTTTCGATCATCGGCGCCGACGCTTCCTGCTGCTCCACCATGCCCAGATAGCCGCAGGCGAGGGTGGCCGCCATGGCGAGATACGGGTTGACGTCGACGCCCGGCACGCGGTTTTCGAGCCGCCTACCGTCCGGCCCGGAGTTCGGCACGCGGATCCCGCAGGTGCGGTTGTCGTAACCCCAGCGCACGTTGATCGGCGCGGCGGTGAAGCGCGACAGGCGCCGGTAGGAGTTCACGTACGGCGCGAACATGGGCATGGCTTGCGGCATGTACTTCTGCAAGCCGCCGATATAGTTGAAAAACAGCGGGCTCGCCGAGCCGTCCGGCAACGAAAAAATGTTCTGCCCGCTTTCCCGATCGACGATGCTTTGATGAATATGCATCGCGCTGCCCGGTTCGTGCTCCATCGGCTTGGCCATGAAGGTGGCGAAAATGCCGTGACGGAAGGCCGTTTCGCGCACCGCGCGCTTGAACAGGAACACGCGGTCGGCGAGGTCGAGCGCGTCGCCGTGCGAAAAGTTGATCTCCATTTGCCCGGCGCCGACTTCGTGCACGAGCGTCTCGACGCCGAGCTGCGTCATCTCGCAGAAGCGCGACAGGTCCTGGAAGAACGGATCGAATTCGTTGACCGCGTCGATCGAAAACGACTGGCGGCCGGCTTCGTGGCGCCCCGCGCGGCCGAGCGGCGGGCGCAGCGGTTCATGTGGATTCTTGTTCTGCGCGATCAGGTAGAACTCCATCTCCGGCGCCACCACCGGGCGCCAGCCGCGCGCTTCGTAAAGCTGCAGCACGCGGCGCAATACCGCGCGCGGCGAGATGCCGATCGGCTTGCCGTCCAGCCCGACGCAATCGTGGATCACCACGGCAACCTGTTCGATCGCCCACGGCACTAGCCGCACGGTGTTCGGATCGGGAATGCAGACCATGTCGGGGTCGCTCGGCCCGACAAAGCGCTCGAAATTCGCGAATTCGCCGTTGACGGTGATCATCAGCAGCGCATTCGACATATGCATCTTGCCTTCCGCGAGAAACAGGTTCTTCGGCACGATCTTGCCGCGCGCGACGCCGGTCATGTCCGGTATCACGCACTCCACTTCATGGATCCGGTGCTGTTCCATGAATTCGCGCAGGCCGCCGCGTAGGTCGCTTTGCAAGGTTGACTCCAGTCGGTGGATGACAGCGGCGCGAGGCGCTTTCGACAACGGAGCGCGCTGAGCCGCCTGTTCGGAAATGCTGGATTTTTTTGCATTGTGGGATTTGATCAAATCATGCCATGAATTTCGCTTTTTGGGAAACTGGATAAAACCCGCGCGCGCGGCGCTCGGTCAGGCGCTGCCTGAGTGGCTTTGCCGCAGTCGTTATGCGACGCGGTGTCACTCTCGCGGCGGCGAGCTGTGCGGAACAATCGATCGAAGCGTGACCGGGCTTCGCGAATAATTGGCGATCCTGATTATCCAGGTCGTGGTGGACATGCCGGCGGGCGTCGATGACGGACAGGCGAGTGCTTCGCTCAATGTCCTTTCTGTCGGGCGTCGTTTCGTTTCGGGAAGACGGTCACGCTGCAACTGACAGGTCGAGTTAGCCAAGTTGCCGCTTTTCACTTGCCCCTCGCGCGCCCATGAAGCCGCATGAGGGGGCGTTGCTTCAAGCGAAGTCAGTCGAGCGCGACAGCGTTTCCCACTGTTCGATCTCCTCGTTCAGCGCCGCCAGCTTCGTCTTCACCAGGTCGAACGCATCGTTGCCGAGCAGCAGATGCACCGGCGGATTCTTTGCCGCGACGATTTCCAGCAGCGCCTGCGCCGCTTTCCGCGGATCACCCGCCTGGTTGCCGCTCTTCGCCTCGCGTGCCTCGCGGATCGGGTCGAACAGAGCGTCATAGTCGGCGACGCTGCGGCTTGCGCGGACCATCGAGCGGCCAGCCCAATCCGTGCGAAACGAGCCGGGGGCGACGGCCGTGACCTTGATGCCAAAGCCGGCCACTTCTTTTGCGAGCGTATCGGTGATGCCTTCGAGCGCGAACTTGCTGCCGCAGTAGTACGCAATGCCGGGCATCGTAATGAAGCCGCCCATCGACGTGATGTTGACGATGTGGCCCGAGCGGCGTTCGCGCATGGCGGGCAGCACGGCCTTGATCATCGCCACCGCGCCGTACACGTTGACGTCGAATTGACGGCGCAGATCGTCGAGCGGCGATTCTTCCAGCGTGCCCTCGTGTCCGTAGCCGGCATTGTTGACGAGCACGTCGATCGGGCCGACCGCTTGAGCAACGGCAGCGACGGCGGGCGCGATCGTCTCGAAATCCGTGACGTCGAGCACGACGGCGTGGGCCCGTTCGGCCGCCAGCGCCGTGAACGCATCGCGCGCCGCTTCATTGCGCACCGTGCCGACGACGGCATGGCCCGCATCGAGCGCCGCCTGCGCGAAGGCGCGGCCAAAACCGGAACTGACGCCGGTGATCAGAAACGTTTTGCTCATGGTGATCCACTCCTTGGTTTTGTCCGTCATCACATGGCGTCTTCGGGTGAAAACGCGTGGCATCGACGGAAACAGCCTAAGACTGAATGGTAGGAGCGGCAGGGCCGGGCGCGAATGCCGGGTCGTCTGCGTTGATTGCCTAATCCTATGAACGGATGGATTTTCCGACGTGGTGGTGGCACAGTGCAATCTGCTTAACCATGTCGACAGGGCCCGCAGTGAAGCACAAGCGTCAGGATCCGAGCGCGCGGCAACGCATGGTGGCCTTGCTCGAAAATCTCGCGCCGCTGGAAGGCTACAACCTCACCGCGCTCCCCGACGTGCGCTTTCTGCGGTCGAACCGGCCGCTCAGCCGCTCACCGGTGCTGTACGACCCGGGTGTGGTGATCGTCTGCCAGGGGCGCAAGCGGGGCTTTCTCGGCGAGACGGTCTATGTGTACGACGCGCAGCACTACCTGGCCGTCTCGGTGCCGGTGCCGTTCTCGATGGAAACCGAGGCAAGCGAGGCGGAGCCCTTGCTCGCCATCTATTTCCGCCTCGACTTCAAGCTGGCCGCCGATCTGATGCTGCAACTCGACGAGCGGGACGCGGGCGTGCCGGCCGAACCGCGCGGCATGATGTCGACGCCGCTCGACGCGAAGCTGAGCGCTTCCGTGTTGCGCTTTCTGGAAGCGATGAACGTGCCGTTGGAAGCCGAACTGCTAGGCCCAGCGCTGGTGCGCGAAATCTACTTCCACGTGCTGACCGGCGAGCAGGGCGGATCGATGCGCGCCGCGCTGACCGCGCAAGGCCAGTTCGCCCGGATCGCCAAGGTGATCCGCAAGATTCACGCGTGCTATCGCGAACCGCTCGACATCGAGCAACTCGCGCTGGAAGCGAACATGAGCGTGCCCAGCTTCCACTCGCACTTCAAGGCCGTGACGCGCACGTCGCCGATGCAATATCTGAAGTCGACACGGCTTCATCAGGCGCGCCTGCTGATGGTGAGAAACGACGTGACGGCGGCGCTCGCGTGCGTGCAGGTGGGCTATGAAAGCGCCTCGCAATTCAGCCGCGAATTCAAGCGCCTGTTCGGCCGCAGTCCGGTCGAAGAGGCCGAGCGGATGCGCAAATCCTTCGCCGTGCCGCCGCCTGCGCCGGGCACGATCTTCGTCGCGTCGCACTGAGTGGGGCTGGCCCGGTGCGCATGAGGCAAGATGTGTCTGTCCGTTCCATCGAGCCGTCGATAGGCTTTGAACCCATGCTACAGATACTCGGCAAGACCTCGTCCATCAACGTCCGCAAAGTCCTGTGGACGTGTGCGGAGCTCGCGCTTCCATTCGAACAGGAAGACTGGGGCTCCGGATTCCGCGCGACCGGCGTGCCGGAATTTCTCGCGCTGAATCCCAATGCGATGGTCCCCGTCATCAAGGACGGGGAGTTCGTATTGTGGGAGTCGAATTCGATCATCCGCTACCTGGCCGGCCGCTATCACGGCGAGTGGTTGTATCCCGTCGATCCACGCGAGCGTGCCCGCTGCGATCAATGGATCGACTGGCAGGCGAGCGAATTGAATCGGTCCTGGAGCTACGCCTTTCTGGCGCTGGTCCGGCATTCTCCGGCGCACCAGGATCCGCGGCAGATCGATCTGTCGTGCGCGAACTGGGCGAGGCATATGGCCATGATCGAGGGCCAGTTGCGGAAAACCGGCGCGTTCATCGCGGGAGACGCGTTTTCGCTCGCGGACATTCCGCTCGCGCTGTCCATCAACCGCTGGCTGGACACGCCGTTGCAGCACGGCGATTTACCCGCGGTCGCGGCGTATATGGCGCGTCTCGCCACGCGCGAAGGCTACCGGACGTATTGCCGCAACGGTACGCCGTAACGCTTGCGCAAACACCCGCGCGGCTTACAACAATCCGTACGCGATGCTTACGGTTTCCCGCCCATGCACGCGCTGCTGCGCGGCACGTCCCGACTCGCCTACAATGGCCACTTTTGCGACACCGATTGAAGGTTCCACGATGCGGATATCGAAAGTTGCGCTGGCGTTGCTGGCCGCGTGTTTCACTCTGAATGCGAGCGCCGAGATGACGGCCGCGCAGTACAAACAATGGGCGCATGCCGATAACAACTCGATCTACGCCGCGTACATTACCGGCACGATCAACGCGTTCGGCTGGGCGAACGGCGAACTGGTGTCGAAGAAGAAGCCGCCGCTATTCTGTCCGCCGCAAAATCTCGCCATCGGCAATCAGAACGTCTATCCGCTGCTCGACACGTTCTTCACCAACCACCCGGGCCTGTCGGACGATTTTCCGATCGGCCTCGCGATTCTCCGTTCGCTTCAGGCCGCGTTTCCCTGCTGAGGTCGATCGCGACCGCGTAACCGGCGCGGTCCGCGCGGCTCAAGCCGCCGTCAGCGCGTCGCGGTCGTGGTTTTTCGCGTAGCCGTTCTCCACGCCCGGCAGAATCTCCACGATATCGAAGTAGCGGTCCCAGAAAGGCGTCTCGCGCAAGGCTTCGACCACGAGTTCATACGCATGATGGCTCGTTGCATGCCACAGCCAGATATCGGTGACGCGCGCCGAATAAAACTCGATGTCGTAGTAGCTCAGTCTGATCTCGTCGGCGTGATGCTTCAGGATCGGCTCGACGTGTTCGGCCAGTTGGCGGGAGCGTTCGTCGGCAGGCATGGCGAGCCATTCCGGCCGCGTTTTGACCAGCATGAAGACGGTCAGTACGGATTCTTTCGCAGATGAAGTCATGAGGTTCGGTTCCTGTTGAATGTTTGGGCGCTTTGAGGCCGATGCGGTTTTCGCGAAAACAGGAATAGAATACGAGCGAACACTCACATTTGAAACTCGCATTCCGGACATGGCCAAATCCGCTTCCACGCAGCGTCTGAAGCCCCGTAAAGCGCCGCTTCAACGGCGTTCGGCGCAAACTGTCGAGGCCGTCCTCGAAGCGGCGGCTCGCATTCTGGAGACACGCGGGCTCGACGGCTACACGACCAACGCGGTCGCGGAGCGGGCCGGCGTCAGCATCGGCTCGCTCTATCAATACTTTCCGAATCGCGACGCGTTGACCGTGGCGTTGATCGAGCGCGAAACCGCGCAACTGGTGGCGGACGTCGAAGCGGCGGCGTTACTGGAGAACTCGCGTGACAGCGTGCAGGCGATGGTCCGCGCGTCCGTCGCGCATCAGATGCGCAGGCCGGTGCTGGCGCGCATCATCGATATGGAGGAGCGCCGCTTGCCGGTCGACGAGCGCAATCAGCGCATCGCCGACACGATTCATGCGGCGCTGGTCAGCGCGCTGACGGAGAAGACGCAGGTGCCCGAACTGGACGATGTGGATCGCGTCGCGCGCGATCTGCTGGCGATCGTGCGCGGTATGGTCGATCAGGCGGGCGAGCGCGACGAGCGTGACGCCGCCGCGCTGGAAGTGCGTGTGATGCGCGCGGTGGACGGCTACGTGGCGCAGTCGAGAAAGGTGGACGGCAACGAACCGGTATAGCGTGCGTGAGGCAGGCGGGGCCACCCAAGGCCCCGCGCTTCATCAAACCTGCACGAGCTTCGGAATCTGCACGTCCGGATTGACGTCCGCTTCGTAATCCACGCCCGCGATCTCGAAGCCGAACAGACGCAGGAAATCCGTCTTGTAGCCGCTGAAGTCGGTGAGTTCGTAGATATTGTCGTTGGTCACCTGCGTCCACAGTTCCTGCACGCGGTTCTGCACCTCGGGATCGAGTTCCTTGTAGTCGGCGCGCAGACGGCCTTCTTCGTCGATGTGCGGCGCCGTGCCGTACAGGCTGTCCTTATACAGGCCGTAGACCTGTTCGATGCAGCCCTCGTGCGTGCCTTTCTCCTTCATGACCTTGAAGAGCAGCGACAAATACAGCGGCATCATCGGGATCGCAGAGCTGGCCTGCGTGACGACCGCCTTGAGCACCGAGACGCGCGCGTCGCCGCCCTTGGCCGCGAGCTTCTCGCGAATGCCCAGCACTTTCTGGTCGAGGTCCTTCTTGGCCGCGCCGATCGAGCCGTTCCAGTAGATGTCGTGGGTGATCTTCTCGCCGAGATAGGTGAACGCGGTGGTCTTCGCGCCGTCCGCGAGCACGCCGGCTTCGAGCAGGGCGTCGATCCACATCTGCCAGTCTTCGCCGCCCATCACCGCGACGGTGTCGTCGATTTCTTGCTGGGTGGCGGGTTCGAGGACGGTTTCCTTGATGACTTCCTTGTCCGTGTCGATGCCGCGCAGATTCACGGCCTTGCCGACCGGCTTGAGCGTCGAGCTGAACACTTCGCCGCTCTTCGGATGCGTGCGCTTGGGCGCGGCGAGGCTGTAGACCACCAGATCGACCTGACCCAGATCGCGCTTGATGACCTCGATGGTGCTTTGCTTGACGGCGTCGGAGAAAGCGTCGCCGTTGATGCTGGTCGCGTACAGGCCTTTTTCCGTGGCGAATTTCTCGAAGGCGGCGGTGTTGTACCAGCCGGCCGTGCCCGCCTTGGTTTCGCTGCCGGCGCGCTCGAAGAACACGCCGAGCGTGGCGGCGTCCGAGCCAAACGCCGCGCTGATGCGGGCCGCGAGCCCGTAGCCCGTGGATGCGCCGATCACGAGCACCTTCTTCGGGCCGTTGGCGATGGGACCGCGTGCCTTGACGTAGTCGATCTGTTCGCGGACGTTGGCTTCGCAGCCGGTCGGATGGGTGGTAACGCAGATAAAGCCACGCACGCGCGGTTTGATGATCATGAAGCACCTCTTGTCGGAATTGGCGACATTATAGTGGGCCGCGATTGTCGCGGGCGCGCCGCGGCGGTTTGGCTGCCGACGGCGCTCTGGCCACGCGCTGCGGGCAGAAAATCGGCCGCTGCCGCGCAACTTGGTAGGATTGCGCCTTTCCCGTCCGACGACAAGCTAGTGTGAAGCGCCTCATCCCCTCATTTCTGGCGGCCCTCGATAAAGGGCTGACTCTCGCCAACCCGCTCGTCGCCCAGGCCCTGTGGCATTTGCGCCATCCTACGCGCCGTGGCGTGCTGAAGGCTTGCGCGGCGCTTCCGCTGCTGTTGGTGCTGTACGTGCTGATCCTGATTCCGTTCACACCGAGCATCGGCGACATCCGCAAGGCCAAGATCGAGCAGCCGGCGCAGATCCTGTCGGCGGACGGCAAACTGCTCGCCGAATTCAAGCCGTCCAACCGCGAGTGGGTCAAGCTCAAGGACATCTCGCCGAACGTGGTGAATGCGCTGATCGCCACCGAAGACCACCGCTTCTACCAGCATTGGGGGCTCGACTGGCGGCGCACGGCCTCGGCCGCGCTGCATACGTTTTCCGGCGACCGGCAGGGCGGTTCGACCATCACGCAGCAGCTCGCCCGCAATCTCTATCCCGACGAGATCGGCCGCGCGCCGACGCTCACGCGCAAGCTGAAGGAAGCGATCACGGCCTTCAAGATCGAAGCGCTCTATAGCAAGGACGAGATTCTCGAGACCTACCTGAACACGGTGCCGTTTCTCTATAACGCCTACGGCATCGAGATGGCGGCGCGCACCTATTTCGACAAGTCGGCCTCCGACCTGAACGTGCTGGAAAGCGCGACGCTCACTGGCATGCTCAAGGGCAACAGCTACTACAACCCGGTGCTGAACCCCGAGCGCGCGCTGCAGCGGCGCAATACGGTGCTCGGCCAGATGGTCAAGTACGGAAAACTGACGCCGGCCGCCTACGCGACGCTCAGCCGCCGGTCGCTGCGGATCGATTTCGAGCGCCAGACCGAGCCGCCGGGACCCGCGCCGCATTTTGCGCAGCAATTGCGCAAGTGGCTGGCGTCGTGGGCGGATCGGAACGACTACAACATGTACGCCGACGGGCTGGTGGTGCGCACCACCATCGACTCGCGTCTGCAGACCATGGCCACTCAGGCCGTGACCTTGCAGGGCAACCAGTTGCAGGGCATCGCGAACGCGGCGTGGGGCACCCGTGCGGGCTGCTCGAACGGTAAGGATCTGCTGCAGACCTTCCTGCGCGAAACGCCCGACTACCGCGCCGCCAAAGACACCGGCCTGACCGATGACGACGCGCTTAAACGCGTCTTGTCCGACCGCGACCTCGTGAAGTCAGTGTGCGAGTCCAAAACGCGCGTACAGGCGGACTTTCTCGCGATGGACCCGCGCAACGGCCAGATCCGCGCGTGGGTGGGCAGCCGCGATTTCAGCCAGGACCCGTTCGACCACGTCCAGCAGGCGCGGCGCCAGCCGGGCTCGACCTTCAAGCCCTTCGTCTACGCGGCGGCCTTCGAGTCGGGCGCCAAGCCCGCCGACACCTTCGTCGACAAGCCGGTGGAAATTCCGCTGGCAGGCGGCGAAGTCTGGCGTCCGAGCGACGAGGACGAGCCGAGCGAGCGCAAGATCAGCCTGCGCGACGGGCTCGCGTATTCGCGCAACCGGATTACCGCGCAACTGATGGAGACGGTCGGACCGAACAAGGTCGCGAGATTGGCTCGCGCAATGGGCGTGCGCGATAGTGAACTCGACCCGGTGCCGTCGCTCGCGCTCGGCACGAGCCCCGTCACGCTGAAGGAAATGGTCTCGGCCTACGGCACGATCGCCAACCTTGGCGGCTACGTGGAACCGGTGATGGTGACGCGCATCGAGAACCGCAAAGGCGAGGTGCTGGCGGAGTTCGCGCCGGTGCCGGCCAAACAGGAACTGCCTGCCGACACCGACCGCGTGCTCATCGACGTCATGCGCGACGTGGTGAACCGTGGCACGGGTTCGAGCATTCGCAGCCGTTTCGGCGTGCGCGGCGACGTCGCGGGCAAGACGGGCACGACGCAGGGTAACGCGGATGGCTGGTTCATCCTGATCCATCCGCAACTCGTGGCGGGCGCGTGGGTCGGCTTCAACGACAGCCGCGTGACCTTGCGCAGCGACTATTGGGGGCAGGGGGCGCACAGCGCGCTGCCGATCGTCGGCGATTTCTTCCAGCGCGCGCAGCGTTCGAGGCTGGTCGACAGCCGCGTCAAATTCGCGACTGACCAGCAGCCGGGCTGGTTCGCCGAGCGCTCGGGCAGGTTGCGCGAGTGGTTCCAGAATCTGTTCGCGGGATCGCCGGGCAAGCCGGAGGCGCCGGTGGTGCCGCGCGGCACGACGCGTCGCGCGCCGGCTGCCGCGCCGGAACAACCGACGGTTGCGCAGTCGGCGTCGACTGCGGTGGCCGAGCCGCGAGCGTTGCCGCAGCCGCCGATGTTGCCGGCGCCAGGTTCCGCGCCGGTGGCGGCGAGCGGGGCGGTCGATGGTGAAGCGCGCGGTGGCGGCGAACCGGCACTGGCGCCGACGCCCACGCCGGACGATGTGGTGCCGCCGGATGCCGGCAGTCCGGCTAACGCGTTGCCGGAAACATCGGCAAGTGGTCGCGGGTCGCCGTGAGCGGTGTGGTGTAGCCGCGCTGCGCGCGGTTGAGCCGGGTCGGCGTTTTCCGCAGGCGCGACTGCGCTCGTGTGGTTTCTTTCCATAAGCACGGCTCAACTCGTGCGGCGCTTTCCACACATGCGTCTGAGCCACACATTACTTTCACCGGCGCGGCTGGGCTCACGCCACGCTTTCTCATGGCCGCAGCGACCCGACGCGATTCGCTTCGGCCGCGGCAACAAACGCCGCTACGACCCCGCCGCCTTGGTCGCCCCCGCCACCTCCGGATCCGAAAAACCCGCCGACGCTTCGAGCGAAGCATCGTGATGCAGCAACAGCACGGCCGCGACGCCGACCAGTCCCGCGCCCGACAGGCACAGCAAACCGGCGCCGAAGCCGCCGGTGCTGTCCTTGATCCAGCCCATCGCATACGGTCCGAAGAAGCCCGCCAGATTGCCGAGCGAGTTGACCGCGGCGATGCCGCCCGCCGCCGCCGCGCCTGACAGGAACGAGGCCGGCAAGGTCCAGATCACCGGCAAACAGCCGAAGATGCCGAACCCGGCGATCGACAGCGCGATCATCTTCTGCACCGGATTGTCGAGCCCGGCGGCTGCCGCGATGCCGCCCGCCGCCACCAGCAGCGCAATCGCCACGTGCCATTTGCGTTCGAGCTTGCGGTCCGAATGGCGTCCCCAGAACACCATGCTGATCACGCCGACGATATACGGCAGCGACGTAACGAAGCCCGTCTGCAGATTGGTGAGCCCAAACGATTTGACGATCTGCGGCAGGAAGAAACTCAGCCCGTAGTTGGTTGCGTTCGCACCGAAGTAGATCAGCGCGACCGCGAGCACGCGTGGATTGAAGAGCGCCTCTTTTACGCTGAACGTATGCACCGCTTCGCGATGCGCGCGCTCCTGCTTCTGGCGCGCGACCAGCCAGCCGCGTTCGTCGGCGGCGAGCCAGGTGGCGTCGGCGGGCTTGTCGGTGAGGTAGGAGAGCACGACGAACGCGAGCACCAGCGCGGGCGCGGCTTCGATCAGATAGACCCACTGCCAGCCGGCCAGTCCGCCGAAGCCGTTCATCGACAGCAAGGCGCCGGAAATCGGGCCGCCGATCACGGTGGACAGCGGAATCGCCGCCATGAAATAGCCGACCACGCGACCGCGATACGCGGCGGGAAACCACAGCGTGAGCAGGAAGATGATGCCCGGAAAGAAACCCGCCTCGGCCACGCCGAGCAGAATGCGCAGGCCGTAAAACACGTGCGCGGGAGAGAGTCCCGTGAAGCGCGCAATATCTGGGATATACGCCATCGCGCCCGCGAGAATGCCCCACGTGAACATGATCCGCGCGATCCAGCGGCGCGCGCCGAATTTCTCCAGCAGCAGATTAGATGGGACTTCGAAGAAAAAATACGCGATGAAGAAAATCCCGGCGCCGAAACCGAAAGCACTCGCGGACAGGCCGAGCGCCTTGTTCATCTGTAGTGCAGCAAAGCCGACGTTGACGCGGTCGAGATAGGCAATGAAATAACACAGGATCAGGAACGGCACGAGCCGAACCGTTACACGTTTCATGGTGCGTGCTTCGAGTTCCATCGATGTCTCCTCCGGTTCAGCGTCCGGTTGGTTTAAATGATGTCGTTACAGACTAGACGCAGAAATCCGATTCCGGAAGATTTTTGCGCTGTGCGCGATCCACCGTGACCCAGCACATCAGCCGCGAATGGAGCAGGGGCCGCAGGCCGTTGCGAAACTCCCAGATGCCGTGGTCCGGTTCGCGCCAGTGTTCGACCACATAGTCGACGGTGCGCGTGACGTCGCGCCAGCCATCATGCGAAATCGCGGCGCCGTACTTGTTGTACAGATAGATCGCGTCGAGCAGCGCGCCGTACACGTCGAGCTGGATCTGATCGCGGGCGGCGTTGCCGACGAGCGGCATGCCCGCCACGCCGTTTTCGCTCGATAGCGTCGCGATTTCGGTTTCTTCTGGCGGCTCCTTGCCGTCGACGGTGTACATGACGTTCAGCGAGCCGTCCGAATCGCAATGTCGGCTGCGTCCGGCGATCCATGTCATGAAATGCCGCGCTTCGCCGGTATAGCCGAGGCGCAACAGCGCGTACACGGAGAACGCGGCGTCGCGAATCCACGTGAAGCGGTAGTCCCAGCGGCGCGAACCGTCGAGCGCTTCGGCGAGCCCGAAAGTCGGCGCGGCCACGATCGCACAGTGCTCGCTGGAACTGAGCAGCTTCAAGGTCAGCGCCGAGCGCATCACGACTTCGCGGTAGCGGCCGCGATAAGTGGAGTGCGCCGACCAGCTTCGCCAGTAGCGGATCGTATCGGCCAGCGCCGCTTCGCAATCGAACGACTTTTCGCGCAAGCCTTCGGCATCGCCGAAAACGAAGCCGGCCGTCTCGCCATGGCTCAGCTCGAATTCCGCGTGCGCGGCGCCGTGGTCGAGCGCGAGCGGCAGGGTGCTATTGAGGCGCAGTTGCATGCAGCCTTCAATGCCAGCGTTGGCGTCGGCGTGGAATTCCACGCCGCCGTCCTTATCGATGAGAGCCGTGTGTGTGCCGCGCGCATAGTCGAAGCGCGGCTCGCAACGCATCCTGAACGCCATGCGCCCATGCACGACCCGCACGACGCGGATCACGCAGTTGGGTAGCGGCGCGTCGGCATCGGCGCCGCTGCCATCCTCGGGCACCGGCATGAAATCCATCAGTTCGCACACGCCCTCGGGCGTCATGAAACGGGTCAGCAGGACATTGGTGTCGGGCAGATACATCTGCTTGACGTTGGCGGTGTCGAACGTGGGTTCGATCGAGAAAGCGCCGCCGCGCGACGGTTCGAGCAGGCCGGCGAAAATCGCCGGCGAGTCGATGCGCGGAAAGCACATGAAGTCGATCGAGCCGCGCAGCGAGACGAGCGCCGTGGTCTTCATGTTGCCGATCATGCCGCGCGCGTCGGTCGGCAGCGTCGGTCTCGGTGGAACAGGTCGGTGATCGGGCATGTCTGCACACTCCGTGAAGCGAGCCGCGATGCGCTCACACGAAACCCGTTAGCAACGACTGTGCCGCGCCGTTCGCGCGGGCCGCGCGGGGATTGTTCGGACGCCCGCAACAGTGTTTTCGGTTGGTGAGGCTGATCTCTTACGCGCGATTGCGGATAATTTGGGGATTGGTTAATCCGCAAAAATGTGCAGGTGATACATGTTCAACACGGTCTCAGGCCGCATACCCGAACGGGACGAGGCATCCGGGGCGCTCGCGGCGCGAAACGCATTGTCGGGACGGGCGCGCGCCTTCATGGCAGCCGTGGCCGCGTGCGCGAGCCTCGTGGGCTGCGCCAGCTCCAGCGACGTGGTCGCCACCAGTAAAGCCAATACTTATACGGTCGCGGCAAGCGCGACAGGCGGACGCCTCGCCTGGGCCCGCGCGCATGAGCACGCCATGAGCCAGGCGCGCGATTACTGCGAGCGTCGCGGCATGCAGACCAGCGTGACGACGGAAACCGTCAGCGGCGTGCAAGGCCTGACGGAGCATGGGTCGTCGATGAATTTCGAATGTCATCCGAAGTTCTAGGCGCGCAGTGAGGGCCACTGCGCGTCATCCATCGATCAGCGTGAAACCCCGTTCCGGGTTCTACTCGCGGCGGCGGCTCGCGCAGTCGCCGGCCGCCATCGCGGTGCAGATGAAGGTGCGGCCATCGTCGCACCAGGCGATTGTCAGCGTGCCTGAGTACACCTTCAATCCTGTCGCCCCCTGCGGTAAATTCCGGATCGTTTTTGATTTCCAAACTTTAAAACGGAAAACAGGATTCGCCGCCGCGTTATTCAGCACGCGTTGCAACGCGCAAATTAACAGTTGCGACGCGCGTGTCGCGACATTGAAACCGAAAAGCTATACACAGAGCAATCCGCCCGATTAAAATTACGCTCGATCATCCGGCCAGAAAAAATCTGGCGCATATTCTAGTTTAAGACCACCGTGAATATCACCGTTGATGAACGCCGGCGTGCTGAATGAAGGCAATCGCAAACGCTCGCAGGCAATCCGGCATTTCAAAAGTCCGCATGCCGAAGCTCAATAAAAAGGATTCGATTGTGATCACCGCGTCGAAACGACAGAAACATCCGGCAATCGGCTCGCGTTACGTCGTATGGACACGGCTCGCGCTATTTGCAGGCTGCGTCGTCGCGGCGCTGGCCAACGTTCCGTGCGAGGCGGCTTATATCGTCGTGGACACCGGGCACACGCCGCAGCGTCCGGGCGCGACCGGCGCAAGCGGGCGCGTCGAATATCTCTACAACCTGGATCTGAGTGCGGCTGTCGCGCACGACCTGCAAGCGTACGGGGATCGCGTCGCGCGCACATCCGCCGACGGCAAGGAAATCGCGCTGCAGGATCGCTCGACGCATTCGCCCGGCGCCGATCTGTTCGTTTCGATTCACCACGACTCGCTGCAGCAGGCATGGATCGACGCCGGCCGCCGACGCGACTATCGCGGCTACTCGATCTTCGTGTCGCAACTGAATCCGCATTACGAAGAAAGCCTGCGTTGCGCGAAGGCCATCGGCGAACAGATGTTAGCCGCGGGAGAAAAGCCGTCGCTGTATCACGCCACGCCGATCAAAGGGGAGAACCGGCCGTTGCTGGATCGGCGCCTCGGCATTCATCGCTTCGACGATCTGATCGTGCTGAAAACCGCGCCGATGCCCGCCGTGCTCGTCGAGGCCGGCGTGATTGCGAATCCCGACGAGGAAACCCGGCTGCGCAATCCGGCGACCATCGCACGCATCGCGCAAGCGATCAGCAAGGGCATCGAGGCCTGCCGCTGACGCGCGGCGGTGCGCATTGAAAGTCCTGAACGTTTTTTAACTACGGCACATACAGATAACGCACGAGGTGAAAAAACACCGGTGCGGCAAAACAGATCGAGTCGACGCGATCGAGCGCGCCGCCGTGCCCCGCGATCATCGCCCCCCAGTCTTTCGCGCCGAGCGAGCGCTTCACGGCCGAGAGCACCAGTCCGCCGACAAAACCCGCCAGCACGATCGCCAGCGACATCAGAAACGCCGCGCCGAAACTGAACGGCGTGATGCGGTAGAGCGCGGCGCCCGACAAGGTGGCGAGCAGGCCGCCGCCGATAAAACCCTCGACCGTCTTCGAAGGACTCAGTTGCGGCGCGATCTTGCGCTTGCCGAACAGCTTGCCGACGACGTACTGGAACACGTCGCTGATCTGCACCACCAGCAGGAAGAAGAACAGCAGCAACGCGTTGTCGCCCTGATAGTGCGGAATATCGAGAATCAGCAGAGCGGGGGCGTGGCTCAGCCCGTACACGCAGACCATCAGCGCCCAGTGGATTTTCGAGTTGCGGCTCAGGAATTCATGCGTGTCCTGCGTGAGCGCCGACACCAGCGACAAGGTGATGAACAGATGCACCGGCACGAAGATCGAGAACATGCCGTACCAGTTCACCCACAGCAGCAGATACTGCACCGGAATCGCGATGAAGAATGCGATGAAGAGCGTGGTGTGATCGCTCGGCGAAGTCGGCGTGAGCGTGATGAATTCGCGCAACGCCAGATACGACACGAAGGCGAACACGATGTACGTTGCAGCCGGTCCGAGACCGATCGCGATCGCCATCACGGCGATCATGCCCCACCACGCGCGAATGCGCTGATTCAGATTGGCGATGGTCGCGCTGCGCCCGCCGTCGCGCCACGCGAGAATCGCGCCGATGACCGTGGCAATCGCCAGAAAGCCGGTCACGCCGGCCACCAGTTCCCAGAACGCGGTTCTCATAGTGTGTCACCCGTTTCTTGTTATACGTGTTGGTCTGAAGCGCCGCGGTTCGTTGCTGCTCGACGTTTGCGGCCGCGGTTTCAAGCTGGCTGCCGCGCAGGCGAGAGTTCGACGATCGTCTGCCTCGCGCGCGCCAGAAAGTCCGCCTTGTTTTCGTTCTCCGCGAGCGTCACGGTGCCGCCGAAGTGCACCTTGCAGATCAGCGGCACCGGCCAGATTGCGCCCTTGGGCATGATGCGCTGCAGGTTCTCGAGATAGACCGGGCACAGTTCGACATCGGGAAACTCGCTGGCGAGCCGATACAGACCGCTTTTGAACGGCTGCGGCAAGGCTTCGGCGCTGCGCGTGCCTTCCGGAAAGATGATGATCGAATGACCGAGCCGCAGGGCTTCGCGTACCGGGTCGAGCGGATCGCCTTCGCTTTCCTTGTTGCGGTCGATCAGCACCACGTTGAGCAGATGCTTCGCGATATGCACCTTGGCGTTGCCGCGCTGCCAGTAATCGCGTGCCGCTACCGGACGCACTTGCCCGCGCAATTCGCGTGGCAAGGCGGCGAGGATCGCCAGCGTGTCGACGTGGCTGGTGTGATTGGAGAAGTAGATCTTCTGCGTGGCGTTCGGCGCACCTCGATGCCAGACGGGATAAGCGCCTGCGACGAGACGCACCAGACCCAGCAGAAAATCGCGCTGCCATGCGTGCCAGATACTCATTGAATGCGCCTCTCAAAACGATGCGCCGCGACGCGGCAGTGACGTTCGATCATCAATTTATGGTTTTACCCAGGCAAATAGCAGGCGTTTCAGTCGCGGCATTATGACGATTTTTTTCGGCTCACACCACATTGATTTAACGCGCGTCTCTATTCTTGACGTTTGAGCGCATTTAAATGACGATGTCGCTGATCAAAACAAGGTGCGCAGCGGATATTGTCGTATCCCGTCCCGGCTAACTCTTCCAAAAAGTAAATAAATATGAGCGTCTACGCACTCAAACCAAAGTTCCAGAATCTGCTGCGTCCTTTGGTGCGGCGACTGGCGGCGGCAGGCGTAAGCGCCAATCAGGTGACCGTGGCGGCGGCACTCGGCTCGATTCTGGTCGGTGGCGTGGCGGCGTTCGGATTTCCGCTTGACCGGCTATTCCTGTTGATCCCCGTCTGGCTGTTCCTGCGCATGGCGTTAAACGCAATCGACGGCATGCTGGCGCGCGAGTTCGGCCAGAAGAGCGCACTGGGCGCTTACCTGAACGAACTGGGCGACGTCGTATCGGACATCGCGCTCGTTTTACCGTTTCTGGTGATTGCCGCATTCAACCCGGCGGATATCTGGGCGTTTGCGCTCGTCGCCGTGATCGTGGAATGCGCGGGATTGATCGGGCCGCTGGCGGGCGCGACGCGCCGCTATGACGGCCCGCTCGGCAAGAGCGATCGCGCGGTGGCGGTCGGCGCGGTCGGCCTGTGGATCGGTCTCGGCCTGCCGGTCGCGCCGTGGGCCGGATGGTTGTGGCGCGCGCTGGTGCTGCTGTCGCTCGTCACCATCTGCAAGCGCGTGAGCAACGGCGTCGCGCAGACGCGTTGATGATTAGACGCGGCGCGGCATGCCGCCGCGCCTCTGACCGTCGAAATGCCCGGCTGGGCGAGACGCGATCCGGCCATTCGCTACGTCTGCGTGCCGCAGTTCGATCTGCTGCCACCGACGCTCGCCCAATTGCAGCAGGCCGTCGCCGCCGTCGACATGCTGCACGAGCAAGGACATACCGTGGTGACGTGCTGCGCGCTCGGCTACTCGCGCAGCGCGCTGACGGTGGCCGCATGGCTCACCTTGCATCTGCAAATCGACGATGCGCAGGCCGTGCTGGCGCTGGTGCGCGAGGCGCGGCCGCGTGTGCTCATCAAGGAGGAGAGCGCGGCAGCGGAGCTGAGTGAAGGGGAGGCACTCGCGGCGCTCGATCGCGCGTTACTGGAACTCGGCTGGATCGGCGACGCGAAAGCCGGGCACGCGCTCGATGCGCGCTTGCGCGGCATCGCGCCGCTCGTCCGGATCGCGACCGGCCTGGCGGGCGCGCAGGTGGTGACGGTGGTTGTGGCGGTGTTGGCAGGCGCGTTTTAAAGATCCTGCCAACTACGGCAGGCATCGTGCCTCACGCCGTTTGCGTTCGCTAACGCCCATCAGTGCGGGCCGAACCCGTCACGACAGCGTTTGATCGACCGCCTCGCGGATCGTATTCAACCTGATCCGATCCTGCGGCAGTTGCGAATAGTTAAGGAATCGACCCGGCTCATCGGCGACGATGCCGTTAAGGAAATCGCGCTTGTGCGCCAGAATGCGCTGCGGATAACGTTGAGCCCGGCCTTCGTCCTTGAGGAACACGGCAACGAAATCGTTCCACTGGTCCGCGTGCTGCAGGCTCGTATACGATTCGAGCAAAAGCGGATTCATGCCGTTGCGTTTGCTCCAGGCCACGAGAGCGTTGCCGCTGTCCGGGTAGAAGCGCCAGCAATCCACCGGCCACCGATGAAAATCGCCATTCGAAGGTACGTTCAGATAAAAGAGTCCCGCGGGCTTGAGGATGCGCATGACTTCGAGAAACAGCAGCCAGAACATCTCCGAATGTTCGAAGACGGAACTGGCGAGCACGATGTCGGCGCTCTCGTCGGCAAACGGTAGTGCATAGGGGTCTTGCAGCACCACGTCAACGCCGCGGCCTGCCACGAAATCGACCCCCGTGTAGGCAAAGGCGTCCGGACACACGCTGCGCAGCGAGCCGTTGACGTCCTGGCTGCCGATTTCGATCACGCTTATCTTCTCGTCGGGCGACACAACATGCGGCGCGTAGCAGTCAAAGAATTGCTGGCAGTTTTGCATGGCGGTGGGATGCATAGCCGTTCTCCGGATGAAGTTATGCCGGGCGACAGAGCGCAATGGCTGGCACAAAGCGAATGGGTTGACGATGCGTTGCTAGCGCGCGCGAGAAAAGCGAGGCTGGATCCCTCGCGCGAGTTGGCCTGCACGTGATCATTGCGTGGCTAGCCATGCCGCTGAGTTTTCCACGACGGGATCCCAGTCGCCCTCGTGTGTCTGCCGCAGCACGGTCACGCCTTCGACCCACGGGCTAGTGGTTCCCTGGCTGCCCCAACGCCAGTCGCCAGAAGTGTTGAGCGGCACACAGGTGGGCTTGCCCATCATCGCGGCAAGATTGGCGACCGCCGAGTCCACCGCGACCACGGCGTCCAGTTCGCCGATGCACGCGGCGGTGTCGTCGAAAAAGTGGATGCCGGGCAGATAGCGGTCGACATCGCCGGCCGGTGCGCCGGCCGAGGCTTCTGTCACCGGGTGGTGCAGGTTCACGAACTGTATCCGGTCGGCCAGGACGGGGTCCGTCACGATCCGGTTCACCGCCCCGAGTGGCAGGCTGCGGCGCGTAGCCCAGCACCGCATCGTGCTGCCGACGTGAGGCAGGTGTCGCTGGTAGCAATCCCAGAACAGGCCGACCAGCCTTTTCCCCGGATGTTGCGCGCGCAGTTGCCGAGCCCACTCCGCCGCGATCTGCTGCTTCGCAAGCGGAGCCCGCATGTACGGCTGAAATCGGAATCCGGAGGGTTGCTGCGCGGCACTTAGAAGCGGCAGATGCAGCAGCGTCGCGTACAGATGCGGCGCGAACGCCTCCACGCGCAGCTGCACCGCGTCGGGCAATGCAATGTGCGAGGCCAATGGACGTTCTGCGCTGACGACTTCGCACTCAGGCAGCGACGCCTGCATGAGCGCATGCGCCTGCGGGTCGCAAGTGATCATCACAGTCGCGCCGGCGGCCCGCCAGTCGGCCACGCAGGCCGCCAGCAGAAAGTTATCGCCGAAACCCAACTGATGTGCGATGAGCACGCGTCGATCGCGCAGGTCGGATTCGCCGGCCCATTCAGGGACGCCGACCGGACGATAACTTGCCGCATCGCCGGATTCGTTGCGTTTGAGCCAGTGCGCGAAGCCCCGCGTGTCTCCGGCCTTGAGCATCCCCTCGCCCAGAAGATGCCCGGCCGTCGCGACGATCCGCGGCGTCGCTGATGTGGAGAGCTGTCGCACCTCGTCCAGTTGTGGAATCGCGCGTTCGAGATCGCCGGCCATCATCAGGCTATAGCCGAGTCGCAGCCTGGAGAGCGCGGGGTCGCTCGACATCGACGGGTCATGCGCGCGTGTCTCGACCGCCTCGGCGTGCCGGCCTAGCAGGTCCAATGCGAAAGCGCGCATCGCCAGAAAATCGGAGTGCTGCGCGCCGACTGCCAGCGCCCGGTCCGCCCATGGAAGGAGTTCGTCCTCACGCGCGAGCGCGATCAGCGTGTCGCAGATCTCGCGCACGTTCGCAAGATTGTGCGGATCGTGCTCATGACGCGCATAGGCGGCGCGAAGTTGCTGTTCCAGTTCGAAGGTCGTCGTCACGTGCCGAATTCTCCTCGGTCATTGTTCACGAGCCTTTCGCAGAGGTCGACATACTGCAGGACAGCTTCGCCGGCCACGCCGGTTGCCATCATGTTCTGCACGATCTGCTGTGTGCTCCAGAGGTGCCGGTAGCGTTCATACATCACCTTCATGCAGGCGAATTTGCGCTGGTCGCAGTAAGCCATGAGCAATTGCATGACCTCGCTGGAGGTGAAGGTCCGGACGTCGAGCGCGCCGACCATCTCCATCATCGTGTCGTCGTCGACGTGCCGCCACATGTTGAACGCGGCATGAAAACCGAATGTCGGGTTGTCAGGGCGGATGTGCTCATAAGCAAACTGGACCGCGACATCCGCAGGCGCAAAACGGATGCCGTACTCCGTTTCGAGCAACGGCCGGTAGATCCGGCAGATCAGGTCATCTTCGTTGACGCCGGGCAGAAATTCAAACCGTGTGTGGGCGAGCGCCTGCAACAGCTTCTTCGAACGCAGTGAAAACCCGCCGTTGCCCACGTTCATCCCATCCGTGTGGAACGGCCACCATGCACCGATATAATCGTAGCCGAAAAACGTATCGCTCCACGCCGCGGCGTCCAGCACGTAGCCGTCCCACTGGATGACAAGTACCCACGGCGTGGCGACATGATTCACGAGATGCTTGATCATGAAGGCGGAGTAATCCTGCTTCGACTGCAGGCGCGGAATCAGCACCGTGCGCGCGCCACGGGTGGGCACAGCCTCGTGGGTGAAGAGGATCGCGTCCGCGAACGTGCAGCGGGCCCCCGAGATGTCGAGCGCGCGTGCAGCGAGCGCTGGATGTATCGAGTCGGCTGCACAGACGGTCACTGTGTTCAGATCCACGATAGGGTTGCTAATCATCGGTGCGGGTTGGTCCGGCGGTACTGGTGACAAAGCTGTTCAAGCTCTCTTCTCCGATGACCGGGACCGCATGTCCGGATCAGCGAGGCGAATGGCGCGCAAGACCGAAAGTAGTATAGGTCGTCGTGGATATCAAGCGAGTTTTCGCTACAGAATATCGGAAGACGACAAGGGCGCGCATTGTACAGCCCGAACTCGAGCATACCTTGTCAAATGTGTGAAGCCGGTGCGGCATCGATTCGCATGCCTGTCTATTGCGGGAGGACATTCCGGTTTCGAGGAAGCGCGGGGCCCGAAAAGCCCCCGCGCTGGTGTGCGTGCCGGTCATCCGGTCACGCCAATTCCATCACTTCTTGTCGAACGTAACGAGGTTCTTGTCTTTCGTGTCGGCCACGAAAATCGCCAGCAGCCTGGCGGGTTCGGTATCGCTCGCGTTTTCGCTGACGGTGTGATGCACGCCGGGCTTCTCGGTCCAGTGCTCGCCGGCATGGTAGACGCGTTCTTCGCCGTCGTTCACGCGGCTGCGGATCGCGCCCGACAGCACGTAGCCGACCACGAAAGCCTGGCCGTGCCGATGCGGCGACGACTTGCCGCCGGGCGCATACTCGACGACGAGCGCCGTCATCGTCTTGCCCGGTACGTTGGCGATCGCCTCGGCGAACGCGGGCGTGATCGTCTCGTGCGGCGCGGTTGCGTCGGCGGCGAATGCGGACTGTGAAGTCCCCAGAATAGAAAGGCTGGCGAGCGTGGCCGCCGCGATCAGTGTGCGGATTTTCATGCTGTGACTCCTGACAAGACATCGTGGTTTTCATTGCTCGAATCCGACGACGCCCAGATCGACGCCACCGCGTCCAGTTCGGCGCGTGCGCGCTGAAGCGCTTCGGTGCGCGCTTCGGGATCGGCAAACTGCAGCGGCTGGGCATCGACAAAGGTCGGATCGGCGACGCCGAGGAAGCCGAACGCAGCCTTCAGCGAGGGCGTGAGCGCATCCATGCCCGCGTAAGGCGAGCCCGGACGCAAATCCGCGCCGCGGCTCGTGACGAAGAGCACCTTCTGGCGTGAAAGCTGACCGACCACGCGGCCGTCGTCCGCATTCACATAGGTCAGGCCCGTACGCGTGATGCTGTCGATAAACGCCTTGAACGCGGAGGGCATCGACCAGTTGTACATGGGCATGGCGAAGACGAACGCATCGGCGTCGAGCAGGCGTTGGCACAGCGCATCGGAACCGGCCAGCGTCGCCTTCATCGCAGGCGTGCGATCCTGCGCGGCCGTGTACGTGGCGATGGCGAAAGCCTCGTTGACATGCGGCGGGGTGTCGATCGTGACATCCAGATAATCGACTTCGAACTCCGCGCCTTCTTCGCGCAGGCGTTCCAGAAAATAGCGGCTCAATGCGCGGGAGTTGGATCGCTCGCGTTTGGCGCTGGCGTCGACGTGCATGATCTTCATGATTTCCGTCCTTCCATGAGTGACTGGGTGGTTTAGCGTGAGAGCAGATTAAATGTTCGACTGGCTTTGTGAAATGACCGGTTTTAGGTAATTTAAGGTGACCACTTTGCCCGACCCCGCTAGCCAATGCAGAGCGGAATAGTGCATATAAATGAAACAGTCATATGCTGGAAGCGACCCTTGAGAATATCTGACTTTGCAGATAAAGTTAAACGCACTGAACAGGGGGCATGAATGAACCACTACACGCCGGAAAATTTCAGCCTGACGCTGAGCGTGGGTTTCTCGATCAACAAAGCACGTAACTTGCTGATCACCGAAATGGACGCCGCGCTGAAGGATCTGGACATCACCAGTCAGCAGATGGGCATTCTGCTGTCCATGCGCCGGGGCGTCGCCACCACGCCGTTCGAACTGTCGCGGCTGCTCGGTATCGACACCGGCCTGATGACGCGCATGCTCGACAAGCTGGAAATCAAGGGATTGCTGGAACGCTCGCGCAGCATCGAAGACCGCCGCGTCGTCAACCTGAAACTGACGGAAGAGGGCGAGGCCGTCGCCGTGCGTCTTCCGGAGATCGCCCCAGTGGTGCTGAACCGTCGCCTGAAGAAGTTTACGAAAACCGAATTCGAGGAATTGCGCCGTCTGCTGAACAAGTTTCTCGCAGAGTAGGCGAGGCCGGCCAGACATGCTGCGGACGCTCGCGGCGATTTTTTCAACCCTATATCTGACAAGTCAGAAAATGAAACCACAGTTAATTCCACGGATAGCCGGCTCGCGGATCGCGAAGGCCGGTGTGACGGTGATCTTCGCGGCCGTACTGTCCGCTTGCGCGAATTACGCCGGTATCTCGAGCGACAAGCAGATGGCGCAGCCGCAGACCTACGCGACTCAACAAAGCATTCCGCAGGACAACGGTCATTGGCCGGCCGCCGATTGGGCCGACCAGTTCGGCGACGCGCAACTGAAGGCCTTGCTTGCCGAGGCGCTGAAAGGCAATCCGTCGGTCGAGCAGGCCCGCGCCCGCGTCGCGGCGGCCGCCGCGTACAGCGACACGGCGAAGGCGAGCACCCTGCCGAAAGTCGGCGCGGACTATTCGTTGACGCGCCAGCAGTATTCGGGCACGGCGCTCGTGCCGCCGCCGTACGGCGGTTCGTGGCAAACGGAGAACAAGGGCTTGCTGTCCGCGTCCTACGATCTCGATCTGTGGGGCAAGAATCGTGAAGCGCTGAAAGCCTCGCTGTCGCAGTTGCAGGCGACCCAGGCGGACGAAGAAGTCGTCAAGCTGTCCCTCACGTCGGCCACGGCGCGCGACTACAACCAGCTTGCGCGGCTCTACACGTTGCGTGACATCGCGCAGGAAGAAATCACGCAGCGCGAACAGATCGACCGCATTACCGCCGGGCGCATTGCAACGGGCCTCGACACGCAAGTGGAACGCAAGACGGCGCAGGCGAATCTCGCCACCAGCCGCGCGACGCTCGCGTCCATCGACGGCAGCATCGTCACGACGCGCTATCAGTTGGCCGCCTTGCTCGGTGCCGGACCGGACCGTGGTCTCGCCATCGCGCGGCCGACACTCGGCGTGGGCGACGAAGTGCGCCTGCCCGACAACCTGCCGGCCGATCTGGTGAGCCGCCGCCCGGACCTGGTCGCGGCGAAATGGCGCGTCGACGCGCTCACGCACGACGTCAAGGAAGCCAAGGCCGAGTTCTATCCCGACATCAATCTGAGCGCCGCGATCGGTCTCGACGCGTTCGGTTTCGGCCGTTTCCTGACGGCGGCGAGCCGCACGGCGTCGGTCGGCTCGGCGATCCATCTGCCGATTTTCGACGGCGGTCAATTGCGCGCGCAATTGAAAGGGCGTTACGCCGATTTCGACTATGCCGTTGCCACGTATAACCAGACGTTGGTCACCGCCCTGTCCGAAGTCGCGACGCAACTCGCGCAAATCCGTTCGACGGACGAGCAGCTCACCGACGCGCAAGCCGCCCAGGAAGCCGCCCGCGGCGCCGATCAGTTGGCGCTCGTGCAATACAAGGCCGGCCTCACGAATCAGCTGACGGTGCTGAACGCCGACACCACGGCGCTCGCCGCCGACCAGCAGGTCGCGAATCTGAAGATGAGCCGGCGCGATCAGCAGATCGCGCTGGCCGCGGCACTCGGTGGCGGTTATGTCGATAACGCCGCTTCGGTCGCCAGCAGCGGCGCCGCCGTTCCAGCCGCCTCCGCCAATCCCGTCGTCGCCGCCGCGCGTTAAAGCGCCATCGCGACACTTTGCCAATCTGTCAGGACCCATATCATGAGCGACACGATCAACACCAGCCGCGCGACGGCGGACGCGGACCAACCCCAGAAAGCGCAGGCCCCCACGAAGCGCAAACTGCTGATTTCCCTGCTGGCCGCCACTGTCGTGCTGGCCGGCGCGGGCTACGGCGCGTACTACTACACGAGCGGCCGCTACTATCAGTCCACCGACGACGCGTATGTGAGCGGCAACCTCGTGCAACTGACGCCGCAAGTGAGCGGCACGGTGGTCGCGGTCAACGCCGACGACACGCAGATCGTCAAGCAGGGCGCGCCGATCGTCACCCTGGATAACGCCGACGCGAAGATCGCGTTGTCGAATGCGGAAGCGACGCTCGGCCAGACCGTGCGGCAGGTGAGCGGCCTGTATGTGAACAACGATTTCTACGCGGCGACCGTCGCGCAACGCCAATCGGATCTGGCCCGCGCGAACGACGACCTGAAGCGCCGTCAGGCGGTGGCCGAAACGGGCGCGGTGTCCGGCGAGGACATCGCCCATGCTCGCGACGCCGTCAGTTCCGCGCAGGCCGCGCTCGACGCCGCGCGTCAGCAGGCCGAGGCCAATCATGCGCTGACCGACCGCACGTCGATCGAACAGCATCCGAACGTGCAGGCCGCGGCCTCGAAAGTGCGCGACGCCTACCTGAGCTACGCGCGCAACACCTTGCCCGCGCCCGTGACCGGCTACGTCGCGCGCCGTTCGGTGCAGGTCGGCCAGCGCGTGGCGCCGGGCACCCCGTTGATGGCGATCGTGCCGCTCGACGGCGTGTGGGTCGACGCAAACTTCAAGGAAGGCCAACTGAGGCACATGCGCATTGGCCAACCCGTCACCCTCACCGCGGACGTGTACGGCTCCAGCGTCAAGTATCACGGCCGGGTCGAGGGATTCTCGGCAGGCACGGGCGCCGCATTCGCCGTGCTGCCCGCCCAGAACGCCACCGGCAACTGGATCAAGGTCGTGCAGCGTCTGCCGGCGCGGATCCTGCTCGATCAAAGTGAACTGAACGCGCATCCGCTGCGCATTGGCCTGTCGATGCAGGTCGACGTCGACACGCACGAGGAAACGGGCGCGCAACTCGGCGCGGCGGTCAACACCTCGTATCACACCGACGTATTCGCGCAGTACGGCGACGAAGCCGACGCGGAGATCGCCCGGATCATCGAGCAGAACATGCCGGCGAAGCACGAGATAGCCGTGAGCACCACGCAGAAAAACGCCGCGCGCAAGGCCGGTTGAACCTGTGACCACCGAGCGCCGTTTTTTTTGCGCATTTAACTGATAAGTCAGATAGTTTTGCCTTCCTCGACAGGTGATGAAATGAATGGATCGACGCAGCCCGCCACGCTGCCGCCGCTGACTGGCGGCAAGCTGGTGCTGGCGACGCTTGCCGTGGCGCTCGCCACGTTTATGAACGTGCTGGATTCATCGATCGCGAACGTGGCGATTCCGACGATCGCCGGCAACCTCGGCGTTTCGGTGGACGAAGGCACGTGGGTGATCACGCTGTTCGCCGCCGCCAACGCCATCGCGATTCCGTTGACCGGCTGGCTCGTGCAGCGTGTCGGGCAGATCAAGTTGTTCGTCTGGGCGATTCTGTTGTTCGTGCTGTCGTCGTGGTTGTGCGGCATCGCGCCGAATCTGCCGGTGCTGCTCGCCGCGCGGATTCTGCAGGGCGCGGTGGCGGGTCCGTTGATTCCCCTGTCGCAAGCGATTCTGCTCGGCTCGTATCCGAAGGAGAAATCCGCGACCGCGCTTGCCTTGTGGGCGATGACCGCAACGGTCGGCCCGATTGCGGGCCCGGCGCTCGGCGGCTGGATTACGGACAGCTACTCGTGGTCATGGATCTTCTACATCAACATCCCGGTCGGTCTGTTCGCCGCGGGCGTGACGTGGGGGATCTATCGCACCCGCGAAACTCCGACAAAGCGCCTGCCGATCGACAAGGTGGGCCTGCTCTCGCTGACCGCATGGGTCGGCTCGTTGCAGATCATGCTCGACAAAGGCAAGGATCTCGACTGGTTCAACTCGCCGGTGATCGTGGCCCTGACGGTATTCGCGGCGATCAGTTTCGTGTTCTTCGTGATCTGGGAGTTGACTGAAAAGAATCCGATCGTCGATTTGCGGTTGTTCGGCAAACGCAATTTCCTCGGCGGCACGATCGCGATTTCGGTGGCGTATGCGGTGTTTTTCTCCAACCTCGTGCTGTTGCCGCAGTGGATGCAGGAGTATCTGAACTACCGTTCCGTCGATGCGGGTCTGGCAACTGCACCGCTTGGCATCTTCGCCGTTATTCTCGCGCCGGTCATGGCGAAGATCATGCCGAAGTCCGATGCGCGGGTGCTGGCGACGCTGGCTTTCCTCGGTTTTGCCGGTGTGTTCTTCATGCGCTCGAACTACACCACGGGCGTGGATACCTGGACGCTAGTCTTGCCGACGTTGTTGCAAGGCATCCCGACGGCGCTCTTCTTCGTGCCGCTGACCGCGATCATTCTGTCCGGCCTCACGCCCGATCGTATTCCGGCTGCGGCGGGCCTGTCGAATTTCGCGCGAGTATTTGCCGGCGCGGTGGGCACGTCGCTGGCCTCGACAGGATGGAATGACCGGACGATCCTGCATCACGCGCAACTGGCCGAGCAGACGAGCGTGAACAATCCGACTTACACGGCCGCGCTGGATGCGCTGCAGAGTACTTTGGGCGGCGGTCAGGCCCAGGCGATGGCGTTCTTCGAACGCTCGATGAATACCCAGGCGGCCATGCTGGGATTGAACGATATTTTCTGGCTGTCGGCGGTGATCTTCGTATTGATCATCCCGCTGATCTGGGTGACGAAGCCGGATCGCTCCAGTTCGGCCGCGGCGGCGGGAGCGGGTGGCCATTAAGGGCGGCACAGGTGGCGAGCGGCATGGTTACCCGTATTTACTATTGCCTGTTCGCCGCCTACGATAGATTGAGGTTTCCGGCTGACGATTCACGTGATCGTCATGGCTGAGATCCGATAGCCGGCTGACAGACCGGTTTATAAACCGACTTGCAGCGGGTTCAAGTCAAACCGATGCAAGCTTTCCGACAGGCATCGTCGAAACATGAGCGAGCTGGCTCATCGCGGTGACCCGAGCGGGAGACTCGAACGAAGCGCGCAACCGTGGTTGCCATAAAAAATACCACGCGGTTCGAGGTCTTCCGTTGTTCCTGTGCGCCTTACAGCACTAACGTCTTGCGGGAGAGCGCCATGATTCGCGCCGAACGTCGGATTGTATTCGCGGCCATTGCGGTGTTCGTCGCGCTGGGCGGCATGGCCATGGTCATTCACGGTGTGCTGTTCGACGCGCGCAATGCCATGTTATATGGCGGGATCTTGCTGGTGCTCGGCGTCGCGGTGCTGGCGCTAATGCTGACGCCGCGACCGACGGATAGCTCGTGAAGTCAGGTTGGCAACAGCCAATTGAAATATTGCGGCACCAATAGAAGCGGCGCGCCACCGGTTTTCCGGTTGGCGCGCCCTGAGTTTTGCATCGGCCGGCAACGCGCCGGCCGTCTTGCGCAGATAGTTATTCCGCCGCGGCTCCGTGATTGCATCCCGCGTGATGGACGTGACCCGCCTTGCTGTCATCCCATGCCGAACCGAGAATGATCTTGCAGAAATTCAGCCGCTTGTAGCTCGGATCTTTCATCTCCAGCACATCAGCTTTGACGTTGCCGAACGTGGTTTCGGGTTTGCTGATCGTGCCTTGCGCGAACGCATCGATGATCTGGTTCTTGAAGTCCTGCTCCCGCGGATGCGCGGCCACCACGCTGACGCGTTGCGCGTCGTCGAACTCGTGATACCGCATGCCGAGCACGTCCATTTCGACGCCCGCGGTCACCAGCGAGACGACCGGCTTCAGATGCTCGGGGACGCCCGGCGTGGTGTGCAGCGCGATAGACAACCAGACCTGTTCGATGTCGTACTCGTTGACGCTATGACTCTTGAGAAAGTCGCGCGCGGCATTGGCGCCGTCGACTTCGAAGCGATCTGTTTTGCTGCTGTAGCCCGGCGTGAGGCCCATGTCATGAAACATCGCGCCGATGTACAGCAACTCGGGGTCATACGCGAGGTTGCGGCGCGCGCCGGTCAACGCGCCCCACAGGAACACGCGCCGCGAGTGATTGAACAGCAGATCGTTCTCGGTGTCGCGGACCAGATCGGTTGCGGCTCTCGCGAGACGGCTGTCTGGAATGTGAATGCCGGCAATGGTCGTACTCATCGAATTTCTCCTGGACAAAGATAGTGCCTCGTGAGGCGATGGACTTCGTGTCGTTCGGGCAATGTCCATGCAGCGGTCTGGATTCGTTCGCTGTGAGCACTGTCCGGGGATGTCCAAGTATCCGTCGGAGTCGTATCGGGGTGAGTGGCAATCAACCGGCAAAGCGTGCCAGTGATACGCTGTTTTCTGCCATCCGCGCATGGTTCGCGGCGGCCGGCAATTCACGGCGCGTCTGGGGCGCAACCGCCGCCTATTTCGCGGCCAGCGCCGGCTTGCTGCCGAGCAGCACCCACTGGCCGTTTTCGACGACGAGGTTGACGCTCTTCACGCCGATCACGCGGCGCGTGGCCGGGTCGAAGTTTGCCTTGCCGAACACGACGCTCGGCACGTCATGCAGCTTCGGCAGCGCGTCGCGCACGGCGCGGCGATCGGTGCCGCCCGCGCGCAGCGCGTAGGCCGCGATGATCGTGGCGTCATAGGCGAACGCATTGAAGGCATCGGGCTGGTGGTGATATTTCGCTTCGAAGCCACGCACGAAATGCTGGACTTCGGGGCTGGGGTCGCCCGGGAAGAAACTGGTGTTGGTCGTCACACCGTTGACGGCATCGCCGCCGAGTTCCATGAACTTCGGCGAATACACCGAGCTCGCGGCCACGATCGGCAGGGTGATCCCGCTCGTACGTGCCTGCCGCGCGATCTGCGCGCCGTCGGAGTAGTACGAGATCAGCACGAACGCGTCGGGATGCGCATCGCGCGCACGCAACAGCGTCGCGCGAAAATCCTTGTCGGTGGGTTGGTAGCCTTCCGCGGCCACGACTTGCGCGCCACGCGCGGCAGCGGCTTTCACGAAGACGTCCTTGCTGGCGCGGCCCCAGTCGGTGTTCTGGAACAGCACGGCGATCCGCTTGAAACCCTGTTTGACGGCAAGGTCCGCGAGCAGCGGCTGCGCGTCCGACTGACTGACGGACGGGCTCCAGATGAAGTCGCCGCCTTTGGTGAAGTCGGGATGCGAATTGGTGAAACCCAACTGCACGAGGCCGGCGCGCTGATAGATCGGCGAGGCCGCCATCGAAGCCGGACTCGAAAAGTCACCGAGTTCGATCAGGATGCGTTTGTCGTCGACGAATTTCTGCGCGATGCCGACCGCCTGGCGCGGATCGCTCTGGCTGTCTTCGAACACATACTGCAAAGGATGGCCATTGATGCCGCCCTGGCTGTTGATCTCGTCGAGCGCGAGGTCGAAACCGGCTTTCCATTGCGCGCCGTATTGCGCGTTGGGACCGGTCAACGGTCCACTGACGCCGAAGAAAACCGGCTCGCCGCTGGCCGGCGCAGCTTGGGACACACTGTGGAAGGAGAGGGCGAGTACGGCGCCGGCCAGGGCGAAGAGTCGCCGGTACAACGCGGAGGGATGCGAGGCGGACATGAGTGTTCCCCGGAAATGAGTTGGACTCCGAGTCTCCAACGCATCACATCCTGCGGCAACGAAGCGATTGGCATATCCATATTCGCTGGCCGGCGCGTTGCGACGGCGATGCGATATGAGGCTTAAGGCTGCGCCGGAAACACGGGCTCGCCCAACGTGAGCATCAGCCGGTTCGCCCAGGCGAAAATCGCAATCGCGTGGCTCAGATCGAGAATCTGCGTATCGTCGAGCCCCACGCGGCGAAGTGCGTCGAGCGATTCCGGGTCGATCGTTTCGGGATGTAGCGTGAGATCGATCGCATAGCGCACGATGGCGCTTTCGCGCTCCGTCGTGCCGGCAGTTTCGGGGTCGGCGAAAATCTGCTGGATCACGTCGTCGCGCTTCGCGAGTTGCTGGAAGCGCTGCGCATGCACCGACGTGCAATATACGCAGCCGTTCACGCGCGACACGACCGTGCTCGCCAGCTCGCGCTCGGCGCGCGACAGGCCGCCGGGCGCATACATGATGCTGTTGAACGCGCCCGAGCGCTGCCGCAGGATTTCTGCCTCGTGGACCAGCAACAGGTAATAGTCGGACGTCTTCGCCTGCGGATGACTCGTCTCGAGTACGGTAGCCTGCGCGGGCGACGCCTGCGCGAGCGGGACCACGTCGAGCCATGCGCGCCAGCCGAGTGTTTGCGACGTGAAGCCGTGATCGGTGCTCATGCCTTTGCCTCCAAGGCGCGCAATGCGGCGACGACCCGCACCTGATAGGTGACGAACGCCACCAGTTGCGAGAGCGCGACGATGGCGCGCGTCGTCAGGCCGGCAGCCTGTAGTGCGGTGAGCGCTGCGTGGCCGCTCGTGGCGGGATGCAGGACGAGGGCTTCGGTGTGAGCAAGGATTGCCGCTAGCCGCTTATCGGCAAGCGGTTCGCCCGGAAGCTCGCGGTGCTGTGCTATCGCATCGAGTAATGCAAGCGTCGCGGCACTGTCCGTCGTTTCGAGTGCCAGCAGACGTTCGCGATAAACCTGCGCGGTCCGGTCCGCGCGCGACAGCAGCGCTGCGTACCATGCCGTGATCAACCGCTCGCGAAGCGACAGGTCGGTGACGTCGTCCGAGAAAAGCGCGTCGTGGCTGCCTTGCGTATAGCGTGTCGCATCGGCGCGGAAGGCGCGAAGCGCCGAGATGGCGCCGTCGGGCGCAAGCTCCGCTAGTTGTGCGACGAAGTCGTCGCTCGCGGCGGGCGGCCGAGGGTCGGGCAATGAAGACATGAGGTGTTGGTCCGTGAGAAGGAGTGGTCAGGCAATGGTGTCGATGGGACGCGCGTCGGCATCGGCATCGGCCCATTCGTCGCCGGCGAGTTCGGCCGTGTCGAACGCCTGCAACGCGGCGAAATGCGTCTCGCGGTCGGCGTCGAACAACATCGCGGTGATCGCGCGTGCGAGGCGTTGCGCGCCGTCGCTGATCGCGGGGATGTCGCCGGCGATCTTGCCGTGTGTCAGGCTCGCCGCGTGATTGAAGCAGTGGATGCGCGCGAGTGCCGGGCAGCTACCCGGAATACGCTCCTGGAATGCGAGATTGCGATCGAGGTCCGGGGAACTGGCGAGGTCGTCGTTCGGTAGATCGGTCGCGGGCGTGAAGCGGTCGCGCCAACGGCGCACGTGCGGCGCGATCAGGGCGAACTCGTCGCGCGTGTCGATCTCCGAATGGAAGCCGGTGGCGAAGATCAGGTAGTCGAGCGCGTAACGGCCCTTCGGCGTGCCAACGACGACCGTCTCGCCTTCGTGAGCCACCTGGGTGAGCGGACTGGCCAGATGCAGCCGCGCCTGCGGGTGTCGCGCGACCCGCAGCACGCTGTCGCGCGGCGGCGGCGTTTGGGTTCGTGCGGAATAGTGCAGAAAGCGCCACTTCCAGGCGTCGGGCAGACTTGTGAAACCGTGAACGAGTCCGGGGCTACCGATTCCGGTCAGCTTGTTGATGCGCGGCAGCGCATCGCGGCGCACGAATAGATCGACTTGCGCGGCGCCGGCTTCGAGCGCGCTCGCGGCATTGTCGAACGCCGATGCGCTCGCGCCCACCACGCCGACACGTTTGCCGCGCAAGGCGGCGAAGTCGATCGCATCGGACGAGTGCGCGTAGAGACGCGTCGGAAGGTCGCGGACCACGTCAGGAATGAACGGGCCGCCGAGGCCCTCGCGTCCGGTAGCGAGCACGACGTGGCGAGCCCGCACGGTTTCGCGCCGCGTGTGACTGCTGTCGCCGGACGGCCCGTGCAGGAGATCGAGTTCGAGCAGGCCGTCACTGCGCGTATGCAGCTTCACAACGCGCGTCTCGTTGCGCACCGGCAGGTCGAGCACGCGGCGATACCAGCGCAGATAATCCATCCACTGCGCGCGCGGTATCTTGTAGAGCGCGCTCCATTGCTCGCGGCCGAACTGCGCTTCGTACCACGCGCGAAAGGTCAACGCGGGCAAGCGCAGCGCGGGGCCGGTCAACTGTTTCGGCGAGCGCAAGGTCTGCATGCGTGCATACGTGACCCACGGGCCTTCGTTGCCCGCCGACGCCTGATCGAACAGTTGCTGGTTGTCGATGCCGAGCAGCCGCAACTCGGCGCTCGCTGTGAGTCCCGCCATCCCGGCGCCGATGATGGCGACGTCGAGCACGCGTTGTGCATCGACGCTGCGCGCCGGCACCCAGGAAGGCGCGGGCAGTTCGAGCCAGTCGAGGTCTTCGCGAAGCCGGGTTTCGAGCGCGGCCAGTCCGTCGGCGGCGTGTGGAGGATGCGTTGCGGTCATGCCGTGACTCCGGTGTCGCGGTGAGTAGAAGAGGTGTCGTCGTCGGCGTTTCCAGCGCGATCGTGAGCGACCAGTGCGCCGTGTTGCGACGCCGCGTGCCGCACGGCGCCCGGCAGCAGTGCGTGCGATACGTTAGCCAGCGCGTCGATCATGGCGTCCACTTCGCCAGTGCGCGGCTGGCCCGACAGCGTGACGACGCCGTACAGAAACGGAATGGGCACGTCGAGCGGTCTCACTTCGACGTCGGCGAGACGCATGCCGAATGCCGTCGCCGGATCGACGATGGCCACGCCGAGCTTTTCCTGCGCCGCCATCATCGCGTTGAGCGACGCGTTCGTTTCCAGCGCCACGTTAAGCTCGATGCCGGCCTGGTCGAACGCGCGATCGATCCGGTTTCGCAGCCGATAGCGGTTCGCCAACGTCGCGACCGGTTGGCCGGCAAGCTGGGCAAGCGGTAGCACGGCATGCTGCGCGAGCGGATCGTCGCGGTGCAGGACCGCCACGCACGGTGCTTCGATGATGTAGTGCACGTCGAGGGCCGCATGATCGAGCGGCAGCGTTGCGATGCCGACGTCGGCTGCGCGCGAGAGCAGGGCCTGGACCACCTGCTCGGCGGAGGCGCTGCGCAGCTGCGCGCCGGTGTGTGTGCGGCCCTGTGCGTGTCCTTGCGCCAACTGTGCCAACTGTGCCAACTGCGCGAGCGCGCGTGGCGCCAACGCCGCCGCAAGTGCGGGCGTCGCAACGACGCGCAACGGCAAGGACTCGTCACGGCCGATGGCGCGCGCGCTCGCACGGATCGCGTCGAGCCCGATCAGCGAGCGCTCGACCTCGTCATACAGCAGAAACGCACGACCGGTCGGCGTGACACGCGGTCCTTTGCGGTCGAACAGCGCATAGCCGATCTCCTGTTCGAGATCCTGGATCATTCTCGTCACGCCCGGTTGCGAGCGGCCGAGCAAGCGGGCGGCGCCGGTGATGCTGCCCGTCGACATGACCGCCGAAAACGCTTCGAGTTGATGCAGTTCCATGCAATGCCTCGTCCATGTGATGGGTGTATTCTAGAGGCGCCTGGATGCACGATTCTTATAATAAATTCCGCTATGCATTTGACGGAAGTTGCAGTGCGCTGACGCGCAAGCGAAATCTGGCGATGGGTCGGCTGCAGTCCGAGATCAATAAAAAGCCCATGAAATAAGGGGTTTTGTGCGATTGACCGCACTCCACACGAGCTTCGGCGGGTTGTCCGCCGATTTTTTTTCATAAGCTTTGCGCTCGCGCTGGAATAAGCTTTGACGCTTATCTTCGTTGGCCCGCTTCCGGGCGACATGGTTACATCGGCTCACTCTATTTCATGGCGTGAGAACAGCATGTCGATTCTGTGGACCAACAAGCGCGGCGCCGCCCGCACACTGCTGCAACTGGCCGGCGCACTGACGATCGCATTCGGCGCCGCCGTGCCCGCGGCCAACGCGGCCGATCCGTACTGGGTCGGCGTGACCGGACCGCTCAGCGGTCAGGACGCGCAATACGGCGAGCAGTGGAAGCGCGGCTTCGATCTCGCGCTCG
The DNA here is from genome assembly GCF_012689525.1 of Paraburkholderia aromaticivorans. Taxonomy (NCBI): domain Bacteria; kingdom Pseudomonadati; phylum Pseudomonadota; class Betaproteobacteria; order Burkholderiales; family Burkholderiaceae; genus Paraburkholderia; species Paraburkholderia aromaticivorans. Next base: position 2,209,824 of record NZ_CP051516.1, read on the forward strand.
AGCAGATCAACGGCAACGGCGGCATCAACGGCCATCCGCTCAGCTACGACTTCGAGGATAGCCGCAGCGATCCGCGTCAGGCGGTCGCCATCGCGCAGAAGTTCGTCGACGACAAACGCATCCTGCTCGAACTGGGCGATCTGTCGAGCGGCGCATCGATGGCCGCATCGCCGGTCTACCAGCGCGCCGGTCTCGTGCAGTTCGGCTTCACCAACTCGCATCCCGACTTCACCAAGGGTGGCGACTATATGTGGAGCACGGCAATCAGCCAGGCGGAAGAACAGCCGATGCTCGCCCACTACGTGACCAAAGGGCTCGGCTTCAAAAAGATCGCGGTGCTCTATCTGAATACCGACTGGGGCCGCACGAGCAAGGACATCTTCGCGAAGGCCGCCGTGGCGAACGGCGCGCAAGTGGTCGCGGCCGAGGCGTATCAGCCGAACGAGAAGGATTTTCGCGCGACGCTCACGCGCGTGCGCAGTGAAGAACCCGACTCGATCGTGTTGATCTCGTACTACTCCGACGGTGCGCAGATCGTTCGCCAGGCGCGCGCGGCGGGTGTGCGCACGCCGATCGCGGCGGTCGGCTCCGTGTATTCGCCGAAGTTCATCGATCTGGGCGGTGCCGCAGTGAACGGCGTCTATACCGAATCAAATTTCTTCCCTGGCGACCCGCGCCCGGAAGTGCAGAGCTTCGTGCAGCGCTACCGCGCGAAGTACGGCGCCGAGCCGGATACCTTCGCCGCGCGCGCCTACGACGCGATGATTCTCGCGAGCGAAGTGATTCGCCGCTATGGCGCGGACCGTACCGCTGTGCATGACGGTTTTTCGAAAATCAGCGACGTGCCGAGTGTGATCTTCGGCAAGTTCAAGTTCGATCCGCAGACGCGCCGTGTGGCCGGCGCGAAGAATCTCGACCTCGTCGTCAAGGACGGGAAATTCGCCTTGTGGGACGGCGCCAGCGCCGTGCACGCGCAATGATCGAACGCACGAACATGTTGCGCCACGGGACTGACACGCCATGACTGCCTGGTTCGACTACACGATCAACGGACTGATCGTCGGCAATATCTATGCGTTGCTGGCGGTCGGCCTTGCGCTGATCTTCGGCGTATCGCATCTGATCAACTTCGCCCACGGTTCGGTGTACATGGTGGGCGGCTTTATCGGCTGGCTGTGTCTGACGCGGCTCGGCTTGCCGTTGCCCGTCGCGCTTCTGGCGACCGTCGCGGGCTGCGCGCTGCTAGGTATCGTGATCGAGCGGATCGGTTTGAGGCCGTTGCAGGGCGCCGCGCGCATCGCGCCGCTGCTCGCCACCATTGGTATCAGTTTCGTACTCGACCAGTTGGCGCAGATCGTCTTCGGTCCCGACCCGCGTCCGGTGCCGAGTCCGCTGCCGCAATGGACGCTCTCGATCGGCGGAGCGACCCTCGGCTCGCTCGATTTGCTGATCGCGGCGATCGGCGTCGGCGCCGCGGCCGTGCTTTACGTGTTCCTGCGCTTCACGCGACTTGGCTGGGCCGTCCGCGCGACCGCCCAGGATCGCGACGCCGCGCAGCAGATGGGCGTCAACGTCAATGCCGTGAATCAGGCCGTGTTCGCGATCGCGTGCGGCCTCGGTGGTTTGAGCGGGCTACTGGTGGGCATGTACTACAACAGCATCGATCCCGCGATGGGTTTTCAGGCGACGCTGAAGGGCGTTGTCGCATTGCTGATCGGCGGACTGGGAAACGTGCCGGGCGCGATCGCAGGGAGCCTGCTGCTGGGTCTCGTCGAGAGCTATGGTGTTGCGCTGTTCGGCACGAGCTATCGCGACCTGTTCGCGTTCGTGCTGTTACTGGCGTTTCTCGTGTGGCGGCCCAATGGACTTTTCAGTTCGAACCGCCGGCTGCCGCCCGAGCCGCTGACGGGCACGTTTCTGTCAAATCGCCGCGCGGTCCGGATTCCGCGCCGCGTGATCGTCGCGGTGGTGGCGCTCGCGTTCGTGCTGCCGTTCGCGACGCCTTCCTCATACGTTCTGCAAACGCTCACCAACGGCTGGATCTATGGGCTGCTTGCGCTGAGCCTGACGCTGGTCGCGGGGACTGTCGGGCAGATCTCGCTCGGCCACGCGGCGCTGCTGCTGATCGGTGCTTACGCGTCGGCGCTGCTGTCGGTGAACCTGGGCTGGTCGCCCGCGCTGACGATTCCGCTCGCCGGTCTCATTACCGCGGCGATCGGCACGCTGCTGGTCTATCCGTCGTTCCGGCTGCGCGGACATTATGTGTCGATCGCGACGCTCGGTATCGGCGAGATCATTGGTCTCGTCGTGCTCAACTGGGACAGCCTGACGCGGGGTCCGGTCGGCATCACCGGCATTCCGCCGTTATCGCTATTCGGCTGGCAATTGACGGGCGTGCGCGCCGTTTACTGGTTCACGCTTGCGGTGCTCGTTCTGCTCGCGCTGCTGCAGGTGCGGCTGCTGCGCTCGCATCTGGGCCGCACGTGGCGCGCGATTCGCGAGGACGACGTCGCCGCGCGCGCTTACGGCATACGCCCCAACCGCTACAAGGCGATCGCTTTCGCATGCGGCGGACTGGCGGCGGGTATTGGCGGCGGCATTTCGGCGCATCTGTATAGCTATATCAACTACCAGACCTTCGACTCGCAGGTGTCGATCCTCGCGCTGACGATGGTGATTCTCGGCGGCCTCGGCAGCGTGATCGGCGCGGTGGCGGGCGCGATCGCGCTGATCAGCCTCCCCGAACTGTTCCGCTTTGCCGCCGATTACCGGATGCTGATCTACGGCGTGATCCTGTTGCTGCTGGTGCGCTTCAGGCCGCAGGGCCTGTTCGGCGCGGTATGACGGAGACGACCATGACCTCTACTTCCACCAGCAGTGCGGACATTCTGTTCGACGTGCGTCGCGTGACGCGCCGCTTCGGCGGTCTCGTCGCCGTCGACGAAGTGAATCTGTCGGTTGCGCGCGGCGAATGCGTGAGCGTGATCGGACCGAACGGCGCGGGCAAGTCGACACTCTTCAATCTGCTCACGGGAATCGACACGCCGGACGCGGGCGAAGTGCGCTTCGGCGGCGAGGACGTGACCGGCATGGCGCCGGAACGGCTCGCCGCGCGCGGCATCGCGCGCACGTTCCAGCATGGACGGGTGTTCGGCAACCTGAGCGTGCTGGACAACGTGTTGATCGGCGCCCACGCGCGTCTTGCCACGACGCGGCGCGGCTGGCCCGTGGTCGGCGCATTCGCCGAAGTGCTGCGCGCGCTGGTCGGGCCCGCAGCGGTACGCCGCGAGGACGCCGAGCTGCGCGAAGAAGTGACGGCGCTGCTGGCGCGCTTCGGTACCCGGCTTGCGCCGCGCATCGACGAACCGGCGCACAGCCTGTCCTACGCGAACCGCCGGCGCGTCGAGATCGCGCGCGCGCTGGCGCTGCGTCCGCGTATTCTCCTGCTCGACGAACCGACTGCCGGGATGAACGAGTCCGAGACCGCGGAGATGCTCGAACTGATTCTCGAACTCAAGCGCGAGGGCCTGACGATCCTGCTGATCGAACACAAGCTCGATCTCGTGATGCGGCTTTCCGATCGCGTGCTCGTGCTCGACGACGGCCGCAAGATCGCGTCGGGTTTACCGGACGAGGTGCGTAACGATCCGGCCGTGATCGAAGCGTACCTTGGGCACCGGCAGGTCGGCGCGCAGGCCGGTCGAAGCGAGACGGCCGCCGCATGAATAGCACCATGAATACCCCGAGCCTGCATCTGGTTTCATCGAACGAATTACCTTCCACCTCACCCGCCATGACTGAGCCGTTGCTGAAACTCGATCGGATCGACACGTTCTATGGACAGATCCAGGTGCACTTCGGCGTGAACCTCAGCATCGGACGCGGGGAGGTCGTGAGCCTGCTGGGTGGCAACGCCAGCGGCAAATCGACGGCGATGAAGGTCATTCTCGGCCTGCACAAGCCACGAGCCGGCACGGTCAGCTTCGAAGGCAAGCCGTTGAACGGCCTGCCGACCTCGCAGATCGTGCGGCGCGGCATCGCTTCCGTGCCGGAAGCACGCCGGCTGTTCGGCGACATGACGGTGCGCGAAAACCTGCTGATGGGCGCCTTCACGCGCAACGACCGCGCGGGTATCGCGGAGGATTACGAGCGCATGCTCGAACTCTTTCCGCGCGTGAAGGAACGGCTGACGCAACGCGCCGGCACGCTTTCCGGCGGCGAACAGCAGATGCTGGCCATGGCGCGCGCGCTGATGAGCCGGCCCGCACTCGTCTGCATGGACGAACCGACCATGGGCCTGTCGCCGCTCTATGTCGACAAGGTGCTCGAACTGATCCAGACGATCAACCGGCAAGGCATCACGTTCTTCATGGTCGAACAGAACGCGAGTCTCGCGCTGCAGATCGCGCATCGCGGATATGTGCTGCAAACCGGTCGCGTGGTGTTGTCCGGCACCGCGAGCGAATTGCTCGGCGATCAGCGGATTCGCGATGCTTATCTTGGCGGAACGCTTGCGGCGGAAACCGCGTCGTGAGTAAAAAGAGGTAACGTCCCGCGTTTTACGCTGCGGGACGCTATACGCGCATTGGCGCGATCAGGAGCGTGCGACGAGTTCGAGCGTCGCGCTGTGCGTGAGTTCGCGGGAAAGCTCGCGAGCGGCGTCGTTTGCTTGCGTTTGCAGTGCGACGGCGAAGACGCCTTCGCCGCGTGTGGCCAGGTGTTTGCGAACGTCGGATGCGAGGCCCGTTGCGGCTTCGTGAGACGCGCGCACAGGGCTTATCAGCGTCAGCGTGGTCGTGCCGAGCGGCAGGATGGCAATCGTGATGCCGTAGCCCGGCAGCGGCGCACGCTGCACGTTAAATTCACCGAGCAGCGCGCGATATCGTGTGAGGCTCGCCTCCACGTCGTTCACGGCAAGCGTGATGTTCGCGACGCCGCTTGCGCCGTTCGCGTGGTGGCGCACGTCGCCTTCGGCCACGCGCAGACGGCGCGGCGTTAGATCTCCGCAAAGGAAAGGCAAGTCGGCAACAGGCGGTTTGCCGATCTGCCATTCGAGTCGTTCGCCGTCGGGCCTGACGCGTCCGCCGGCGATGGGGCCGTCGTAAAGAAGCCCGCGCTGGTGAGCCGCATCGATCGTTGCGCCGACCGATTGCGGCAGCAGCGCGAAATCGACGAAGCCATCACCGACGCTATGCCCGGCGTCCCACCAGCGATGCTCGGGCGCGTCGCGCAGAAAGGCGATCAGTTCGAAGTAGCTGCCGTCGGCGAAACCGATCAACGCGTTGTGCGTGGCGCCGTCGGCGTGCGTGCCGCCGCGCTGCACCGTAAAGCCGAGCGCGCTGAAATGGGTGATGGCCTGTTCGAGATCCTGCACGCGGATCACGATGTGGTCGAGTGAAAGGGACATGCGGGGCGAACTCCTCAGGTGAGTGGCTGACGAGTATGCGAAGCCATTTGCTAAAACGCTAACAACGGATTGTCGATTGCATAGCGCCGTAGGTGGAATGGCGCGGTGAGTTCGTCATCGGTTCGTGTAGTTGGGCACCGTTCAACGAGACGGTGATCATTCAAATGGCCCCCTCATAATGATCATGCTTTCGGTTTGATTTCGTTAGTTCACTGACGAATATGGATCGATGGATTTGTTCGTGGCGAGATGCGCGGCACGCACCGAGAATCGGATAAGTCGCCCGACCCACTTCTCAATTCACTTTCCCGAACCTCCATGAGCAAACGTAGCGGACATCTGCGCCTTGGTGCTTTCCTTTATCCCGCCGGGCATCATATTGCGGCATGGCGTCATCCCGAGGCGCAGGCCGACGCCGGCGTCAATTTCCGTCACTATGTCCAGCTTGCGCAGCAAGCCGAGGCGGCGAAGTTCGATCTGATCTTTCTCGCCGACGGCGTGGGCACGCGCGGGGACGACGTCGACTTCCTGAGCCGCACGGCGCACAGCTATGTGGCGCAGTTCGAACCGATCACATTGCTGTCGGCGCTGGCGGCGGTGACGGAGCGCATCGGCCTGGTCGGCACGGCTTCGACGAGTTTCAACGAGCCGTATCACATCGCCCGCAAATTCGCCTCGCTCGATCACATCAGCGCAGGACGTGCGGGGTGGAATCTGGTCACGTCGTCGAGCGAGCATGAGGCGAAGAACTTCAACCGCGACAAGCATTTCGACCATGCGGAGCGGTATGCGCGTGCCGCCGAATTCGCCGAAGTCACTGCGGGACTGTGGGATAGCTGGGAAGACGACGCATTCGTGCGCAACAAACAGGAAGGCCGTTTCTTCGACCCGCTTAAGCGCCATGTGCTCGATCACAAAGGACGCTTCTTTCAGGTGAAGGGGCCGTTGAACGTCGCGCGCTCTCCGCAGGGACATCCGGTCGTCGTGCAGGCGGGATCGTCCGAAGCAGGCCGCGACCTGGCGGCCAGAACGGCCGAGGTGATTTTCACGGCGCAGCAAACGCTGCCGGACGCGGTGGCTTTTTACGCGGACGTGAAAGGGCGCATGCAAGCTTATGGCCGTGATCCGGATGATCTGAAGATCATGCCGGGTGTGCTGCCGATCGTCGGCCGCACCGAAAGCGAGGCCCGCGAGAAATTCGACCAGTTGCAGTCGCTCGTCGATCCGAAGGTCGGCCTCGCGCTGGTGTCCGGACTGACGGGCGGATTCGATCTCTCGGAGTATCCACTCGACGGTCCGATCCCGGAACTGCCGGAAACGAATGCCAGCAAGAGCCGGCAGTCGCTGACACTGGAACTGGCCCGCCGCGAGAATCTCACGATTCGCCAACTCTATCTGCGGGTGGCGGGCGCGCGTGGCCACTGGCAACTGGTCGGCACGCCGGCGCAAATCGTCGATCAACTCGAAGAGCGCTTCGTGAATCACGGGGCCGACGGCTTCAACGTGATGCCGCCGGTGCTGCCGGACGGCCTGACCGATTTCGTCGGACTGGTGCTGCCCGAATTGCGGCGACGCGGCCTGTTTCGCGAGGAGTATGAGGGCCGCACGCTGCGTGAGAACCTGGGGCTGCGTCGGCCTGAACGTCGCTCTTCAACGGCTTGATTGGGTTTATTCCGCGCGCGTGGCTGTGCCCCGGGCATTTGGAAATCCAGTCGAGGCTGGAGCGATTCGCCGGTCCCTATCAGCGGCGCGCATTTCAGAATCGCGCATATCCATAGCTCGATTCGCTGGTTTTGCATGACGTGCCGCGTCCCTATACTGACTCGTCAAATCGGCGCACGCTCTAAGCGTGTGCTGAATCACGCTCCCAACGCTAACAGCCGGATCCGGTGCGATCCGTGCGCTTTAACAAGGAATCAACGCATGCAGGTCTCTCAGGACACCGCAGCGCGGGCAAAGCTTCAGGCGGCACTCGCCGCGTTGCCGGCGCTGGCCAAGGCGATCGGCGAAGACGCCGCGCAACGTGAAGTGCGGCGCGAGTTGCCGTTCGACGGCTTCGCATTGTTTCGCGAATCCGGTTTGGGTGTGCTCCGTTTTCCGGTGGAGTGGGGCGGCCTCGGTGGTTCGCTGGAAGATCTCTTTCATGTGATCGCCAAGCTGGGCGCGCATGAATCGAATGTCGCGCATGCCTTGCGGATTCACTTCGATTTGACCGAGCAATTGCTGTTGTCGCCGCGCTCGGCCTTCAACGACACGCAGATCGAACGCGTGCAAAAAGGGGCGATCTTCGGCGGTGCGTCGACGGAACTCGGCACCTCGAGGCCGGGCGAAATCGCGACGAAACTGGTGCGCGACGGCGAGCACTTCCGCGTGACAGGCAAGAAATATTATTCGACTGGCACGGCGTTTTCCGACTATGCGCGGATCAACGTGCAGGACGAGAACGACGAGAAAGTGTCGATCGTCATTCCGGTGTCGCGCGAAGGAGTGCAAGTGCTCGACGACTGGGACGGCATGGGACAACGCATGACGGCGAGTGGCAGCCTCGTACTCGACAACGTGCAGGTTTTTTCTCACGAGATCGCGACGCGCGGCTATACGAGTCTCGCCGGACGACATGGCAGCGCGGTGAGGCAGTTGCATCTGGTGACGGTCGCTGCGGGCATCGTGCGCAACATCGTGGAAGATGCGCGGCGCTATGTCACGCAATATGGCCGCCCGGTGCTGCATAGCCCGGCGCCTTCCGCACGCGAGGACGGGTTCGTGCAGCAGGTGGTGGGCGATCTTGCGGCGCACAGTCTGTCGATCGACGCGCTGGTCGCGCAGAACGCGCGCACCCTGGACCGTTCGGCGAATGCGATTCACAGCGGCGCGGCCAACGCGGAAGAACGGGTGCTGGAAGGGGCGCTGGCCACCGCCAAAACCCAACTCGTGGTGAGCAAGCTGGCGCTGTATGCTGGCGAGCGTCTGTTTGAGATCGGCGGTGCTTCGGCCACGGGGCGCGCACACAATTTCGACCGGCACTGGCGCAATCTGCGCACGATCTTCAGCCACAACCCGCTGTTGCACAAAGCCCGCGTGATCGGCGATTACGAACTGAACGGGGTAACCACGCATCTGACCGAAGGGCGCGTGTTCTAAAAGCGCGTCGCCATCCATTCATCCACTACGAGCGTTGCACACCATGAGCCGAGATTTGCTGTTACTGCTGGAACCGGGATTTACTGATCCGAAACATCCCGGTGAGCGTTTCATCTGCCCGGACGGGGCGCCCATTGAAGGTTTGCTCGCGAGCGATCCGGCGCTCAACGCGCGCCTGGAGATTCGCCGGCTGCCGTTCCCGCGTCCGCGCGCCGCGGTGATCGAAGCACTCGATGCGGAGCACCAGAGTCTGCCCGTGCTGATTCTCGGCGACGAGCACCCGGCGCCTGCCGATGCACAGACCGTGGGCGAGAAACGCTTCGTGACGGACACGCGCCGCATTCTCGATCTGCTTGCGCAGCGTCACGGGTTCCCTAAAGTGCATTGACGGAGCCAGTTAGGAAAGAGAGCGAGCCATTCCGCGTAACGTCCTGACGCGACGCGGAAAACAACGTGCCTCGATCAAGAATCCAATCGAGGCACGTCGCATCAAAACAGATGCATCAGAACAGATGCATCAGAACAGATGCTTCACACCGGCCGAGACGGCCACCTGTTTGCTCGTTGCAGACGGTGTCAGATACCCGATTGCCGCAACTGCGGGGCGCCCCAGCGAGTCGGTTCCACTAGCGTGCTGAAAAGCACCCGTCACATAGACGTCAGTGGCCTTGGAAAGCGAATACGCCGCGCCAAGATTCAACTGTTCGTACTTCGCGCCTTCCTTGCCGCTTACGCTGCCTCCCGCCGTATAGTCGAACGATGTGCCGAAGCGCAGGAACGGTGTCGCCTGATAACGCAAGCTCGCGCTGACGGTGCTCAGCGTTGGCGAGCCGTTGTAGTGCAGCGTATTCAGCGATGAGTTCGAACCCAGTCCACGGAACTGTGTAGTCGAGTAAGCCGCGCCGAAGATTGCACCGCCCGCGGTATACGTTGTCGCCACGGAAATCGTCTGTTGCGTGCTGGCCGAGGCGAAACCGGCGATCGCCGGATTGGACTCGGCGCTCGTCGCCGATCCGGCGGAGCCGAGGTTATTGCCGGTGGCGCTAGCATTGGCGTTGGTGCCGTATAGCGAGGTATTCGGATTGCGCGCATTGACGATCGACGCAGCGATCGCGAACGCTCCGCCGGTATAGCTCGCGCCCGTGGACCAAAGCTGATTCTGCGTGACATTACCGGCCACGCCACCCAGGCTGTACAACGCACCGAAGCGGAATCCGTTGAAAGAGTCGGAAAGATACTTGAGCGAATTGTTGATGCGGTGCGTGAAGTTCAGATTGTCGTAGTCAGCGGGATGGATGGCGAGGTTGCCCCAATACCAGCCGTGAATCAACGGCGACACGAACTCCACCGACGTATCGGCCTGGCGCCCCAACGTAAACGTACCGTAGCGTGCGGCATTCACGCCGACCCAGGCCTGGCGGCCGAACAACGTGCCGCCTTGTCCGATTGTGCCGTTGTTCACGCTGAAGCCGTTTTCGAGCTGGAATACGGCCTTCAATCCGCCGCCCAGATCTTCCACGCCTTTCAGGCCCCAGCGGCTCGAGGACAACCCCGATGAACCGTTGTCAAACTGCGCTACTTGCGAGCCGCCCCTCGGTCTGCCGGACGCCGGCGTTGCAGCGGTTTGCGCGTTGTTCGAGTAAGTGACATTGCCGGTCACGATTCCATACAGCGTGACGGTGCTTTGAGCACTGGCCGTGCCGACCATTAAAGAGGAAACGCTGAAGGCGAAAAGCAGTTTTTTCATGGTTATTTGAATTGGTGTTGAGAGAGCGTCGGAGAAGTGATTGACCGATGAACATCTTGAAGTCGGCGACAAACGATAAGCAAAACGAACCGATGAAACAAACAATCAAATTCGATATTGATATCGATGAATTCTCTTGAATAAGCGCTAAAACACCGATATTTGAGCGATAACACCAGCCATCGACGACAGATATGCAATCCTGAATTAATTTGTTCTTCTGCCGCGCGGCGGTTGATATCGTGCGGCGCATCCGAGTCCGATCGACAAAGGCGTGCCGTTTTCCAATGCATCGCACTATGACAATTCCGAGGTCGACCGTCCTGACCGACGTGTTCCTCGCATGAGGCGAGCGGGCGCAACGCCCGCAACCGATGTGCGGCCTTTCGTCCGTGCCGTGCTTTGCATATGCAGAACGATTGGTTCTTTTGCTGCCGCAGCGGCTTTATCGTGAGCGCTGCGGCAGCAGCATTGCCGACATCACCATGACGACATTTCATTCGGCGCGAACAGGCCGAACCATCGGCAAAAAGGATCTGAATCACATGGCAGGGCTGAATCGACGCGATTTTCTGATTTCATCGGGCGCAGCGCTCGCGGCCGCCGGCCTGCCGGCACTGGCGTTCGCCCAGGGCGAGGCGCTCGCGCCGAAGCGGGGCGGCACGCTGAACATACTGATCAATCCCGAGCCGCCGGTGCTCGTGTCGATCTTCCAGACCACCGGGCCCGCGCTCGTCGCGAGTTCCAAGGTGCTCGAAGGCTTGCTCGCTTACGACTTCGACCTGCGCCCCAAGCCGCAATTGGCCACCGCCTGGGCCGTCAGTCCGGACGGCTTGAAGTACACGTTCACGCTGCGGCAGAACGTCAAATGGCATGACGGTCAGCCGTTCACGTCGGCCGATGTCGCGTTCTCGATCGACTTGCTCAAAACGGTGCATCCGCGCGGGCGCAGCACGTTCGCCAATGTCACGCGGGTGACCACGCCGGACGCGCGCACCGCGGTGATCGAATTGTCGAAGCCGGCGCCGTATCTGTTGAAAGCACTGTCCGCCGGCGAGTCGCCGATCGTTCCGAAGCACCTGTATGCGCAGGGCGATCCGCTGTCCAATCCGCACAACAACGCGCCGATCGGCACGGGACCGTTCCGCTTCAAATCGTGGACGCGTGGCGCCAATATCGTCTACGAACGTAATCCGGACTACTGGGACGCGGGCAAGCCGTATATCGACGGCCTCGTCTTCAAGGTGATTCCCGACGCCGCTGCCAGGTCCGCCGCATTCGAAACCGGCGCGCTCGATCTGGGCGGCGAGAATCCAGTGCCGCTCACCGATCTGCCGCGTCTCACGCAATTGCCGCAACTGGCCGTCGAAACGCGCGGCTATCGCTTTCTGGAGCCGCTCTCCGAGATCGATTTCAATCTCGATCATCCGATACTGAAAGATCTGCGCGTGCGTCAGGCGATCGCACATGCCATCAATCCGCAGGTGGTTCAGCGCACGGTCGCCTATGGCTATGCCGATCTGTCGCCCACGCCGATCACGCCGGGCTCGCCATATCACGACGCCAAACTCGCGCCGTATGCGTTCGATATCGGCGACGCGGAGAAATTGCTCGACGCCGCGGGCTATCCGCGCAAGGACGGCGGTGTGCGCTTCGGTCTGACGCACGACTTCCTGCCCTACGGCGACATGTACCGCCGTCAGGCTGACTACGTCAAATCGGCGCTGGCGAAAGTGGGCATCGACGTCACGGTTCGCTCGCAGGATCTGCCGGCGTTCCTGAAGCGCGTTTATGCGGACCGCCAGTTCGATTTCACGAGCATCGGCGTCAATACGCTATTCGACCCGAGCGTGGGCGTTCAGCGTCTCTACTGGTCGAAGAATATCCGCCCCGGCGTGCCGTTTTCGAATGCGCCGCATTACAGCAATCCCGAGGTCGACCGCCTGCTCGAAAGCGCCGCGATCGAAACCGACGAGAGCAAGCGCGTCGCGCTGTATCAGCAGTTCCAGCAGATCGTTTATCGCGATCTGCCGATTCTCACCCTGGTCGCACCGCGCATGATCACGCTCGCGAACCGGCGCGTTCATAACCACACCGTGTCCGCGCAAGGCCTCGAAGGCAATCTCGCGGATGTCTATCTGAGCGCATGACAGGAGCGACGCGATGAGTCGAGGTTTGCGTTTTGGGGCGATTCTCCGGCGTACCGCGTGGCAGGCACTGCCCACGGTGATCGGCATCGTGATCCTGAACTTCTTCCTGCTGAAGCTGATGCCGGGCGATGCCGCCGACGTGCTCGCCGGCGAGTCCGGCTCCGCGACCGCGGAAACGATGCAGGTGCTGCGCGCGAAGTTCGGACTCGACCAGCCGGTGCTGCACCAGCTGTGGTCGTACCTCGCGCATCTGTCGCACTTCAGCCTCGGTTATTCGCCGCGCTACGACATGCCGGTGATGCAGCTGATTCTGTCGCGTCTGCCCAATACGCTGCTGCTGATGGGCGTGGCGTTGTCGTTCGCGATCGTGGCGGGCGTGGCGCTTGGCGCGGTGATGGCGCATTGGGCGGGCAAGTGGCCGGACCGTGTGCTGTCCGTGCTGGCCTTGCTGTTCTATTCGACGCCGGGCTTCTGGATCGGGCTGCTCGCGATCGTGCTGTTCTCGGTGCATCTGGGCTGGCTGCCGAGCGGCGGCAACATCACGCTCGGCGTCCAGCTTCACGGTTTCGCTTACCTCGCCGATGCAGCCAGACACGTGCTGCTGCCAGCCGCGACCCTGGCGACGTTTTTCGTCGCGATCTATGCGCGGCTGACGCGGGCCGCGATGCTGGAAGTGCAGCGCCAGGACTTCGTGCGCACCGCGCAGGCCAAGGGCTTGCATCCGTGGCGCGTAACGGTGCGGCACGTGTTGCGCAACGCGCTGATGCCGCTCACGACCATCGTCGGGATTCATTTTGGCACCTTGCTGGGCGGCGCCGCGGTGACCGAGACGGTGTTCAGTTGGCCGGGCCTCGGGCGCCTTGCGCTCGACGCCGTGATGGCGCGCGATTTCAGCGTGCTGCTTGGCGTGCTGCTGCTGTCGTCGCTGCTCGTGATCGTCGCCAATGTTCTGGTCGATCTGTTGCAGGCATGGCTCGACCCCCGCGTCGCGTGACGGATCGCGCTGACGCCCGCTGTTTTTTCAGAAGGATGACATGGCTTCCGACTCTTCCAATCTGATTCCCACGACGCCCGAGGCCGAAGTATCGCCATGGCGGCGTCAGTTGACCGGTACGCTGTTCGGTCTGCGCCGCAACAACCCGGCCATTGCGCCGGGCCGCACCACGGCGGGGCGCGGCGTCTGGCGCGCACTGCTGCGCAATCCGTCGGCGCTCGCCGGGCTCGTCCTGCTGGCCGCCTTCATTGCGCTCGCGCTGAGCGCGGGGCACCTATTTCCCGGCGATCCACTCGATATGGTGGCGGCGCCGTTCGAATGGCCGAGTGTGGATCCGCTATACCGGCTCGGCACGGACTCGCTGGGACGCGACGTGGCCGCGGGCATCGCGCACGGCACGCGCGTGTCGCTGCTGATCGGCGCGACGTCGGCGGGAATCGGCCTCGTGATCGGCACGCTGGTCGGCGCGACGGGTGGCTTCTTTGGCGGCGTGATCGACGATGTGCTGGTGCGGGTGACCGAACTCTTTCAAACGGTGCCGTCGTTTCTGCTGGTGATCGTGATCGTCGCGATCGGCCGGCCGAGCGTGACGATCATCGCGCTCGCCATCGGCATCGCTTCCTGGCCGACCGTCGCGCGGATCGTGCGCGCCGAATTCCGCACGCTGCGCCAGTCGGACTTCGTGCTCGCGGCACGCAGCCAGGGCTTCAGCAACGCGCGCATCATCTTCGGCGAGATATTGCCGAACGCGTTGCCGCCGGTGATCGTGACCGCGTCGGTGATGGTGGCGAGCGCGATTCTGATCGAGTCGTCGCTGTCGTTTCTCGGCATGGGCGACCCCAACGTGGTCAGCTGGGGCGGCATGATCGGCGCCGGCCGCGATTCGCTGCGTACCGCCTGGTATCTGACCGCCGTCCCCGGCGCGGCAATCGTGCTCGCGGTGCTCGCATTGAACCTGCTCGGCGACGGCCTGAACGACGCGCTCAATCCGCGCCTGCGCGAACGCGTCTGACAATACCCAACAGCGGGCTGATTATCTGGCCGATGGCACGGCCGACAACGTATCCAAGGATGCACCGTGGCAAACCTGCTTGAAGTACGCGACCTGCGCGTCAGTTTTGGCGCACATGAAGCCGTGCGCGGCCTGAGCTTCGATATCGCGCAAGGCGAGACGTTGGCGCTGGTCGGCGAATCGGGCTGCGGCAAATCGGCGACCGCGCTGTCGCTGATGCGCCTCGTGCCCACGCCGGGACGCGTAACGGGGAGCTTGCGCTTCGACGGCCGCGAGTTGCTCGATCTATCGGCGCGCGAGATCCGCGAGATTCGCGGGCAACAGATTTCGATGATCTTTCAGGAGCCGATGACGTCGCTCAACCCCGTGCTGTCGATCGGCGCGCAGATCGTCGAGACCTTGCGGCAGCATGAGAGCCTGTCCAAAGCCGCCGCATGGAACCGCGCGGTCGAACTGCTGGCGCTGGTGCAGATTCCCGAGCCGCAGCGGCGCGTGTTCGACTATCCGCATGAGCTGTCCGGCGGCCAGCGGCAGCGGGTGATGATCGCGATGGCAGTGGCCTGCCGGCCGCGTCTGTTGATCGCCGACGAACCGACCACGGCGCTCGACGTCACGATCCAGGCGCATATTCTCGAACTACTCGACGGTTTGCGGCGCGAGCTGTCGATGTCCTTGCTGCTGATCACGCACGACCTCGGCATCGTCTCGAAGCATGCGGACCGTGTCGCGGTGATGCTGGCGGGCGAAAAGGTGGAAGAGGCGCCGGTCGCGCGGCTCTTCACACAACCGCGGCATCCGTACACACGCGGTCTGCTCGGCGCTTCACTCAATCTCGCGGACGATCTGCATTATCGCGGCTGGAAACTCCCGGAAATCCGCCACGGTATCGGCGACGACGGCAAGCCGAGCTTCGCGGTGGTGCCGCGTTCCGTGCGCACCGGGCAGTATGTGGCGGATGTCGATCCCACTCAGCGTGTCGCGGCGGCAGGCGTTGCGCCGTTGCTCGAATTGCAGGACGTGCGGATCGACTATCCGCAACGTCACGGCAGATCCACGCTGCGCGCCGTGGACGGCGTGTCGTTGCGGATTGCCCGTGGCGAGACGATCGGGCTGGTGGGCGAATCCGGCTGCGGGAAATCGACGCTGTCCAAAGCGATCTTGCGGCTCGTGCCGACAGCGAGCGGTGCGATCCGTTTGCGCGGCACCGATCTCGTGCCCCTGGGCGAGCGTGAATTGCGGCCGCTGCGGCGTCACGTGCAAATGGTGTTTCAGGATCCGTATGCGTCGCTCAATCCGCGCCGTACGGTGGCGGAGATTCTGGATACGGTGCTGGTGGTCAACGGCATGGGCAACGCGCAGCAGCGTCGCTCGCGTATCGCCACCATGCTCGACCGGGTTGGTTTGCCTGCGTCAGCGCTCGGCCGCTTTCCGCACGAATTTTCGGGCGGCCAGCGGCAACGTATCGGGATTGCGCGGGCTCTCGTGCTCGAACCGGATCTGCTGATCTGCGATGAGCCGGTGTCCGCGCTGGACGTGTCGATTCAGGCGCAGATTCTTAATCTGCTAGTCGATCTGAAACGCGATCTCGGCTTGGCGTATCTGTTCATCTCGCACGATCTTTCAGTGGTGCGTTATATCGCTGATCGCGTGCATGTGATGCAGGCGGGGCGCATTGTCGAGAGCGGGCATCATCGGGACATCTGGCGGGCGCCGCAGCATCCGTATACACGCACTTTGCTCGAAGCGATTCCAGGCAAGACTTTCGACGCGCAGGCGGCCTGATCGGTCTGGGCCGCTTCTTTGCGCGGAGGCGACCGCGCAGGGCGGCTCATGCCGCCCTCGGATCCCTTACGCCAATTCGACTGGCGACGCTCCATGCCGCGCAATCCGCCCAAAGAACGGATGCCCCGGATCGTTGAAACCAGGCGTCGACGGATGCCCGCTCGTGACGAGCGAATCGACGAACGCCTCGTCTTCAGCCGTCAAGCGATAGCGCAGCGCCGGCAGATAGTCCTGCCATTGCGCTTCGGTACGCGGGCCGCCGATAGTCGAACTGATATAGCGGCTATTGAGCACCCACGCGAGCGCGAATTGCCCGGCCGACAGCCCGCGTGCTTCGGCATGCTCGCGCACGCGCCGCGCCAGCTCCAGCGATTCCGGACGCCATTCGGTCTGCTGCAAGCGCCGGTCGCTGCGGCCCGCGCGCGTGTCGGCGCCGGGCGTCGCGCCCGGTTCGTACTTGCCGGTCAGCACGCCGCGCGCGAGCGGGCTATAGGAAATCACGCCGAGTCCGTAGCGATGCGCGGCCGTCAACTGTTCGGCTTCGGCCTGACGGTTGGCGATGTTGTAGAGCGGCTGGCTCGCCACCGGCGCATCCAGTCCGAGCGCCTGCGCGGTGTGGCTGAACTCGGCGATCTTCCACGCGCGATGGTTCGACAGCCCGTAGTAACGCAGCTTGCCCGCCTGGATCAGATCGTTCAGAGCACGCACGGTTTCTTCGACGGGCGTCTCGTGGTCTTCACGGTGGATATACAGCAGGTCGATGTAGTCGGTATTGAGGCGTTTCAGGCTGGCATCCACCGCTCGCACGATATGTTTGCGCGATGCGCCTCGCGCGTTCACGTCGCCGTCCTGCAGCGGATTGGCGAACTTGGTCGCCAGTACCCAGCGCTCGCGCTGCGCGGCGATGCTGCGGCCGACTACCCGTTCCGATTCGCCTTTGCCATAGACGTCAGCGGTATCGATCGAATTGACGCCTTGCTCCAGAGCCTGATCGATGATGCGCGCGGCGGTCGCTTCGTCGGTGGGGCCGCCGAACATCATCGTGCCGAGCGTCAGTGTCGAGACCTTGATGCCGCTCTTGCCGAGTTGTCTGTATTCCATGTGAGTCGGGTTCCGTGTGAGGATGAATCGAAAGGGGTTCAGCGTTGCAGCCAGACGTCGGCGAAACTGGCCGACACGCCGTCAGGCGAGGTCGTATGGTTGTGCACCGCGCGCGAGTACACGGTCAGGTATTGCGGCGACACGAGGTTGATATCCGGCAGATCGCGTTCGAGAATGCGCTGAATCCGCGAGAACAATTGCTTGCGCTTTGCTTCATCGGTCTCCTCGGCGACCTGCGAGAACAACTCATCGATCTCCGGATTGCTGTAATGGGAGCCGTTGGTGAACGGCACGCCACGCCGGAAGTTACCGGTCGTATAAAGCCGCGCCACGCCCACCACCGGATCGAACAGATTGCTCATGCCGTTGATGGAGAAATCGAAATCGCGGTCGGTGTAGATGCGCTTCAGGTACGCCGGCAGATCCTGACTGCGCACGGTGACGGCAATGCCGACGCGGGCGAGTGCCGACTTGACGTAAGCGGCGGTGCGTGCGGGCAGATCACCGATCGGCAACGGATCGACGGTCAGCGCAAAACGCGTGCCGTCGGCTTTGCGTGGAAAGCCGGCTTCGTCGAGCAGCGTGTTGGCGCGCTCCACGTTGAACGGATAGGGCGTGGGCGCCGGATTGTAGTAGGGGCTCGACGGAATGATCGGGCTGGCGAGCGGCGTCGCATAGCCGTAGTAGATCACCTTGCGAATCACTTCGCGATCCAGCGCCGAGGCGATCGCCTGACGCACTTTCGGGTTCTTCAGAACCGGGTTATCGAGGTTGAACTCGATACGCGCCACGCCGGCCTGGAATTCGTAGCCACGAGTTTCGAGTCCGAGCTTCGGGTTGCCTTTCAGACGTTCGAGATCGGACAGGGGCACGGGTGTGTCGCCGCTCAGGTCTACGGAGCCGTCCTCGAAGGCGACCGTACGGGCGGCGGGATCGTTGATCACCTTGACGACGATGCGATCGAGGTACGGTTTGCCTTTGTCCCAGTAATCGTCGTTGCGCACGTATTCGACGTAGCTGCCGCGCACCCATTTGACGAAGCGGAACGGCCCGGTGCCGATTGGCGCGTTATTGGCGGGGTTGGTTAGCACGTCGGTGCCTTCGTAGATATGCTTCGGCACGATCGGCGTTTCCGATGAGGAAAACGCCTTGATCAGATACGGCGCCGGCTTCGACAGCGTAATCACGACGGTATACGGGTCTGGCGTCGCGATGTCGGTGACATTGGCGAAGGTGGTCTTGGCGCGCGGATGGACCTGCCTGAGCGTCTGGATCGAGTAGGCGACGTCGGCGGACGTAAAGGGTTGGCCGTCGTGCCATTTCACGCCGTGACGCAGATGGAAAACATATCTGCGGTTGTCGTCCCTCACTTCCCACGAGGTGGCGAGCGACGCCTTGGGTTGAAACTTGAAGTCGTATTCGAGCAGCCCCTCGACGACTTTCGGGCTGACCTTCAAGACATTGGTCGCGGTGGTCGCGAGGTCGACCAGTGCGGTCGGCTCAGGTGTGACGATGAAGTTGAGCGTGCCGCCGCGCGTCTGTGCGTGCGATGGTTGAGCGGCGATTGCGATGATGAATGTAACCGCGGCTGTGACCGCGAAGCCGAATGCGCCGCTGAGCAGGCGTTTGCCGCGGCGGCGTGACGCCGCCTGCGATGTGACGTGAGTCATCGTGGAATGGGCGAGAAGAAGAGAAGGAAGCGAGACCGCTCAGACGGTGGAAGGCGTCGGCGCATGTCGCCGCGCGAGCGCGGCACGAAGGGGCGCGGGATCGACCCATGCGTCGAAATCGAAATCCGACGCAATGAAGCCCCACTTGAACAGAAACTGTTTGAAGTCGGCGAGGGCGGCGAGCGCTGCGGGATCGAGCCCGATCGTCAACTGCCGACTCAGGCCGCCGGGATAAGCACGCTCGACCCAATGCTCGGCGCTGCGCGTTTCGCGGGCCACGTAGTGCGCCACGTCCGCGGGATGATGTTCGGCCCATTCGCCGGTGTCCAGCGTGCGCGCGAGCACGCGTTCGACGAGATCAGGGCGCTCGCGCAACAGTTGCGCGTCCACGGTGAGCGGGCGCGGCGTGCCGTTGTTCGCATGCAGCGCGCGATTGGTCTGTGCGCCGATGTCGACGAGGATCTTCGCATTGAGCAGGTTCGCGATATCGAGACCCGTTGCCCCTTTGACGAACACCACGTCGGCTTCACCGCGCAGCAGCGCTTCGGCCTCACGGGCAAACTCGTGCGGGCGTTGCGCGTCGAGCCAGTCGGCGAGCGGCGCATCGCCGGCCGGCTTGGCGTCTTCCAGGCTGCGCGGCGTGTGGGGCAGATCGACCAGATCGATGTCTTCGAGCTGCACGCCCAGCGCGCCGAGCAAGGAGGAAAAGCCGCGCAATGCCGTCGCGCGATGAAAGTCGACCACGCTCGCACGCGTATTGAGCGGGAATCCGAAGCGACGTCCCGCGAGCGCGTCCGGGTTCGCGTCGAGTTGCCGGTCGAGTGTGATCAGCGCCTGGAATTCGTCCACCCAACTCAAGCCGATCAGGCGCGTATCGCTGCCTTGCGCGCGCGCCCACAGCGCGGGAATATTGCCGCCCTGGCGGAACGACCACGGCTGCGTATGGGTGAAATGCGAGCGGCGGATCCGCACGTCGTCGGCATCCTGAAGCGCTTTGACGTCGATTCCGTCAGCTGTGAATTCTTCATCCAGCCAGCCTTTCTGCGCGGCGATGCCGAACGGTGTGGGGGCGGGGCAACGCGTATACCAAAGTCGGCTCATAGGATCACCTTGTGTTTTTTTCGCCGGTTTATTCGGGGATAGGTCCGCTCTTGATCAGTACCGCAAGCCCGCTTCGCGCAACAACGGCAGCACGCGCTCGCCGAAGAAATCGAGGTCCGGTTGAAAATCGAAGAAGCTCAATTGCACGCCGTCGACACCGGCTCGATGCAGCCGCACGATGTAATCGGCGATCTGCTGCGGCGAGCCGACGATCGAGATGTTGCCGCCCACCGCGCGCGCCGCGGCCTGATTGCGCTGTTCGGCATTGCCACGCCATGCATGAGCATCGCTGTCGAAACGATGAAAACTGCCTTCGTCGCCGTGCGCCACGATCGCGTCCCGATACGCGCGTGCTTCCGCCTCCGTCTCGCGACAGATCACCATCGGATTGATCAGGGTGCGAATCTTGCGGCCGTGTTTCGCGGCGGCCGCTTTCACGCGCGCCGTGTGCGCGGGCAACGCGTCCAACGCCGCTTCGATTTCCGATCCGGCCGGGCTGGTTATGAAAACTACGTCCGAGTACCGCGCGGCGAACTCGATGCCGGCATCCGAGCCGGTTGCATTGACGAGCAGCGGGCGCCCATAGCGCGGCTTCGGCGTGACAAAGGCTTTATCGAGCTTCCACGTCGAAAGCTCGGGCGCGAAGCTGAAATTCTCAGGTTGCGCCCACAATTGCTGCACGGCATCGAGAAACTCGCCCGCGAGTTCGTAGCGCCGATCGTGCTCGATACGGTGCCAGCCGAACATCTCATGCTCGATGGCACGATGCCCCGTGACGACATTGATGCCCCACCGCCCCTTCGAGATGTGATCGAGCGTGGCGGTGAATTTGGCGAAATGCAACGGATGCCACGGGCCATAGAGCACGTGACTGGTCGCCACCAGAATGATGCGTTCCGTGCGCGCGGTCATGGCGGCAAGCGACATGAACGAATCCAGCGCTTCACCATTGAACACGCCGCCGTAGCCGCCCTTCGGCAGCCATTGCGAGAGCGCGAAGACGAGATCGAATCCCAATGCCTCGGCCTTCTGCACCAGTGCGAGGTTGTAGTCGAACGACCAGTCGGTGGTGCGTGGCAGCGTCGACGCACTCCAGCCGCCGGCCTGAATCGGCAGGAACAGTCCGAGCAGCAGGGGCTGTTCAAAGGCGCGCGATACAGGGCTATCCGCGAATGCGGCGGGTGAGCGAACGGGAACGAAGGGCGAAGCGTGACGCGAATCGTCGGCGGAAGTCGTCGACGCGGGCGAGGGCGCAGCCAGAGTTGAGTGAGTCACAGTGAGGGTCCGTGCGGATCGACGTGAGAGCGGGCGTAAAAGCGCGTGGGCTCGATGGAGCAGGCTGGGATCCGCAGTAAATCACGCGAGGATTGGCAATGCCAAACAACTAATTCTGCTTTCCAATTGAGGTGCCAACCGTTGATCGGTCGTGCTGCCATAGCGGGTCGTCCGTATGTCGTAACGACGATTTTGCTTGGATATTTACGGGGTTTTTGTATCGACGGCAAAGACTATTGGATGCCTGTCGTATCCGCAAAGTCAGTGCCATGAAACAAATAAGCAAAGCGAAATTAGTTGGTTTGGATAGACCGTCAGCGCCGCGATACTTGATTCGTTAATGGCGGTCTCAATCAGTCGCCGCAAATCCGCCGCTATCGCTGTCTCACCAATCTGGCGCACGTCAACTCACCCATCCAGGAGGCGGGAACGCTTATGTCCACCCAGCTCGAATCGATAGCGACGCACGCTAAGGCCGGCGACGCGGGCCTGGCTGGCGCCGACCAAACCGGAAGACCGCGCAGCCTCTCACGCGGCGTGCTGATCGCAGGCCTTGCCGCTGTCGCGTGGCTCGCCAGCGCGGCGCAAACCGAATGGTGGCCGAGTCTCGACGACTGGCCCTACACAAAGGAATTCATTGCGCTGAAGCTGGTGCTGGCCGTATTCGCTGTGGCAACCGCCATCGCCGGCGTGCGCGATCCGTCTGCCGTGAAAGCGACGACGCGCACCGGCGCATGGCTTGGCGCGATGCCGTGGCTGCTCGCGCTGGCGCTCGGCGTCAGCGCATGGGAGGCCGTCACGGCGCAACTCGAATGGTTGCCGCGGCCCTTTTTCGCGCCGCCGCAAGCGCTCATCGGCGTCTTTGCCGAAGACTATCCGCGACTCGGCACGAGTGTCGTGCATTCGTTCGGTTTGCTCGCCTACGGCTATGTGCTGGGCGCGGCAGCGGGCTTCGTGACGGGCGTGAGCATCGGCTGGTCGCAGGCGGTGAGCTACTGGGTGCATCCGGTTCTGCGTCTGATCGGACCGCTGCCGGCCACCGCATGGCTGCCGCTGGCGTTCTTCTTCTTTCCATCGAGCTTTAGCGCGAGTGTGTTCCTGATCGCGCTGGCCACTGCTTTTCCGGTTGCCGTGCTGACCTGGTCGGGTGTCGCCGGCGTCAACTCCGCTTACTACGACATCGCGCGCACGCTCGGCGCGAGACCCGTTTTCCTGATTCTGCGAGTCGCGATTCCCGCGGCGTTACCGTCGGTGTTCGTCGGACTGTTCATGGGCCTCGGCGCATCGTTTTCGGTGCTGATCGTGGCGGAGATGATGGGCGTCAAAGCGGGCCTCGGCTGGTATCTGCAATGGGCGCAGGGCTGGGCGGCGTATTCGAACATGTACGCGGCGTTGCTGGTGATGGCGCTGATGTGCTCCGGTCTGATCACGCTGCTGTTCCGCGTGCGCGACCGCTTGCTGGCCTGGCAAAAAGGATTGCTCAAATGGTAGCCGTACCCGAAGTACTGAATCAGCCGGCCGCCACGGTGCCGGTTCGCGAGGGCGCACGCATCGACGTGCGTCACGTCAGCCATCGTTTCGCGCTGCGTGGCGCCGCATTGCCGGTGCTGCAGGATGTGAGCTTCGCGGTCGAACCGGGCGAATTCGTCGCGCTGCTCGGCCCGAGCGGCTGCGGCAAGTCCACCTTGCTGCGGCTGGTTGCAGGGCTCGATACGCCGACGCAAGGCACCGTGCAGGCCGACGGCGCCGTCGTTGCGGGCCCCGATCCGTCGCGCGTGGTGGTGTTTCAGGACCCGACCTTGTATCCGTGGCGCACGGTGCGCGGCAATGTCGGCATCGGTCCGCAAGCGCAGCGCAGAGGCTTTGCGCGGCGCGCCGGTCCGCAAGGAGAACGCGTGCAGCAACGAATCGATGCGGCGCTGGAGTTAGTCGGTCTCAGTGAATTCGCCGAGGCCTTTCCGCATCAATTGTCGGGCGGCATGGCGCAGCGCGTCGCGCTGGCCCGCGCGCTCGTCAACGACCCTGCGCTGCTGGTGCTGGACGAACCCTTCGGCAAGCTCGATTCGCTGACGCGCATCCGCATGCAGGGCGAACTCGCGCGACTCTGGCAGGACGCACGCTTCTCCGTGCTGCTGGTCACGCACGACGTGGAAGAGGCGCTGCTGCTCGCGCATCGCGTGATCGTCTTCAGCGAGCGGCCGGCGCGGGTGGTCGCCGAAGTTCGCAACGACGCGCCGTATCCGCGTCATCGCGACGATCCGAAACTGGTGGCACTGCGCCGCGAGGTGCTCGGCCAACTCGGCCTCGACACCTGAACGAATAAAACAATCGATAGACGACCTGAGGAACAGTCACCATGAATCCCTACGATGAAGCCCCGCTGAGCCTGGCTCGCCGCGCATGGTTGCGCAAGACGGCCTGGAGTGCGGGCGCGGCGGCGCTCGGTGGCGCTGCGCTGATGCCGGGCTCGCTGGCGTTCGCGCAAACGTCGCAAACGTCGCAAACCCAGCAAGCGCCGCTCAAGCCGCTCAAGCTTTCCTGGAACGCCGGCGCGATCTGTACTGCGCCGGTGGCCGTGGCGGTGAAGCAGGGCTTTTTCCAGCGGCACGGTTTGCAGGTCGAACTCGTGAATTTTTCGGGCTCGACCGACCAGTTGCTCGAAGCCATCGCAACCGGTAAGTCCGACGCGGGCGTCGGCATGGCGCTGCGCTGGATCAAACCGCTGGAGCAGGGCTTCGATGTGAAACTGACGGCCGGGATTCACGGCGGCTGCATGCGTTTGCTGGCCACGCGAGCGTCGGGCATCGTCGACGTGGCGGGACTGAAGGGCCGCACGATCGGCGTCAGCGATATGGCCAGTCCGACCAGGAACTTCTTCGCGATCGTGTTGAAGAAGATCGGTGTGGACCCGGAGCGCGACGTGAACTGGCGTCAGTATCCGGCCAACCTGCTGGGCGAGGCGCTGAAGAAGGGTGAAGTGCACGCCATCGCGGATGGCGACCCGACTATCTGGTCGATCCGCGAATCCGATCACCTCTATGAAGTGTCGAACAATCTGTGCGGCGAGTACCAGACGCGTTCGTGCTGCGTGCTCGGCGTGCGTGGTTCGCTGGTGCGCAAGGATCGCGCCACCGCGCAGGCTTTGACGCAAGCGTTGCTCGAGGCGACCGAGTGGACCGCCAATCATCCCGACGACGCGGCCACCATTTTCTCGGCCTATACGCCGTCCGCCGAGGTGAGCCAACTGGCCGCCATGCTCAAGAGCCATACCGATCGCCACCATCCGGTCGGCGATGCGTTCAGGAAGGAGATCTCGCTATATGCCGACGACCTGAAAGCGGTCGGCGTACTCAACAGCGGGACCGATTCGAACCGGCTGGCGAATCGGGTGTTCTCGGATGTGCTGGCTTAACGCTACGAACGCCGCGCCCGCGCGTTAGCGCTCAGGCCGCGGCAAACCGCCTTTCGAGCCAACCAGCCATGGCTCGTTGCGAAACGCCTGCACCCACGGTTTCGCGAGGCGTCCCGCGAACGAGTGCGACGATCGCAAGCCGGATCAGAACCGGTCGCGATGGCGCCGACACTGATCAAGACATTCAATGCGAAGCCGCGCGCGAGCGCGAGCGTCTCGTCCTCATTCCTTACGACCATGACAACGACCACGAACGAAACCGGTAGCGCCGTCTCGACGCAACGACGCGAAGCCGTCGAGGCGCTGCTCGCCGACGCCCGGCGCATCATCGACGAAAAAGGCGTGACCCGTGATGCGCTCAAGGGGCTCAGCGAGCGGCTCACGGAACTCGCAACCCATCGCGCTCTGTTCGATGCCGCCGATTTTCCGCCGCCGCAGCCCGGTAGCGGCGACACATCGACCCGCTACCGGCTCAATCCCGGTGAAGACGGTTTCGCGCTCTATCTGAACTCGCTGCTGCCGGGCAAGACGACGATCCCGCATAACCACGACACGTGGGCCGTGATTGCGGCGATCGAGGGCGCGGAACTCAACCGCATCTATTGGCGCACGGACGATGGGCGCGATCCGGATCGCGCCCAGCTTGAACTGGCGCGGGAACGGGTGGTGCGTCCCGGTGTGCCCATCGCATTTCTGCCCGACGACATCCATAGCATTCACGTCGGCGGCGCCGAGCCCACGTTGCACTTTCATCTGTATGGCCGTCCGCTGGAAACGTTGACGGGGCGGCTCGGGTTCGAAACGGGCACGGGCCTGATAGTGCGTTACAACGCGACGCACATGCAGCGCGAGACCCAGGCGGTCGGCTGATTCGCTTCGGCACGCAAACACATATCGCGTTCGCAACGTTTGCTCGATCTGCATCGGCAATACGCCGCCAACAAGGAAAACTGATTGATGACACAGACTGCCCATCCTGACCACGAGGCAAGCCGCACACTTGAACTGCTCGGTCCGGCGCCCGAAAACTGGGTGCCGGACCAGCCCGGTATCGACCACAACGTGTTGATCGTCGGTGGCGGCCAGACCGGCAGCGCATTCGCATTCGCGCTGCGGCGAGCCGGCATTGGCCGCGTCAGCGTGATCGATGCGGCCGACGATGCGTCGAAAGCCGGCGTATGGCGCACCCGCGCGCGCATGAACAAGCTGCGCACGCCGAAGTCTCTCGTCGGGCCCGAGGTCGGCCTGCCGGGGCTCGGTTTTCAGGCGTGGTATGAGGCGCGTTTCGGCGCGGCGTCATATCGCGAGATCGACCGGATTCCGCGCGAACAGTGGGCGGACTATCTGGCCTGGTACCGCGAATTTCTCGAGGTCCCGATTCGCTACGCGACACGGCTCGTCAAAATAGAGCCAGTGGGCGAGCATTTCCGGTTGCACCTCGAAGTCGACGGCAGCGCGAAAGTCGAGACCGCCCGCAAGGTGTTGCTGTGCAACGGCGTCGCCGGTAACGGTGGCGCGTTTGTGCCCCGCGCATTGGCGCAGTTGCCGGCGTCGCTTGTCGCGCATACGTCGCAGGCCATCGACTTCGTCGCGTTGCGTGGCAAATCGGTCGCGGTGCTCGGCGGTGCGGCGTCCGCCTTCGATGCCGCGGCAACCGCGCTCGAAGCAGGCGCAGCCGACGTGCATCTGTTCGTGCGCCGCGCGGCGCTGGCGGCCGTCCCGGTTTCGCGCGCGCGTGCTTACCCTGGCGCGTACGACAACTACTTCGATCTGCCCGACGCACTGCGCTGGGCGCAGGCGCTTCGCTTCAAGCGCTCGGGATCGACGGCGCCGCTGGACTCGATCGAGCGTGTCACGCGGTTTCCGAATTTCCATTTGCACCCTGGCGCGCAATGGGAATCCGCGCGTGAAGAAGCGAGGCACATTGCCGCGCGGGTGTCGGGCGAAACGTTTCGATTCGACTTCGCGATCGCCGGCACGGGCTATTTCATCGATTCGTCGGCGCGGCCGGAACTGGCCGATTTCGCGTCGCAGATCCGGCTGTGGCGCGATCAGTACACACCGCCCGCGAGCGACGTCGACGAAGGGCTGGGCGCGCATCCGTACCTCGGTTCTGCGCTCGAGTATCTGGAGAAGTCGCCGGGACAGGCGCCGTATCTGAAGGACATCCATGTCTACAATCCAGCCGGTTTCGTGAGTGCGGGCGTGCCGGTTGGCGACGTGCCGAGCATGAAGCGCGATATTCCCGCGGTGGTCCGGCGCATCAGCCGCGATCTGTTTCTCGCGGATATCGGTTCACACGCAAAGCGCCTCGCCGCGGAGATTCCTGCTGACTTCGACGAATCCGCGTATGCGTCGAGCGTATGGCAACGTGAGGCTTCGAACGCCTGATGCGGCGGGTGAGAGTGGGCCGTTGAGATCGATGCGGGCGTCGGTGACGCCCGCAACCGCATGGATGCATCTGTGATAGCAGCAAATGCACCACGTGATGCACTACGTCATGCGAGTGTCGCGCCGCGATTCCCCCGATCTTTGACTATAGGCAAGCAGCAACGACCTTCTAAATAAGCTTTTGTTCGAACCAAAGCACTTCTCTGGTGGACTCTTTTTGCCGCGATGGCGACTAATCGAATCGCTCGCCAACGCATATCCATGCGCTGAATCGTTGGTTGCCGATGCCGTATCGATCCTGCTTTCATGGTTCACGCCATCGACCCCAAGGAGGACACCATGAGTACAGTGCTCGACCATCAGCATCAGCAATCCGCCGCTCACCAGGCGCTTCGCGTACGCCGATACAAGCCGCTGATCGGCGCAGTGATCGAGAACGTCGATCTGTCGAAGCCGCTCAGTGATGAGAACCAGCAAACGGTGAGGCAGGCACTGGTCGATCACGGTGTGATCTTTTTTCGCGAGCAGACGCTTACGCCAGAGCAGCATGTCGCGCTGGCGCGGATCTTCGGCACACCAATCCGCAAGAATATCTATCTGCCGGCCGTCGCGGGCTTTCCCGAGATCGAGGTCATTGCCCACAGCGATAAAACCCAATCGGGCGGCACCGATAACTGGCACGTCGACGTTTCATGGCAGCCGCAGCCGCCCAAGGCCACCGTCCTCCACGCGCAGGAGATTCCTGAGGGGGGCGGCGGCGACACGATCTGGACCTCGTCGACGGCAGTCTACGACTTGCTGGATCCCGATCTGGCCCGCTACTTCGAGAAGCTGAAAGCGGTGAATACGTTCTTTGCGTCGCCCAAAAAGAACGCGCTGTCCGATCTGTTGAGCGGCTACGACATTCCCGAAGGCACGAGCGAGCAAAGTGTGGAGGCCGGCTTGGCACGGGTGCGCGATGCCTCGCAAAAGTATCCGCCCATCGAAGTGCCGGTCATCAAGACACACCCTGAAAACGGCCGCAAGCTAATGTTCGTCAATGAAGGGCATACCAGCCATTTGCTCGGCGTATCGAAGACGGCAAGCCAGAGTCTGCTGAACTACCTCTACGACCTGATCAAGACGCCGGAAGTGCAGGCCCGTTTCGAATGGCGTGCCGGCGATGTCGCGATCTGGGATAACCGTCAGGTCCAGCATTACGCGGCGCGAGACTACGGCTCGGCTCGCCGGCGTATTCACCGCATCACGCTGGAACACGACGGCGTGTTCTGAGCGGCGCACGCGCGCCTTCCATGTCGGACCACGGAGATCGAAGCATGAAGCAAACCGCGCGTCACTTGCGGCATCGTGTTGCTCGCCTGTTTTATCTGTCGACGCTCGTCGCCGGTGTGCTGTCTTTCGGCCACCCCGCGCTGGCGCAAACCCCTGAGAAGCTCGAACTGCGCTATCAGGGGTGGGCCAGCAAGGTGTTGTATCCGGAACTCGCCGAAGACCTCGGGTATCTGGCGCCGATCAAACTCAACTGGGTGGGCAATACGATCAGCGGACCGCAGGATATTCAGGCGGCGGTGACGGGCGACGTCGATTTCGGTGGTGCGTTCAACGGCTCGATCGTCAAACTGGTGGCGGCCCACGCGCCCGTCAAAGCGGTGATTTCCTACGTCGGCACCGACAAGGAGACCAATGGCGGGCTGTTCGTGCTGCAAGGCAGTCCGATCCATAGTGCGCGTGATCTGATCGGCCGTAAGGTCGGCGTGAACACGCCGGGCGCGTACGAACAATACCTGGTGACCGCGTATCTGGAGAAGGCTGGGCTGTCCAAAGAAGAGATCCAGAAGGTGGTGTTCGTCGCGGCGCCGCCGGTCAATCTCGCACAGTTGCTCAGGCAAAAACAACTGGACGCCGTGTTCCTCGAAGACATCATCAAGGACAAGCTGCTAGCCGACGGCGGCGCGACGCTGCTCACCACCGACTATCAGCTGTTCGGCTCGTTCGGCTACGCGAGCTATCTGTTCACCGACCGCTTCATCGCGCAGAACCCGAACACGGTGCGCAAATTCGTCGACGGGACGGCTCGCGCGATCGAATGGGCGAAGAACACGCCGCGTGCGGAAGTGGTCGCACGGCTGAAGAAGATCGTGGAGACGCGGCATCGCAATGAAGACACGTCGATCGTCAACTACTGGAAATCGGCCGGCGTGGGCGGCAAGGGCGGTCTGATCGACGCCAACGACTTCACGACGTATATCGACTGGTACGTGAAAAACGGTGTGTTGAAGCCCGACCAGGTGAAACCCGAAAACATCTACTCGAACCAGTTCAATCCGTTCAACCAGTCGGTGGCGGCCCATTAGGCGGCCACTGCGTCGAATCACGAGGCCCGCGAATATGGGTGCTGCTATCGGCGTGCGCAACGTCACGAAAGGGTTTCATCTCAAACGACGCGGACACTTCAGCGTGCTGGAGGACGTGTCCTTCAATGTGAAGGCCGGCGAGTTCGTGACGCTGGTCGGTCCAAGCGGCTGCGGCAAGACGACCTTGCTCGATCTGGTCGCCGGGCTCGCGAAACCGGATCGCGGGCAGATCCTGATCGACGGCAAAGCGATTGAAGGACCGGGGCTCGATCGTGGCATCGTGTTTCAGCAATACGCGCTCTTTCCGTGGAAAACAGCGCTCGGCAATATCGAGTTCGGTCTGGAAGCGAAAGGCGTGGCCAGGGCGGAGCGCACCGCGCGTGCCCGTTCGTTCCTCGAACTGGTCGGCCTTGGCGGGTTCGGCGACCGCTATCCGCACGAGTTGTCCGGTGGCATGAAGCAGCGCGTCGCGATTGCTCGCGCGCTGTCTTTCGAGCCTGCCGTGCTGCTGATGGACGAGCCGTTTGCCGCGCTCGACGCGCAGACGCGCGAGACCCTGCAGGACGAACTGCTGCGCATCTGGCAACGCACCGGTACGACCGTCGTGTTTATCACGCATTCAATCGATGAGGCGATCTATCTCGGCCAACGGGTCCTCGTCATGGCGGCCGCACCTGGTCGCATCACCCATGCGCTCGACGTGCGTCTGGAGCGCGGCGACCTCTCCGAAGATCTGCGCTCGACGCCGGAATTCGTGCGGCTCAGACACGAGATCTGGCAATTGACGCATCAGCGCCGGGCGGCGCCGCGACTCGCGGTCGCGCATGCGGCTTGATAGGGGAGTCTGAGTAATGAGTACCTTAGCGACCAGATTTCCGTCGGCGAGCTCGTTCGCCTCTGGTGTCGTAGCGGCATTGCCACGCATCCTGCGTGGCAGCGTCGCGATCGTAGCGTTCTGTGCGCTGTGGGAGATTCTGCCGCGCGCGGGGTGGGTCGATGCAACCTTTCTGCCGCCGTTTTCAACCGTGCTCGGCGCGCTGTTCGAGATGGTGCGTTCAGGCGAGCTCTCCGACCATCTGTTTGCCAGCGCGACACGGGCCGTGGGCGGCTTTGCGATTGCGGTGGCCGTCGGCGTGCCGCTGGGTCTTGTGATCGGCTGGTATCGCACGCTTGCGGAGCTTCTCAATCCGCTGCTTGAGTTGTTTCGCAATACGGCGCCGCTCGCGCTGCTTCCCGTCTTCGTGCTGGTGCTAGGCATGGGCGAGACCTCGAAGGTCTCGATGGTCGTGTACTCGTGCATCTGGCCTGTCGTGCTCAATACCGTCAGCGGCGTGCGCAATGTCGATCCATTGCTGATCCGCTCGGCGCTCTCGATGGGGCTGACCCCGTTGCAGCTGTTCCGCAAGGTCGTGCTGCCCGCGTCGGTGCCGACTGTCTTCACGGGCATTCGTGTCGCGGGCGCCTATTCCATTCTCGTGCTGATCGCGGCCGAAATGGTGGGCGCGAAAGCGGGACTCGGCTACCTCGTCAATTACTCGCAATTCACGTTCGAGATTCCGAAGATGTACGCCGGCATTGTCACGCTTGCGTTACTCGGCCTCGTGTTCAATCACGCCGTCCTGCTGGCGGAACGGCGGCTGACAGCCTGGCAAGGCGAGCGCTGAGCGTTCAACTTCGTCGGACAGTCGGCACATCACCTCAGGGAAACTCCTTCATGACGGACAACGCGGGAAAACATGGCCGGCCTCCGGTGACGGCTGCAGACAGCGCGGTGCGGCACGATGCCGACGTCCTCGTGATCGGCGGTGGTCCGGCCGGCACATGGGCGGCGATCAGCGCGGCCGCGAGCGGCGCGCGTGTAGTGCTGGCGGACAAAGGGTTTTGCGGCACCTCGGGCGCGACCGCGCCGGCCGGCACAGGCGTTTGGTACGTGCCGCCCGACGGGGATGCGCGCGGCCACGCGAAAGCGAGTCGTTTCAAGCTGGGCGGAGAACTGGCCGAACAGTCGTGGATGGATCGCGTGCTCGAGCAGACCTGGATCAACGCGCAGCAACTCGCCGAGTGGGGCTATCCCTTCCCGGTCGATGAATCCGGCGAACAACGACGCACGTCGTTGCAAGGGCCTGAGTACATGCGTCTGATGCGCAAGCGCGTCAAGGAAGCCAACGTGCGCCTACTCGATCACAGCCCGGCGCTGGAACTGCTGGTCGACGAACGCGGCGCGGTAGCCGGTGCGGCGGGCGTCGATCGTCAGGCCGGCGAGGCGTGGATCGTGCGCTCGGGCGCCGTCGTGATCGCGACGGGCGGCTGTGCGTTTCTCAGCAATGCGCTGGGTTGCAACGTGCTCACCGGCGACGGCCAGCTAATGGCCGCCGAAGTCGGGGCGGCGCTGTCGGGCATGGAGTTTTCGAACGCCTATGGCCTTGGGCCGGCGTTTTCATCGGTGACGAAATCGCTGTTCTATAACTGGGCGACGTTCTATTACCGGGACGGTTCTGTGATCCCGGGCGCGGGTTCGTCGCATGGGCGTGGGGTGATCGCTCAAACACTGCAGAGCGAGCCCGTGTTCGCCTGCCTCGATCGCGCCGACGAACAGATTCGCGCATGGATGCGCACGGCGCAACCAAACTTCTTCCTGCCGTTCCACCGGCTCGGCATCGACCCATTCACGCAGCATTTCCCGGTCACACTGCGTCTGGAAGGGACGGTGCGGGGAACCGGCGGCCTCAATCTGATCGATGAGACGTGTGCGACCTCGGTCGAGGGACTCTACGCCGCCGGCGATGCGGCCACGCGCGAGTTGATCTGTGGCGGGTTCACCGGTGGCGGTAGCCATAACGCGGCATGGGCGATGTCGTCCGGTTTCTGGGCCGGCGCGGGCGCGGCGGACTACAACCGTTCACAAGGGCGTGCCGGGCACCAGGGCAGGGTGTTGCGTGCAGGCGGCGCAGGACTGCGCGACGGCGGCGGCACCGCGCCTTATGACAGCAACGAGGTGATTCGCAGCGTGCAGCACGAGGTGTTTCCGACGCAGCGCAACTGGGCTCGCCAGGGCGATCTGCTCGATGACTCGCTCTCGCGTCTCGATGCACTGTGGCATCGCGTGCGCGGCGCCGGGCCGCCGCGAAACACGCTCGATGCGGTGCGCGCTCGCGAGGCGGCGGCGATGCTGGCCACCTCGCGGTGGATGTATCGCAGCGCGCAGCAACGCACCGAGACGCGCGGGATGCATCGGCGTCGCGAGCATGCCGCGCCCGATCCGTCGCAGAGGCAGCGTCTTTTGAGCGGTGGACTGGACGAAGTCTGGATCGACAGGGTGGCCGTGCCGCGGCCAATTGCCCAAACCGAAGGAGCCGCGGCATGATCGAAATCGTCGACAGCGCGCGCTGCACAGGGTGCAACATCTGCGTGCGCGCGTGCCCCACCAATGTGTTCGACGCCGTGCAGGACGGCGTGCCGCGTATCGCCCGTCAGGACGATTGTCAGACCTGCTTCATGTGCGAGCTGTATTGTCCCGAAGACGCACTATTCGTGGCGCCGCAGATCGAGCCGATGCCGCTCGGCGAGATCGGCAAGGTCGGCGACACGGCGTTCGGACACTACCGGCGCGCAGTCGGCTGGGGCCGCGCACGGCAGTCGACCGCGAACCAGGACGCGAGCTACGAGTTGCTGGTTCGGGCGCATTGAGAGAGCGTATCAGGCGCGCATCGACGCGCGCCGGCTCGAATCCTCCCGTCAGAGCGCGAGCCGCCCTTCCGACGCAATGACGGACAGCGGCGTCCGCTGACTCTGTACTTCGCGGGCCTGCAGCGCTTCCGGCAGTGAGGCCTTGTCGCCCGCGCGGCCGATCGCGATAGCGGCCTCGATCGAATAAACGTCCGGGACGGCGAGTGCCTGGCGGATCGTCTCGCGTTCGATGCCGGCCAGGCCGTGCGCATGCCATCCGGAGAGGCTGGCCTGCAGCGCCAGATAGCCCCAGGCGGCGCCGGTGTCGAACGAATGAGTCGGCGCGGGGACTTCAGCCGCGCCGCCGGGCGGCGTGAACGTGCTCTTCGACAGCACGATGACAATGGCCGCGGCGTGTCTCGCCCAGCTTCGATTGAATTCGTTGAGGAATCCGAGGAATTGTTCCCAATGCGGCGTATCGCGTCTTGCATAGACGAATCGCCAGGGTTGGGAATTATAGGAAGAAGGCGCCCAACGGGCCGCTTCGAGAAGCGTCAGCAGGGTTGCGTCGGGGATGGGATCGGAACGGAAAGCGCGCGGCGACCAGCGGTCGAGGAATTGCCGGTCGATCGAATGGTCGGCGGTACGTGCGTTCGATGTCGTCATGGGTGGTTGCTCCTGGAAAGAATGAATTCGACGTGCGAGCCTGAGGGGCAAGGACGCCCCTGGCGATGCGGATCACTTTATCGGAGCGCACTGCGCGACCGAACCGATTTATTCTCGCAACGTTATTCCGGTATCGATTCGACTTTGCAATTCCGGCTACCCGGCGTGATTAGCGTGTGATGCGTTTTCCGAAAACCAATCCATAAAACCTTGTTTGCGCTTCCTTATGCGGACCACTAGATTCGTCCGTATAGCCATGAATCGACGGAGGCCGTATGGCCACGCTTTCCACGACCTTGTTCCGGGTTGGACTTCGGCATCCGCTGCGCGCGCTGCAGATGCAATGGTCGAAGCACGCGAGCGTTACCTCTGATCAATCCACCGCCGACAGGCCCGGTCCCGGCCACGGCGCGCAATCGCCCGAGCGGCTCGAACGCATCGCGGCCTACGCACGCTGCGGCTATTTTCATATGGAATACACCGCAGGCATGTTTGTCGTGCCGCTCGACATCCCGCCGGAATGATGGTTGCGATGGACGGTGGCATGGAGCAGGGCAGTCTTGAGCCGCAGCGACCAAACCGATGCTTCTTTAGAAATCACAATTAATTGGTTCGGCTTCGGCCGCGTCTCTTTCATAGTGTCTCCTGATGGCTATAGGCGGTTGCTTTCGCCGGTGCCTTGAACCAGCGCGTAAGGATTCGCGCGATATCGAAGGAGACGTCATGACGCTTGAACTCGCAGAACGACCCACCCACGCGCTGCTCGAAGCCGCCCGCTCCCGCGCGACCGATGCCGGTTTGCCCTACGCGGGCGGCGTGCCGCCGCAGGATGCGTGGGCACTCGTCCAGGCCGGCGATGCCGTGTTGGTGGATGTGCGCACCGCCGAAGAACGCAAATTTGTCGGACTCGTGCCGGACAGTGTGCATGTCGCGTGGGCGACCGGCACCAGTCTGACGCGCAATCCGCGCTTCGTGCGCGAGCTGGAAGCCAAAACCGGCAAAGACGCGGTCGTGCTGCTGCTGTGCCGCAGCGGCAACCGCTCGGCGCTGGCCGCCGAGGCCGCCGCGAAGGCCGGCTTCACGCAGGTTTTCAACGTTCTGGAAGGTTTTGAAGGGGAACTGGACGACGCGCAACGGCGCGGCGCCAGCAATGGTTGGCGCTTTCACGGGCTGCCGTGGATTCAGGACTGAAGAACCTGATCGTCCACGCTGCACTTTACGGGAGTAACCGCTGTGGCTGTGTTTGATGTCGATGAGATTGTTGAGGCGCTTCAGACGGTCCGTCAGCAATGGCGCGAAGTGCAGAAGCGCTCGCTCGAACCGGGCGGGCGCGAATTGCCGGGGCGCGAGGCGCTCGCGGAGATCGTGGATACGCTCAAAGGGGTGCTCTTTCCGATGCGGCTCGGGCCACCCGATCTGCGTCAGGAAAGTGAAAACTTCTATGTCGGGCATGCACTCGACGCCGCGCTGCACGCGCTGCTGAGTCAGGCGCGGCTGGAACTGCACTACCGCAGCCGGCATCAACCGCCGGCCGCCGCCACGATCGAGGCGCAGGCGGAGATCGCGGTGCGCGCTTTTGCAGCGCACTTACCGGCGATTCGCAGCTTGCTCGACAGCGACGTGTTAGCGGCGTTTCACGGTGATCCCGCGGCGGGCAGCGTGGACGAAGTGCTGCTGTGTTACCCGGGCGTGCTGGCGATGATTCATCACCGGCTCGCGCACGAGCTTTATGGACTGGGCCTGCCGCTGCTGGCGCGGATCGTCGGCGAGCTTGCACATGCGCAAACCGGTATCGATATCCATCCCGGTGCGAAGATCGGCGCCGGCTTCTTCATCGATCATGGAACGGGTGTCGTGATCGGCGAAACGGCCGTGATCGGCGAACGGGTACGCCTCTATCAGGCGGTCACGTTGGGCGCGAAGCGCTTTCCACGCGATGCGCAAGGTCATCTGGAGAAAGGCCACGCGCGCCATCCGATTGTCGAGGACGACGTCGTGATCTACGCGGGCGCGACGATTCTTGGACGCGTCACGCTCGGACAGGGTTCGGTGATCGGCGGCAATGTGTGGCTGACCCAGGACGTCGCGCCGGGTTCTCATGTGACGCAGGCCGTGTCGCGCAACGAAGGCACGGGCGCTGCCGCGGGCCACGATCGCACACCGCGCGTTCATGCAGGCGCTGAGCCTGTCGCGGCGGGAGCCACGCGATGAGCGGACTCGTCAGGGAGTTCGGCGCTGCGGTGCGGCGTCTTCGCGAGACGCGCGGGTGGTCTCAGGAGCAATTGGCCGAGCACGCCGGACTCAACCGATCGTATGTCGGCGAGATCGAACGCGGTTCCGCCATCGCGTCGATCGTCACGGTCGACAAGCTGGCCCGCGCGTTCCAGGTGCCGATCGAACGCCTGCTCAACCCATCTTCCGACAGTGCGGATGTCGCCGGACTCGTGCGTCCCGCGCGTGTCGATCCCATCCCGGCGAGTTAGCAGACCTTCTGCTGCCGTCTATAGCATGTTGAAGGGCTGGGGTTGCCTCCCGATAATCACTTTTTCTCATAAGCTTTCCCGTTTTTCTTCTATCAAACCCTGGAGCTTTAGATGACAGCAACAGTGGGCGGCCTGACGGCGCTCGGCGATACCGCAGCACGGCAACTAGCCAATGCCACCAAAACCGTTCCGCAACTCGCCACGATCACGCCGCGTTGGCTCACGCATCTGCTGCAATGGCTGCCGGTCGAGGCAGGCATCTATCGTCTGAACCAGGTGAAGAATCCTGAAGCCGTGAAGGCAGCCTGCACCGCGCGCGAAGATGAAAGCATCCTGCCGCGCACCTTCGTGCCTTACGAAGAGCAACCGCGCGAGTACTTCCTGAATGCGGTCAGCACGGTGCTCGACGTGCACACGCGGATCTCGGATCTGTACAGCAGCCCGCACGATCAGATCAAGGAACAACTGCGCCTCACGATCGAGACGATCAAGGAATTGCAGGAAAGCCAGTTGATCAACAACCCGGACTACGGCCTGCTCGCGAATGTGGCCGAAGAGCAGCGCGTGTTTCCGCTGACCGGCGCGCCCACGCCGGACGACCTCGACGAATTGCTGACCAAGGTATGGAAAGAGCCGGCGTTCTTCCTGACGCATCCGCTCGCGATCGCCGCCTTCGGCCGTGAATGCACGCGCCGTGGCGTGCCGCCGCCGACCGTCAGCCTGTTCGGCTCGCAGTTCATTACGTGGCGCGGCATTCCGCTGATTCCGTCGGACAAGGTGCCGGTTGCCGACGGCAAGACCAAGATCCTGTTGCTGCGCGTGGGCGACAAGCGCCAGGGCGTGGTCGGCCTGTTCCAGCCGGGCGTGGCCGGTGAGCAGGGTCCGGGGCTGTCGGTGCGCTTCATGGGCATCAACAATCATGCGATCGCGTCGTATCTGATCTCGCTCTATTGCTCGCTCGCGGTGCATTCGCCGGACGCGCTGGCAGTTCTCGATGACGTGGAGATCGGCAAGTACCATGACTACCCAGATACCTACAAGTAAGCCCATGGACAGCGTCCTGCCGCACGATGTGCCGACCGGTCCGCCTGGGGGTTTGCCTGCGGGACTCCCCGATCCGGCGACGTTGGCGTCGCTGGCCAATGCGTTCTTCTCGGCGTTGCCGGGCAACCCTGCGCACGCAAGTGCGACGCCCGGTGTCGCCGGCACGCTGCCGTTCACGGCGCCCGTGACCAGCGAGATCAGCAATCCGGCTCCGGCCGGCTCGCCGCTCGCGGGCCCTGGCGGCACGGGCACGGGTGTACCCGGCGCGGCGTTGCCACAAGGACACGTGCCGGGTGGCAACCTGCTGCCCTCGGCGCCGACGCATGTTCTCTCGCTGGGCAATCGCGCGCCCGCGTTGGGGCCGCATGCAACGGCGGCGAACGGCTTGTCGGATAACGTGGTGACGGTCGCGCCCGCACTGGATCCGCGCTTTGGCGGAGCCGCGCTGGGTGTGCCCGAGGGACACGGCGCACAGCGTCCGTCTGCCGGTGGTGCGGCGCCCTCGTCAATTGCGTCGCCGGTCCCGCCGGCAGCCGCATCGCCGTACTATTTCCTCGGTGAATCGGGCCAGCCTCGTGCCTCGGCAGCGGCGTCGCCGGATATCGTCGTGCCGGTCTGGAACGAGGTGAGTGCGCAATCGTTCGGTCTCCCCGCAGTCGATCAGCCGCTTGCCGAACAACGCTTCCCGTACGACCGTCAGTCCACCTCGCACGCGGCATCGCCTTCGACGCCGGCGCAGCACGCTGGCAGCCCGCATTATTTTCTGGATCTGAATGCGCCGTCGCGTTTTCCTGGGCAGACACCCGGTGCGGCGGATGGCGTGCCGCATGCGGGACCGTCAGCGCATCCGCCATTCGATGTGAATGCGATTCGCCGCGACTTTCCGATTCTGCAGGAGCGCGTCAACGGCCGTCAGTTGGTGTGGTTCGACAATGCCGCGACTACGCACAAACCGCAGGCGGTGATCGACCGGCTCGCGTATTTCTACGCGCATGAAAACTCCAACATCCACCGGGCGGCGCATGCGTTGGCCGGCCGCGCCACCGACGCCTATGAGGCCGCACGCAGCAAGGTGCAGCGTTTCATCGGCGCGGCGTCGCCGGAGGAAATCATTTTCGTGCGCGGCACTACCGAGGCGATCAATCTGATCGCCAAGACGTGGGGCGTGCAGCATGTCGGCGAGGGCGACGAGATCATCGTCTCGCACCTCGAGCATCACGCCAACATCGTGCCGTGGCAGCAGCTTGCCGCGCAAACCGGTGCGAAGCTGCGCGTAATTCCGGTCGACGACAGCGGCCAGGTTCTGCTCGACGAATACCGGCGGTTGCTCAACGACCGCACGAAAATCGTCTCGGTCACGCAGGTGTCGAACGCGCTCGGCACAGTCGTGCCGGTCAAGGAAATCGTCGAGCTGGCGCATCGCGCGGGTGCGAAGGCGTTGGTCGACGGTGCGCAGTCGGTATCGCACATGCGGGTGGACGTCCAGGCCATCGACGCGGACTTCTTTGTGTTCTCGGGTCACAAGGTGTTCGGTCCGACCGGCATCGGCGTGGTGTACGGCAAGCGCGCGATTCTGGAAGACATGCCGCCGTGGCAGGGTGGCGGCAACATGATCGCGGACGTGACGTTCGAGCGTACTGTATTCCAGCCGCCGCCGAGTCGTTTCGAAGCCGGCACGGGCAATATCGCCGATGCGGTCGGCCTGGGTGCGGCCATCGATTACGTTCAGCGCGTGGGCATCGAAAATATCGCGCGTTATGAGCACGATCTGCTGGCGTATGCGACGAGCGTGCTGCAACCGGTGCCCGGTGTGCGTCTGATCGGCACGGCACGCGACAAGGCCAGCGTGCTGTCCTTCGTGCTGAAGGGCTACGAAACCGAGGAAGTAGGGCAGGCGCTGAACGAAGAGGGCATCGCCGTGCGTTCGGGGCATCACTGCGCGCAGCCGATCTTGCGGCGCTTCGGCGTCGAAGCAACCGTGCGGCCGTCGCTCGCGTTCTACAACACCTGCGATGAAGTCGACGCGCTGGTGTCGGTGGTGCGACGGCTGTCTTCACGACGCTGACGATAAGCGGCGGCCGCGATGGCCGCCGCTTCCTCACCCTATTCGTGCGGCGCATCAGGCGCCTCGACACTGGGTTGAATCCGATTCCCCAAAAGCTCGCAGTGGCCGACGCGAATTTGCGTGCGGCAGCTTAACTTTCCACGATCCGTTATTTCCATCCTCGTCAACGCTCGCCTACGCTGCTTGAATGTGAAGGTCGATGGCGGCATCCGCGGCATCCGCGGCGAACGCTTGCGTAACGCTGCGCGTGGCCGCCGTCAATCGATCTGAAGCCATTCAACGAATCGTTTGAACGTGATGAGGAGGTAACCATGAGCGAGATCGTCATCGACAGGCCGGCCGCCGCCACGACGGTCGAGGCGGAATTGAATTATCTCGAGTTCACCGGCGAAAAGCCGGTGTCGTATCAATACGAGCCGCCGCCCGGCGTGCCGAAGCGCAGCGGCGTGTACCGGCCGCATCGGGTGACGATATCGAATGCGCGGGTCGCGCCGCCGCCGGGTGCGTTATGGCTCGATCGCAACGGCTTCGAATTGCATCGGCGTGCAAGTGCGTTGAGCGATTTCTCCGATCCGGCGAAGATCGAATCCATCTACTATCGGGAAGCCGAACAACTGCTGAAAGAAGCGACGGGCGCGCGACGGGTCGTCGTGTTCGATCACACACTTCGCGACGGCAAGCCTGAGCGCGCCGCTGGTGTGCGGGAACCGGTCAAGTACATCCACAACGACCAGACGTTCGTGTCGGGCCCGCGCCGGGTGCGCGATCATCTGCCGGCAGGCGAAGCCGAGCGCTTGCTGCAGGGCCGTGTGGCGATCGTCAACCTGTGGCGTCCGATCGGCGAAACGGTGCAGTCGTCGCCGCTCGCGCTGTGCGATTCGCGCAGTATTGCGCTCAACGATCTGGTGGCTTCGGATCTCGTCTATCCCGACAAGCTGGGCGAGACGTATGCGCTGGTGTTCAATCCGCGGCACCGTTGGTACTACTTTCCCAACATGACGCCCGATGAGTTCCTGCTGTTGAAGATCTACGACTCAGCGGGTGATGGCATCGCGCGGCTGACCGCGCATACGGCATTCGACGATCCCACTTCATCCGCCGATGCGCCGCCGCGCCGCAGTATCGAATTGCGCACGCTGCTGTTCTTTTGACGGGCCGCCTCACCGTGCGTTCATGAATGAGGCGGCGGCCGCGCTCACACGACTGCCACTTCCCGTGCTTCAAAGTGGCGGCTCACAGGCCGTTGCAACCCGAAGTGTTCGCGCAGCGTGCACCCTTCGTAGTCGGTGCGGAAAATGCCGCGTTTTTGCAGAAGCGGAACCACGCCGTCGGCGAAGTCCTGCAAGCCGCTTGGCAAGACATCCGGCATCAGGTTGAAGCCGTCGGCGGCGCCGCCTTTGAACCAGTGTTCGATATCGTCGGCGATCTGCTCCGGCGTGCCGACGACGACACGATGCCCGCCACCGCCCGCAAGCGCGCGGATTAGCTGACGAGCCGTGTATCCGTTCGTACGTGCCTGGGCGAGCGTCGCATGGAAGAACGTGTGATTGCCGTTGCCGCCGCCGGGCAGCGAGAGATCGTCAGGCAGACGCTCATCGAGTTTCAACCGCTCGACGCCGACGCCCAGGATGCCGGCCAGCCGGGTGAGGCTGTAGGTCCACGGAATCAGATCGACCAGTTCATCGCGGCGGCGCAACGCTTCAGTCTCGGTTGCACCGATGATGGTGGTGAGACCCGGCAGCACACGGATCGCGTCGTTGCCGCGTCCCAACGCCGCGGCGCGCGACTTCAGTTCGCGCGCATAGGCCGCCGCTTCGTCGAACGACTGCGAGGCGGAGAATACGGCTTCCGCGTGCCGGGACGCCAGCTCGCGTCCGTCCGCCGAGCCGCCCGCCTGAATCAGCACCGGATGCCCCTGGGCGCTACGCGGCAGATTGAACGGACCGTCGACGCTGAAGTACTTGCCGCGATGGTCGATGCGATGCACCTTCGCCGGGTCGATGAAGCGGCCGCTCGCCTTGTCGCCGATAAAAGCGTCGTCTTCCCAACTGTCCCAGAGCGCCTTCACGACCTCGGTGAATTCGGCGGCGCGCTCATAGCGTTCAGCGTGATTGGGCACCGCGTCGCGGCCGAAGTTGCGGGCCGAGCCAAGATCGGCGGTCGTCACGATGTTCCAGCCGGCGCGGCCCGCGCTCAGATGATCCAGCGTGGCGAAGCGCCGCGCGATGTTATACGGCTCGTTGTAGCTCGTCGATGCCGTGCCGATCACGCCAATATGGGTCGTCGCGGAAGCAATGCCGGCGAGCAGGACGGTCGGCTCCAGCGCCGTGATGGGGCGGAAGTCGATCTGATCGGCGATCGATGCGTTGTCCGCGAGAAACACGGCGTCGAATTTCGCCGCTTCGGCGATTTGCGCGACACGAACATAGTGGGCGATATCGACGAAGGCGCGAGGGTCCGCATCCTCGGTACGCCACGCGGACGGGACAAAGCCGGAGTGAAGAATATTGACGTTCAGATGAAGCTGACGGGGCGGGGCGGTTCTCATGGGTCTTTTCGAATGCGGGAGGGGCCGGCAACGAAGGAGTGTATGCATCTGGCCGACGCGCCAATTGTCGATTAGCCGCTCATGCGCGGCCACTAACGAATTCGGGCATGGATATGTCGGCGAAGACTAAGGCTTGCTCACAGTGAAAATGAGCATCGGCTCTGACGCCTGTTTTCAATCGATTCGCTTCAGGTATTCCCATGGGTAAATCCCCTGCGCGTGTCCGTCGCTGAAGACGATCTGCATGCCGTAGCCCATCGGCTGCATGTCGACGATCGCGACAGGTGGCGAATCGAGTCTCGCCTCACCCGAATGCGCCAGGCGTCGGCAGGTCGAGCAAGGGCAGCGTTTTCGCAACGTCGCGTTGTCGATCGATTGCGTGCGTCCGTCGTCCCACGTGAGGGACAACCGACCGCTCGCGGCGTGGACCGTGATCTGCTGAGGGGCGTTCATCGCTGTGTGCTTTCGATTTGCGTCAACGCGATCCGCGCCGCTTTGCGGACTTCCGGATCGGGATCCGTTGCCGCTGTCCGCAAGGCCGGCAGCGACGCTGCGTCGCCCAGTTCTCCAAGCGACAATGCCGCTTCCTTGCGCAAATTGCTGATCGCATGCGTCAACAGCGACGCGACCGCCGTGCTCGCGCTCGCGTCGCGCAGTTTGCCCAACGCGCGGACCGCTTGCAGACGGACTTGCCAGTAGTCGTCGTTTAGCGCGTCGAGCAACGCATCTCGCGCGGCCGCCGCGCGCAGTTTGCCGAGCGTCGCCGCCGCTTCTTCACGCACCTGCCACGCGACGTCGCGTAAGGCACCGAGCAACGCGGCAACGGTGTCTTCAGTCGATGCGGCGCCGATGCCCAACGCGCCAATCGCCGCGCGCCGCACGGCGGCATTCGGATCATGCGCGGCGATGCTGGTGAGGGGCCCAAGCGCGCGCTCGCTTTTCAGCCAGCCGAGCACGCTCACCGCTTCGAGCCGCACGAGGTCTTCGCTTGCTGTCAGCGCGTCCAACGCGGGTTCAAGTGCGCCTGCATAGCGCAATTCGCGCAGTCCGCGAAGAACGGCTTGGCGCACGAACGGATCCTGATGCGTGGTCCAGGCTGCAAGCAGCGGTCCCGATTGCGGGTCCTTCAAACCGGACAGACTCTGCGCGGCCGCTTCGCGCACGTCCTCGACGGGATCCGCCAGCGCTTCGCAGAGCGCCGCTACCGCGTCCGCACGTTCCCATGCACCGAGCACCTGAGCGGCCTGCGCACGAACTTCCGAAGACGTGTCCTGACGCAACGCGACGACGATCGGTTCGAGCACGGTTTCGTCCTCCAGGTCCGCGAGCGCCAGCAGGGCAATGCGGCGCACCGCGGCGTCCGTGGATGTCAAACGCGGCAGCAGTGCGGCGGCTTCCGGATCGAGAGAGTCGGGGTCGAACGTCAGCGGAAGCGAAATATCGGTCATGAATTCAGTGATGTCTGGAGTGGAACGGATAAAACCCGTCATGCCGC
Organism: Paraburkholderia aromaticivorans; assembly: GCF_012689525.1. NCBI lineage: Bacteria > Pseudomonadati > Pseudomonadota > Betaproteobacteria > Burkholderiales > Burkholderiaceae > Paraburkholderia > Paraburkholderia aromaticivorans. The sequence continues at coordinate 2,253,328 of NZ_CP051516.1, forward strand.
CGCCGCTTCGCGCAGCAACGCGAGGCAGCGCCGCTTGATGTCGACGAATTGCGCGTCGGTCGTGGTCTCGTCGTCGCGCGGACGCGGCAACGTGACGCGCAGGTCGGCGACGATGCGCGCAGGCCGCTGCGACAGCACGAGAATGCGGTCGGCGAGAAACAGCGCTTCGTCGATATCGTGCGTGACGAACAGCACGGTCGTATGAACCTGGGTCCACACGTCGAGCAGCAAGGCTTGCATCATGCGGCGCGTCTGCGCGTCGAGCGCGCCGAACGGCTCGTCCATCAGCAGCACGCGCGGCCGGTTGATCAGCGCGCGCGCGATTTCCACCCGCTGCTGCATGCCGCCCGACAACTGTGCCGGGTAGCGCGCGCCGAATCCGCTCAGGCCGACCAGGTCGAGCAGATCGCTTGCTTGCCGGCGCCGCTCGTCGGCGGGGAGGCCCTTCATCTTCAGGCCGAACGCGACGTTGTCGATCACGCGCTTCCACGGAAACAGGGTGTGCTGCTGGAACACGAGGCCGCGTTCCGGGTGAGGGCGCAGCACCCGTTCACCGTCGACGGCAATCTCGCCCGCGCTGGCCGTCACATGACCGGCGAGCGCGGCCAGCAGGGTGGATTTGCCGCATCCCGATGGTCCCAGCACGCAGACAAACTCGCCGGGTTCAACGCTGAAGTCCAGTTGATCGAGCGCGGTGAAACGCTGCTCGCGCAAGCCCACTTCCACGCTCAGCGCCCGCACGTCGATGCGGCCCGCTGGTTTCGATTGCGATTCCGTACTCATCGTTGCGACGCCTCCATCCGGTACCACGGTATCAGCGCGAGGCCGGCGCGCCGCACCAGCAGACTGCTGCCCATGCCCAACGCGCCGATCAGCAGCATGCCGACAACGATGTCCGCATAGTTCTGCAACGTGTACGACTCCCATGTGAAATAGCCGATCCCGTATTGACCCGCGATCATCTCGGCGCTCACCAGACAGAACCACGCGGTGCCCATGCCGATCGACAGGCCCGTGACGATCGCGGGCGCGGCGCCCGGCAGGATCACTTCGCCCAGCAGCGCGCCGCCGCGCGTGCCGAGCGAACGTGCGGTCGCGACCAGCCGCGGATCGACGCCTTCCACGCCGTGAATCGTGTTGAGCAGGATCGGAAACAGCGCGCCGATGAAGGTGATGAACATCATGCTCATCTCCGATGAGGGAAACATCAGGATGGCGAGCGGGATCCACGCAACCGCGGGAATTGGCCGCAACACTTCGAGCGGCGGCAGCAAGGTGTCTTCGAACGCGCGATAGCGGCCGATGGCGAGCCCGAGTCCAATGCCGACGACGCTCGCCGCGACGAACCCCACCAGCACGCGCGTGAGGCTTGATAGCAGGTGCATCGGCAGCTTCGGCGAGTGCAGCAGGGACCACGCCGCCGGCACGACATCGCTCGGCGCGGGCACATTGGCGAAGGTCACGAAGCCCAACGAGACATGATGTTCGGCGAGTACTTGCCAGATGCCCACACAGGCCAGAACGGCGGCGATCCTGGTCAATGCGCGGACAAGACGGGCTGGTCTCCAGACACGCGGACTGACTGCACCGCGCTGCATGCGCGTGGTTTCCGCGGCTTCAAGAATGGCTGACATCGAGGACTCTCCTGAGTGAGGCACGCCAAGGCACGCCGCTTATCGGTCAGCGCGCCGCGACAGATTGCGTCGCGTCGGTTTTGGCGGCGGCGAAATCCACGACGTTGCCATTCACCTGCTTCGCGTAGCTATCCGCGTTGTCTTTCAGCAGGAATCCGGCGAGGTTGCCCTTGGCGTCTTTCACGTACCACGCCTGGTTGGCAAACAGCTTCAGTCCGCTCGCATGGTCCTGGATGTAGACGACGCGCACTTTCTTGCCGCCTTGTTCGAGCGTATTGACCGCGGAGAATGCCTCCTGCGCCGACGCATAGTCGCGCACCTTGCCTTCGCCATCGATCCAGACCTGCGTCACGCTGCGCGGATCGGTGATGCGTTTGCCGGTTTGAGCGTCGTTGGCGACGAGCGCTTGCTTCGCGTAGTTCTTGAGCGCCGCGTCGTAGTTCAGGCCGGATTGCTTGAACGCTTCGCGGATATAGCGATCGTCGATAAAAGTGTTCACGTCCAGATCGACGTCGGTCTTTTTCAGCAGCTTGAGCGTGCTGATGGCCGTGACCGTCGCCTGACGGTATTCGGGCTTCCACGTCAGATCGCGTGTTTGCAGACCGAGCGGCCCGTGAAACAGATAATTGACTTCAGCGTCGATGCCGGTCACTTTCTGGATCAGCTGGCTGTATTTTTCCGGATCCTGCGCAAACAACTGGTTGGCTTCAATCACCGCGCGCAAATACGCGACCACCACTTCCGGATAGCGCTTCGCATAGTCCGCGTCGACCAGCGTGCCGTGGAAGGTCGGCGCATGCGTCTGCGCGCCGTCGTAAATCTTGCGCGCAAAGCCGCGGAACGGGAACAGTTCGGCGAACGGCACGAAGTCGGCATGCGCGTCGATCTTGTGCGCCTTCAACGCGCTGCCAGCCACTTCCGGCGACTGCGTGATGATGTTCACGTCGGTCTCGGGATTCCAGCCTTGCGCCTTGACGGCCCGCAGCAGCATGCCGTGCGCCGCTGAAGCAAACGGCACCGAGATCGTCTTGCCCTTCAGGTCGGCGAGCGAGCGGATCGGCGAGTCGTCCGGCACGACGATGCCGTTGCCGCTGCCCTCGATGCTGCCCGAGAGCACGGTGATGAACACGCTCTTCTTGCCGGCCTTCTGGAAAGCCGTGCCGTTCAATGAGCCGGGAAAGTCCGCCATCGATCCGAAATCGAGCTTGCCCGCGACCATTTCATTGGTGATCGGCGCGCCGGACGTGAAGTCTTTCCATTGCACGTCGTAGTTGACGTCCTTGTACTTGCCGTCGTGCGGCAGATACTTGTCGAGCAGATTCAGTTCGCGGATCAGCAGGCCGCCGGTGGCGCAATTGATTGTCGTGTCCTGAGTGCCGATCGCAATGCGGATGGTCTCGGCGCGCGCCGCGCCGGCGGTGAGCGCCAGCAGGCCGCTCGCGAGGAGCGTCGTGGCAAGCAGATGGCGGATATTCATGAGTTAAACCCCGGTTAATAAGCAGCCGTGCTTCAAAGCGGATGGTTCTTCATTAACGCAGCAGATAAGGAATCTCGACCCTGACCGCATCGGTCGGACAATCTTTTTCGCAAGGCATGCAGTACCAGCATTCGTCGAACTTCATATAGGCCTTGCCCTTGGTCAGATCGATCGCGAGCAGGTCGAGCGGGCAGACATCCACGCAGACGGTGCAGCCTTTGTCGGCAATGCACTTGTCCTCATCGATCGTGACGGGCGCGGCGCTGCGCTGGAAAATGTCGTGCGGTGTGGTCGGCATGATGGCTCCTCAGGCGTCGGCAAGCGCGGGCTCGGCGATGCGCAGGTTCTGATAGGCGTGACTGTCGTGATCGTCGAGCGGCACCACGTACGGTTCGACGGCGCGCTTTTCGCTTCTCATGCGACCCGTTGCGTCTTTCTTCAGATGCGTGTGGCAGAACCATTCGGCGTCGTTGCGCTGCGGATAGTCGACCCGATGGTGGTACAGCCCCCAGCGGCTCTCCGTGCGATACAGCGATGCGTGCGCCGCCATTTCGGCGCAATCGCGAATCGCCCGCACTTCGGCGGCGCGCATCAGTTCGTGCGGATTGTCGGCCTTGATCTGCGCGATGTCGTCGGCGATTTCAGCAAAACGTTGCTGGCCGATTTCCATCTTGCGTGTGACCTTCGGCGGTTGCAGATAGTCGTTCACCATGCGGCGCAGTTTGTATTCGACTTGCGCCGGCGCGAGTCCAGTGTCCCGTTCGAGCGGCGCATAAATGCGCGAGCGCTCGGCTGCGATCTGCTGATCGTCCAACGCGGCATGCTCACGGCCCTCGACGTATTGCGCGGCGTTGTGGCCCGCGAACCAGCCATAGGTAAACGCGCCGAGCATGTAGTTGTGCGGCACGGCGGCCATGTCGCCGGCGGCATAAAGACCGGCAACCGTGGTTTCCGCGCGCTCGTTCACATACACGCCGGATGCGCTATGACCGCTGCAAAAGCCGATCTCGGAGATGTGCATCTCGATCATCTGCTCGCGATAGTCGGTGCCGCGTCCCGCATGAAAACGTCCGCGGCTCGGGCGCTCGTTCGTATGCAGGATCTGCTCGATGGTCTGGATGGTCTCTTCCGCGAGATGGTCGAGTTTGAGAAACACCGGGCCATTGCCGCTCTGGAGTTCCTGATAAAACTCCCACATCATCTGGCCGCTCCAGTAATCGCACTCGATGAAGCGTTCGCCCTTGCCGTTCGCTGTAAAGCCGCCGAGCGGTCCCGTCACGTACGCGCAGGCCGGGCCGTTGTAATCCTTGATCAGCGGATTGATCTGGAAGCATTCGAGGTTCGCCAGCGCGGCGCCGGCGTGATAGGCCATTGCGTAGCCGTCGCCGGCGTTGGTGGGATTCTCGTAGGTGCCCATCAGATAGCCCGATGACGGCAAGCCGAGCCGGCCCGCCGCGCCGCAGCAGAGAATTACCGCCTTCGCGCGCACCACGTAGAAATCGGCCGTACGGCAATCGAAACCCAGCACGCCGCAGGCGCGCCCCTGCGCATCGGTCAGCACGCGAGTGACGACGATCCGATTGGTGATCGCAATCCGCGCGCGTTTGAGCTGCCGGTACAGCACTTTCTTGATGTCGTGGCCTTCGGGCATCGGCAGGACATAGGAGCCCATGTGATGCACTTTCTTGACGGCATAGTCGCCGGTGCCGTCTTTTTCGAACTTCACGCCCCAGCGGTCGAGTTCCTCGATGGTCTTGAAACTGTGCCGCGCGTACGCGTAGACCGCCGACTGATCGACGATGCCGTCGTTCGCGATAGTGATTTCCCGCGTGTACTGCTCGGGCGTCGCGTGACCGGGAATGATGGCGTTATTCAGGCCGTCCATGCCCATTGAAATCGCGCCGCTGCGCTTGACGTTGGCCTTTTCCAGCAGCAAAACCTTGAGGTTCGGATTCTGCTCTTTGGCCTTGACTGCAGCCATGGGACCGGCCGTGCCGCCGCCCACGATCACCAGGTCGTATTCGATCACATGTGTGTTCATTTCGTCTTCCTTGTGCTTTTCTTCTCTTTCTGACGGTCGATGCGAAAGCGGTACTGGAAGGCATCGCCGCGGAAATAGAGGTATTCGTAGTCGATCGGCGTGCCGTCCGCGCTGTGTGTGAGACGTTCGATCCGCAGCACCGGGCTGCCTTCCTCCACGTTCAACGCTTCGACGATGTCTTCGTCGGCGAGAATCGCGTCGATGGAGACGTCGGCGTGGCCGAGCGGCACCGCGCAGTCGTTCTCCAGAATCAGAAAAATATCGCGCGTGACGAGGTCCGCATTGGCGAGGCGTTTGCCCAGTGCTTCCGGCACCCACGTGATTTCAAGCGACACAGGTTCGCGATTGAGCAGGCGCACCCGATGGATCTCGGCCACTTTCGCGCCCTCGGGCAACGCGAGGCGCTGAGCGATCTGGGCGGTCGCCGGAATGAAACGGATGTGCTTGAGCTGGTTGACGATTTCATAGCCCATCGACGACATCGCTTCGGCGAAGCCTTGCAGCGCGCTGACGTTCTGAAAGGCTTTCGGCTTGGAAACGAAGGTGCCTTTGCCGTGCAGCTTGAAAACGAGGCCTTCCTTCTGCAGATCGCCGAGGGCTTGCCGCACGGTGATGCGGCTGACGTCGAACATCGCGCACAGATCGTTTTCGGATGGCATCTGCGAATGGGCCGCATACGTGCCGTTGAGAATGCGCGCGCGCAACTCCGTCTTGATCTGCTCGTAGAGCGGGGGAGCGGCGAGCGGCAGCACGTTGGCGGGGTCGGGTTTCGTCATGGTTCGTGGGGTTGTCTGTACTTGTTATGACAAGTTGAATCACAGTCTAGTGACGGAGTCCCGCCGGGCGAACGAAGATTTTGTGCTTTGTATTTCTGCGGGGACGCATTTGGGATGCGTAACACTGGCGCAAATCCGCGCACAGTGGCGGCCGGCGCGTCGCACCGAGTGCGCCGGGAGCGGGTATCGGCGAGCGAGGCGGCGGCAAGCAGCCGCGGCGAAGCGCGATTAAACTGGCGCGACCTATTCGCGATGGAGAGCGGCACATGTCACGTCAGCTTCGCCTCGGCGCCTTCATGCGTCCCACGACGATCCACACCGGTGCATGGCGCTATCCCGGCGCCTATCCGGACGCCAACTTCAATTTCGGGCATCTGAAGCGTTTCGCGCAGACGCTCGAACGCGGCCGCTTCGACGCGTTCTTCATGGCCGACCATCTCGCGGTGCTTAATATGCCGCTGGATGCGCTCAAACATAGTCACACGGTCACTTCGTTCGAGCCGCTGACGTTGTTGCCCGCGCTGGCGGCGGTGACCGAAAGGCTAGGGCTGGTCGCCACGGCGTCCACAACGTTCGACGCGCCGTATCACGTCGCCCGGCGTTTCGCCTCGCTCGACCACATCAGCGGCGGACGCGCCGGCTGGAATCTCGTGACGACATCGAACCCGGACGCCGCGCTCAATTTCGGTCTCGACGAGCATGTCGAGCACGACGAACGCTATCGGCGTGCGCGCGAGTTCTTCGATGTGGTCACCGGCCTCTGGGACAGTTGGGCCGACGACGCCTTTATCCGCGAGACGGCAACCGGCACATTCTTCGATCCGCAGAAATTGCATGTGCTGAACTACAAGAGCGAGAACTTCTCGGTGCGCGGGCCGTTGAATATCGCGCGCCCGGTTCAGGGCTGGCCCGTCATCGTGCAGGCGGGTTCATCCGAAGCGGGACGGCAGATCGCGGCCGAAACCGCCGAGGTGGTGTTCACCGCGCAAAGCAACCTGGCCGACGGAAAGCGCTTCTATGCGGACGTAAAAGGCCGCATGGAGAAACTCGGGCGGCAACGCGACCATATGAAAATCTTGCCGGCTGCCTTTGTCGTGGTCGGCGATACGCTGGACGAGGCGCGCGAAACGCGCGCGCGGCTCGACACGTTCGTTCACTACGAGAGCGGCCTTGCTTCATTGTCGATTGCATTGGGGCACGACGTGTCCGGCTTCGATCCAGACGGCCCGCTGCCCGAGATTCCCGAGACCAATGCGAGCCGTACGGCGCGGCAAAGGGTGGTCGAATGGGCGCAGCGTGATGGGCTGACGATTCGTCAACTCGCGCAGCGCATTGGCGGCTATTCGGGACTGGAGATGGTCGGCACGGCGGCGATGATCGCGGATCAGATGGAGCAGTGGCTGGTGGAGGAGGGCTCGGACGGGTTCAATGTGATGTTCTCGCATCTTCCTGCTGGCCTCGATGACTTCGTCGATAAAGTCATTCCGGAGTTGCAGAATCGGGGGCTGTTCCGGCGCGAGTATGAAGGCGCGACGCTGCGCGAGAATCTTGGTTTGCCACGGCCAGAGAATCGCTTTTTCCCTGCCTGATGTGAGCCGTTCTGGTGGACGCGGTCGTTCCAAAGCCGCGCGATATGACAACCGCCGCTTAGCACCTGAGAATTGCTTCGTTTGTTCTGCGCGGGAGCGTTGGTAGAGTGAGTGGCTTACGCTCAGGAGCAACGTCGATCGACGTCTTGCGCGGACCATCAAGAACAACAGGAAACCACCGCTATGAATTTCAGAGTGCTTGGGGCAGTGATTGCCGGAAGTCTGCTCGTCATGTCCACGGCCGCGCACGCGGATCGCCTCGACGACATCAAGAAAGCGGGCGTGCTGCGCGTTGCCGCGTTCGACAGCAATCCGCCGTTCGGCTTTGTCGATCCGAAGAACAACCAGATCGTCGGGCTCGACATCGACTATGCGCGAGCGCTCGCGACCCGGCTCGGCGTCAAGCTCGATATCCAGCCGACTAATCCGGCCAACCGCATCGCCTTCCTGAAATCGGGCAAGGTGGATCTGGTGTTCGCCAACTTCACGATCACGGACGATCGCAAGAACGAGGTGGATTTCAGCACCCCGTATTTTGCGTCCGGCACGCAGTTCATCGCGAAGAAGGGCGCGCTCACCTCGCCGCAGCAGTTGAACAGTTTGCGGATCGGCGCGGACAAAGGCACGACCAACGAGCAGCAGGTGCGTGCGCAATTCCCGGGCGCCACGATCGTCGCTTATGACGACACGCCGTTTGCATTCGCCGCGCTGCGCACGGGCAACGTGCAGGCGATCACGCAAGACGGACCGAAGCTCGTCGCGTTGCTGGCGAAAGTGCCGGACAAGGCGAACTACGAGATCCCGCCGTTTACGATCTCCAACGACTATGAAGGCGTGGGTGTGCCGAAGGGCGAGACGCGACTGCTGAATGTGGTCAATGAAACGTTGAAGGATCTCGAGGCCAAAGGCACGGCCGGCAAGATCTACGACACCTGGTTCGGCCCGACAAGCGCCGCGCCGCTGCCGCGTTTGTTCAAGATCGGCGACCCGCAAAAGAGCTGACGCACCTTACTTCTCAGCCGCCTGAATACGGCCCGGTCATGACTCGAAAAGAGCGGCCGGGCCGTCTTGTTGATACAGCACCGAGCTTTTCCGAATGCATTTCATGACTCTCTGGCCGGAGACCCGCTATCTCGGCTGGCTCGCACACGGCTTTGTCATCACCCTGATCCTGTCAGCGTGCGTGAGCGTATGCGCCACGCTGCTCGGCTTCGGGTTGGCGATGGCTCATATCGCCCAACATCGCACGGTCGCTGCGGCGGCAAGGCTCTACGTGCTTGTGTTTCGCAATTCGCCGCTGCTGGTGCAGTTGCTTTTCTGGTACTTCGGCGCGGCGACGCTGTTGCCAGAGCACTGGATGACATGGCTGAACGCGCCGCATCTATTGAGCGCCGGGCCGCTTGTTTTGCGCTGGCCGAGTTTCGAACTGTTCGCCGGCTGGCTCGGCTTGACCTGCTATAGCACCGCTTTTATCGCTGAAGAGTTTCGCGCCGGCATCCGCGGCGTGGGCATCGCGCAATACCAGGCGGGCGCCGCTTTGGGCATGACGCGTTACGCGACCCTGCGTCACGTGATTTTGCCGCAAGCGCTGCGCATCGCCACACGGCCGCTCGCGGGGCAATACATGAATATCGTGAAGAACTCGTCGCTGACGATGGCGATCGGCGTGGCCGAGCTGTCGTATATGTCGCGTCAGGTCGACACGGAGAGCTTCCGGACCTTTCAGGCCTTCGGCACGGCAACCGTGCTGTACGTCGTCACTATCGCGTTGATCGAAACGGCGTTGGTGATCTGGCAACGCACAGGTGTGCGTGCGTTGCAAAGGGGGCATGCATGAGCGCGCTCGAATGGCTGCCGACGCTGCGTTATCTGCTGCTCGGTGCGTTCCCGAATGGGCCGCTGGGTGGCGCGGCGTTGACTGTCGTGCTGTCGGTGGTGTCGGCGTTGCTGTCCGCTGCGGTAGGTTTGGCGGGCGGCGTGGCGCTCTCGATGACGCGCGGCGCGGTGCATCTGCTTCTGCTCGGAATCGTCGCGTTTTTCCGGGCGATTCCAGTGCTGATGCTGATTTTCTGGACGTTCTTCCTGATGCCGATTCTGCTGCACATCGATGTGCCGGGTCTGGTGGCGGTGGTGTGCGCGCTGTCGTTGATCGGTGGCGCGTATCTGTCGCATTCAGTGCACGCGGGCATCGTCTCGATCGGAGCGGGCCAGCAGAACGCGGCGCTGTCGCTCGGGCTTACGCGCTGGCAGGCGCTGCGTTACGTGGTGCTGCCGCAGGCGGTACGCGTGATGATGCCGTCGTTCGTCAATCAATGGGTGTCGCTCATCAAAGACACCTCGCTTGCCTATATCGTCGGGGTGCCGGAATTCACCTTTCTCGCCAATCAGGTCAACAGCCGGCTGATGATTTACCCCGCGCAGATTTTCGTGTTCGTCGGGATCGTGTATCTGGTTTTGTGCTCAGCGCTGCAATGGATTGCGTCTCGCGTGTTGTTGCGTGCACGGCCGGCACGCGCCACGGACATCGATACGGAAACGGCAACCGGCACGGCGCGTGGCAATGAACATGGCGTGGCGATGCCATGACGCGATGAGTTTGCGCGTCGGACGTGGCCAGTCGATGTGACTCACGCCAGCGCGGGACTTTTAGTGCTGCCCGACGGTCCCGTTCAATCCGTCGAGCAACTCCGCTCGCATTTCCGCCAGCGACAGGTCGCGCCGGTCGCGCGGCCTCGGCGCGTCGATGGCGATGTCGCGCACGACGCGCCCCGCGCCTGTGCCATGCGGCGGCGCAAGCAGCAGCACGCGGTCCGACAGATAAAGCGCTTCGTCGAGGTCGTGCGTGACGAGCAGGGCTGCGGTGCCGTGTGAACGTGTGAGCGCCAGCAGCAGGTCCTGGAGACGCATACGGGTCATCGCATCGACGGCGCTGAACGGCTCGTCCAGCAACAACAGGTCGGGTCTGGAGAAAAGCCCGCGCACCAGGGCGACGCGCTGCGCCATGCCGCCGGATAGCTGCTTGGGCAACGCGTCTCGCACATTGGCGAGGCCGACTTCGCCAAGCAGTTCGGTGACGCGCGGATCGCTGCCACGCCGCGGTCCTGCTGCGAACGCGACATTGTCGGCGACTGAAAGCCAGGGCAGAAGACGCGGTTCCTGGAAGATCACACCCAATCGCGACGACGGGCCATGTTGTGGCACGCCGTCCAGCCGTATCTCGCCGTCGAAGTCCCGGTCGAGACCCGCGATCGCGCGCAACAGCGTGCTCTTTCCACAACCGCTCGGTCCGACGAGGCTGACGATCTCGCCGCGCCCGATTTCGAAGCGCACGCGGTCGAGCACCGCGCGTCCGTCGTATTGTTTGCTGACGGCGCGGACGTCGAGAAGAGGACGGGAAACGGGAAGGGAAACGGTCGACATGGACGAGTGCTACACGATTCTTCGAGAGGGTTGGCGTTCGGCAGCGGAGTCGCGCCACGACAGCGTATGCGTCTCGATCGACTTGAGGACGCTGTCGCTCAACTTGCCGAGCAACGCGAGCAACAGGATCGCGCCGAACACAATGTCGGGGCGTCCCGTTTCGCGTCCGTCGCTCAGCAGATAGCCAAGGCCGCGAGTCGCTGCGATCAATTCCGCCGCCACCATGAACATCCACGCAAGACTGAGTCCCGTGCGCAAGCCGGTAAAGATTTGCGGCAGCGACGCGGGAAAAAGAATGCGAGTGAACAGCGCGCGTTGATTGAGCCGATTGACCTCACCGAGTTCGATCAGCTTTCGGTCGACATCGCGAATCCCCGCGACGACACTCAATTGCACTGGAAAAAAGGCACCAATCGCGATGAGCGTGATTTTCGGCGCTTCGTCGATGCCCATCCACAGCAGCAGGATCGGCACCCACGCAAGCGACGGAATCGCACGCAACGCCTGGCAGGCCGGATCGAGCAACGCGTCGATGCGCCGGCTCAGTCCCATCGCCGCGCCGACCAGCAGCGCGAGCGCGGAGCCAATCCCGAAGCCCGCGAAAACGCGCAGGCAGCTCGCGCCGAGATGCCGGCCGAGCCGCGCGCCGCCCATGTCCCAGAGGGTTTGCGCAATCGAACTCGGCGCCGGTACGAGGTGCGCGGGCAATACCGACAGACGGACCAGTGCTTCGACGAACAGCAGAAAAACCAGCGGCAGCGCGATTCCCGCGACGCGCCAGGTCTTCAGAGGATCGCGTCGTGGCGGCGCTTCGCGATACTGTCGAGCGGACGAAGCGGTATCGTCGAGCGACAGTGAATCGTCGGTAGCCATGGTGGTGAGGTGGGCTTACTTGCCGGCGTCGGCCGCGATGATGGGCTGCGCGGGCTTGGCATCGATCAACGCGTCGATGACCTGATTCAGATTCGTGTCTGGTTTGACCAGTTGTTCCTGCGTGAGGATCGGTGCGGCGGCCTTGAGCGCGGCGAGTTGTTTTGCGCCCGGTTGCGGCTGGCTGAAGTCGTTGCGGCTCAACTGCAGTTTCGCCACCGGCAGCGACACCTTCGATTCCTCGGCGATGATTTTCGCGGTCTCTTCAGGATGAGCCGCGATCCACAAGCGCGCCTTTTCGTAAACCTTAAGGACATGCGCCAGCGTATCGGGATGCGCGCTGATGAAATCTTCGCGCGCGTCGAGCAGGCCCCACGTATTGAAGTCGACGTTGCGATAGAGCAGGCGCGCGCCGTCATCGATCTGCGCGGCGGCCATGTGCGGATCGAGACCGGCCCATGCGTCCACCTGAGCGTTGGCGAGCGCGACACGGCCATCGGGATGTTGCAGATTCACGATCTCGACGTCGTCGCGCGACAGTCCGGCGGTGTGCAGCGCACGCAGCGTGAACAGAAAAGGATCGGTGCCTTTGGTGGCGGCGATCTTTTTGCCCTTCAGATCAGCGACTGTCCGGATCGGAGAGTCCTTGCGGACGACGAGCGCGGTCCATTCGGGACGCGAGAAAACATAGACGGCGCGAATCGGATTACCGTTGGCCTTGCCGAGCACGGCGGCGAGACCGGCCGTGGAGCCGATGTCGATCGCGCCGCTATTCAGGTATTCGAGCGCGCGGTTGCTGCCCAGACTCAACACCCATTTCACTTGCGTGTGATCTGCTGCCAGTTCCTGTTCAAGCCAGCCGTTACGCTTGATGACGAGACTTTCCGGCGAATAGTACGCATAGTCGAGCTTCAACTCGGCTGGCGGAGCGGCGTGTGCCGCGCCTGGGGCGAGGCTTGTCAGTGTGGAAGCGGCAACGGCCGCGGCCAGCAGAAGACGGCGGACAAGAATCGGCGCGCGCCGCGGCGCCTGGATGATCGATAGTCGTGCTGCGCCCCGAAGAAATGGCATGGCTGGTCCTTTGCGTTGTTCCGTTATGACCGTTGAATGTACCCAGGTCGCGGTGGCAAACGAACCAATAAAAGCTCACAACCAAAGCACGTCGCGCGCTATCGCTGCGGTGACGTCGTGATGACGGCGCGTCGCGGTGTTGCAACGCTTGCGTCGGGAGCGTGAAGGAGCGCGGAATAGGGCGGAATAGGGCGGAATAGGCACGGGCCAGCTCGCAGTGAAGCGAATGCCGGCCCGTGCGTCTTGCGTTCAACCGCGCGGTATGCAACCGCGCGATGCTTCGCGGCAGACGGTCTTCAGAAATCGAGTCCCGGCCCACCCGCGCTCGGACCGCCGGGCTGGCCCGCTGCCGGTGCATCCTTCGGTGCTTCGTGCACGGTGGCGTCGGTGGTCAGCAACAGACCCGCAACCGATGCCGCGTTTTGCAGCGCCGTGCGCGTGACCTTGGTCGGATCGAGCACACCGGATTCCACCAGATCGCCGTATTCGCCGGTCTGCGCGTTGTAGCCGAAATTGCCCGTGCCTTCCGCTACCTTCGCGACCACCACGCTGGCTTCTTCGCCGGCATTCGTCACGATCTGACGCAGCGGTTCTTCGAGCGCGCGCAGCACAATCTTGATGCCTGCGTCCTGATCGGCATTCACGCCCTTGAGTCCGCTAATGGCCTGCTTCACGCGAATCAGCGCGACGCCGCCGCCCGGCACGATGCCTTCCTCGACAGCGGCACGCGTCGCATGCAGGGCGTCGTCGACACGGTCTTTCTTTTCCTTGACCTCGATTTCGGTCGCGCCGCCCACCTTGATGACCGCCACGCCGCCGGCCAGCTTCGCAACGCGTTCCTGCAGTTTTTCGCGGTCGTAGTCCGAGCTGGCTTCCTCGATCTGCGTGCGGATCTGTTTCACGCGCGCTTCGATATTCTTGCTGTCGCCCGCGCCGTCGATCACGGTGGTGTTTTCCTTGCCGACTTCAATCCGCTTGGCCTGACCGAGTTCCGCGAGCGTCGCTTTCTCGAGCGACAGGCCCGTTTCTTCGGCGATCACCTGGCCGCCGGTCAGAATCGCGATGTCTTCGAGCAAGGCCTTGCGGCGATCGCCGAAGCCCGGCGCCTTGACCGCGACGGTCTTCAGAATGCCGCGAATGTTGTTGACCACCAGCGTGGCGAGCGCTTCGCCTTCCACGTCTTCCGCGATGATCAGAAGCGGCCGGCCGGCTTTGGCGACCTGCTCCAGGACCGGCAGCAGATCACGAATGTTCGACACCTTCTTGTCGTGCAGCAGCACGAACGGGTTGTCGAGCACGGCCACCTGCTTGTCCTGATCGTTGATGAAATACGGCGACAGGTAGCCACGATCGAATTGCAGACCTTCGACGACGTCGAGTTCATCGTCGAGCGACTTGCCGTCTTCCACGGTGATCACGCCTTCCTTGCCGACGCGGTCGATCGCTTCGGCAATACGCTGGCCGATCGACTCTTCGCCGTTGGCCGAAATCGTCGCCACCTGGGCGATTTCCTTGCTGGTGGTGGTCGGCTTGCTGATCTTTTTCAGCTCGTCGATCGCGGCGATCACGGCCTTGTCGATACCGCGCTTCAAATCCAGCGGATTGAGGCCCGCCGCCACATACTTCTGTCCTTCGCGGACGATGGCTTGAGCGAGCACGGTTGCGGTGGTGGTGCCGTCACCGGCGGCATCGCTGGTACGCGAGGCCACTTCCTTTACGAGCTGCGCGCCGATGTTCTGCACGCGGTCCGTCAATTCGATTTCCTTGGCGACCGAGACGCCGTCCTTGGTGACGACAGGTGAACCGAAGCTGCGCTCCAGCACGACATTGCGGCCCTTCGGACCCAGCGTGACCTTGACCGCGTTGGCCAGAATGTTGACGCCTTCGACCAGTTTCGAGCGGGCGACGTCGCTGAAAATAATTTCTTTTGCTGCCATGGTTTGACGCTCCGTTCGTTATTGAGTGACGACTGCGACGACATCTTCCTCGCGCAGCACGAGCAACTCGTTGCCGTCGACTTTGACCGACTGTCCCGCATATTTGCCGAACAGCACGCGTTCGCCGACTTTCAGATCGGGCTCGATGCGTTTGCCGTCGCTATCGCGCTTGCCCGGACCGATGGCGATCACTTCGCCCTGATCGGGTTTTTCGGCGGCGCTTTCGGGAATCACGATGCCCGAAGCGGTTTTGGTTTCCTGGTCGAGACGCTTGACGATCAAGCGGTCATGTAAGGGGCGTAGGCTCATGGTTCGATTTCCGCGGTTTGAATTCTGGCACTCGTCGTTGGTGAGTGCTGACCGGAATCGAGTATAGAAATATGCCGCGCGTCGCTCCAATAAGCGATTCATCGAAGGTTATGAGCGTTTGGCATTTGGCGCGTGCAACGCATCTGGAAGCGCGGCGCCCGGCGTCGAACGGAACGCGCTGATCAACGTACGCAGTGCGGCGCGTCTGCGGGAGAGGTGTTCGTCGAACGGGCGCTGCGCGCGTTGCGTTGCGTTGCGCCAGCTATTTCACCGGTCTGCCGCGGTTGACCTGCGAACCGCTGCTGTTTCCGTGAACTTCACATCGCGGCGCACGTCGCGCCTCCTGGTTGATGACGGCCGGCGAGGAGAGGGTGAGGGCGTAGCAGCAGGGCGCCCGCTTTCCACCAACTGACGAGACAGCGCTTCAAGTTTTTTGCGAAGGAACTCGCCCGCCGCTATTTGTTGGTCGAGCGCAATGTCCCGTGACGCCAGCTCTCCTTCGACGCTCGCGCAACGTGTCATCGACGTCGTCAACTGTGTTTTCGCGGCCGCAAGGGCATCGCGCAGCTGATCTCGCTCGGCCTGATGGGTGGCATGGGCGTCGGCCATCCGGTCGATCGCTGCCTGCAACTCCTGGCGCGTCTGGCGTGCCGCTGTCCGCTCGCTGTCGATCTCCAGAAGCGCCCGCTTTTCAGTCGCGGCCAGGCGCTGTTCGCTCTGATTGTGCATGACACGTAGCTTGCCCAATTCCTCGGCGAATTCCCGTCTGGCGTCCGACAGCGCCGTGGAGGTGGACGCGCTTTCATTTCTGGCCTGTGCAAGCTGATCCGTCAGCATGGTTTTGGCGGTTTCCAGTTCGACCAGGCGCGCGAGCAGCTTCGCGTTTTCTATGCGGATGTCTGCCGCGTCGCGGGACGCCTGCTCGGCAGCAGCGACCGCTGTGTCGCGTTCCGCAGCTGTTTGTTGCGCATGGTCTCGTGCCACGGCAATTTCACGCTGGGCGTCCTCCCTGAAGACTTCCAGCGCGGCGTTTGCCGCATCACCGGATAGCCGCCAAAGGGTCGCCGCCAGTTCGCCAGCGGCGCTTGCGACTTCCGGCGGCAGATCGGGCTGCCCGACATCGACCCGCGTCTTGTCCCTGACTTCCGTCCAGAAATCCCGCAAGGCTTTCGCCGGCGCGCTCATGCTGCCTTTGCGAACAAGTTGATAGAGCTTGTTCGCTGTCGGCGTTTCTCCGTAACGGAAGAACATCAGCGCGCAAACCTCGCGATAGAGCTCCTGCGTGTCGGAGACGCGTTCACGCAGGGGTTCAATGTCGGCTTCAAGAGGCATGACGATCCTTTGGCGGCTGATTTGTCCGGATGTGTTGATAATACAACGTATAACGTTCAATAACCAATTTCCTGTTAGCTACTACACGACATTAGTACTATAATGTCGTGTAGTGCGTGATGGATGCTTTTCGCGTTGAACCTCGTCTTTGGGACCTCTAAAACCGTGCCTGATGCTCAACTTGTCACCGTTCAGCCCGTCGAATCGCTCGTCGTTCCTGAAGTGCTCGACGGTCGTGACGGCACCAACCGTGGCGCGGTCGGCGGCTCGCAACTGTCGGCCACCAACGATCTGGACGCCGTCCGCGCCTGGCTTTCGAACTACGCCGACACCAGGACGACGTTCGATAACTACCGCAAGGAAGCTGAGCGGCTATTGCTCTGGGCTGTCGTGCAACTCGGCAAACCGCTGTCGTCGCTAACGCACGAGGATCTGTTGCTGTTCAAGGGGTTTCTCGTCGATCCACAGCCGGCGGCTCGCTGGGTGTCGAGCACGGGCGGCAAATTCCCCCGCAGCGACGAGCGCTGGCGTCCGTTCAATGGTCCGCTGTCGCCGGCAAGCCAGCGTCAGGCGTTGATCATCCTCAACGCGATGTTCACGTGGCTGGTCAACGCCGGTTATCTGCGAGGCAATCCCATGGCGCTGCTTCGACAGCGCGCCAAACGATCCGCGCCGCGAGTGACGCGCTATCTGTCGACGTCGCTATGGGATGAAGTGAAGGTGTTTGTCGAGCAACTGCCGCGCGAGACTGCCGACGAGCGTGCCTATTACGCCCGCAGCCGCTGGCTGACGACGCTTTTCTATCTCCAGGGCATGCGTATATCTGAAGTCGCCGGCGGGAAAATGGGGGATTTTTCCCGGCGACTCGGCGCTGATGGCAAGGATCAGTGGTGGCTCGAAACGCTCGGCAAGGGGAACAAGGAACGTATTGTCCCGGCCTCGCCTGAACTGATTCAGGAAATGCGGCTTTACCGAACTGAAAATGGTTTGACGCCCTTGCCCACCCGGAGCGAAGAAGTGCCCTTGGTCATTCCATTCAGAGGCCGGAATCGATGTTTGTCCCGTTCCGCCATTCACGACGCGATCAAGAGCATTTTTGGCAATGCGGCCAGTTGGTTGCGCTCGAAAGGCGCTGAATTCTCCGATCGGGCTGATGAACTGGAGCGAGCATCGGCGCACTGGCTTCGACATACCGCCGGTTCGCATCAAGCGGACGGAGGCGTGGATCTGCGGACGATCCGTGACAACCTGGGCCACGTGTCGCTCAACACGACCAGTCTGTACCTCCATACCGAAGACGATGCGCGCCATCGTGAGACGGTGGATCGGCACCGCATGAACTGGGACGATTCCAAACCTGAGGGGAAGTGAGGCTGATTTCGACGATCAGCGCAGGGATCGACAGGCACTCCTCCGCCTATCGATCCCCTCCGGCCCTGGCCGCCCTTCAGCGAGCGCCAGAGCCGTCCCACATCACTTGCGCTTGAGTTGCGAGAGATCCCGCACCGCGCCACGATCGGCCGAGGTCGCCAGCGCGGCGTAGGCCTGCAACGCTTGCGACACCACGCGTTCACGATTCACCGGCATCCAGGCCTTGTCGCCGCGTGCCTCCATCACCTCGCGACGGCGCGCCAATTCCGCGTCCGACACCACCAGGTGCATCTTGCGGTTAGGAATGTCGATCTCGATCACATCGCCCTCTTCCACCAGGCCGATCGTGCCGCCTTCAGCCGCTTCCGGCGACGCATGCCCGATCACCAGCCCCGACGAACCGCCCGAGAAACGGCCGTCGGTAAACAGCGCGCAGTTCTTACCCAATCCCTTCGACTTCAGATACGACGTGGGGTAAAGCATTTCCTGCATGCCGGGACCGCCCTTGGGGCCTTCGTAGCGGATCACGACCACGTCGCCCGCCACGACCTTGTCGCCCAGAATGGCTTCGACGGCATCGTCTTGGCTCTCGAAGACGCGCGCGCGCCCGGAGAAAACCCATTGCGATTCGTCGACACCGGCGGTCTTGACGATACAGCCTTTGTCGGCGAGGTTGCCGTAGAGCACGGCGAGGCCGCCGTCTTTCGAATAGGCGCTCTGCTTGCTGCGGATGCAACCGGTGTTGCGGTCGGTATCCAGCGACGCGAACGTGGCTTCCTGGCTGAACGCAACCGTCGTCGGAATGCCGCCTGGCGCCGCGCGGAAGAACTTCTGCGCTTCCTCACCCGCGCCACCGGCGACGTCCCACTTGGCGATGGCGTTGCCCAGCGTGCCGCTATGCACGTTGCCGCACGACAGATCGAGCAGTTCCGCGCGGGCCAGTTCGCCGAGAATGCCGGGAATGCCGCCGGCACGATGCACGTCTTCGATATGGAACTTGTCGGTGGCGGGCGCCACTTTGCACAGGCACGGCACTTTACGTGAGATGCGATCGATGTCGGACATCGTGAAATCGACGCCACCTTCCTGCGCGGCGGCCAGCAGATGCAGCACGGTATTGGTCGAACCGCCCATGGCGACGTCGAGCGCCATGGCGTTCTCGAAGGCCTGCTTGCTGGCAATGCTGCGCGGCAGGACCGATGCGTCGTCTTCCTGATAGTAGCGGCGGCACAGGTCCACCACGAGACGGCCGGCCTGCTCGAACAGACCCTTGCGCCAGGCGTGCGTGGCGACAATCGTACCGTTGCCGGGCAGCGCCAGACCGATTGCTTCGGTCAGGCAGTTCATCGAGTTCGCGGTGAACATGCCCGAGCACGAACCGCACGTCGGGCAGGCGCTGCGCTCGATTTCCGCCACTTCGGCGTCGCTGACGCGGGAGTCGCCTGCCTTGATCATCGCGTCGATCAGGTCGATCTTGGCGATCACCTGGCCGTCCGTCGGCGATTTGATCTTGCCCGCTTCCATCGGACCGCCGGAGACGAACACGACGGGGATGTTCAGGCGCATGGCGGCCATCAGCATGCCCGGGGTGATCTTGTCGCAATTGGAGATGCAGACCATGGCGTCGGCGCAGTGCGCGTTGACCATGTACTCCACCGAGTCGGCGATCAGTTCGCGCGAAGGCAGCGAATACAGCATGCCGCCGTGACCCATGGCGATGCCGTCGTCGACGGCGATGGTGTTGAATTCCTTGGCGACGCCGCCGGCCGCTTCGATTTCCTTCGCGACCAGTGCGCCCAGGTCGCGCAGATGCACATGGCCCGGCACGAACTGCGTGAACGAGTTCACCACCGCGATAATGGGCTTGCCGAAATCACCGTCCTTCATTCCGGTGGCGCGCCACAAGGCGCGCGCGCCGGCCATGTTGCGGCCATGGGTCGAAGTTTTCGATCGAAAGTCAGGCATCTGTATCCTCAGGTATTGGGGTCGTCAAAATTAGAATTGTGCCCAGACTGGCCAATGCGCCGTTTGCGGACGGACTCGGCGCAGTCATTGCCCGCGGGCGGCGGCTGGCAATGACGCGCGCGCGTGCGGCTGGGAAGGTACGAATAGTGCGAGAGGACGGGTAAGACGTCCAATATATTTTTCCGGCGCGATTAGGTCGGAAAAGATATTAATAGGCGGTGGGTCGAGGCGGGGAAATGGCGGTCGTGTGAACGTTCCCGGCAGCGCGCGGCGTTAGCGGAAGCCGTATTCGGGGTTACGTCGATCAAAAACCGATTCGCTCCAGTGACGCGGCACGACGTCTTCGAAACGGATCAGCTCCAGCAGCCCGCCCTGTTCGTCCCACGCGGCTTCGCCACAGGGCCACGTGTGCTGAAGATCGAACAGCAGTCGCACACGCGGCGCGTAATGCGCCGGCGGCCCTGACGGGGCCGTCCATGTCCACGCCAGCAACCGCGTGCCGTGCGCGTTCATGAGTTCGATGCGGGTCGGCTTCTCGCTGAGGCCCTCTTCGCGAAAACTGCGCGCATCGTGCTCGACGGTGCGCGCGATGAACTGCAAGCCCAGATCCCGGATGCTATGGCGGGACTGCGCGTGCGCAAATGGGCCGTCGACGGCGACCTTGCCCGACACGACATGCAGCCGACCGCCCAGATGGCCGAAGATGCTGTCCGGGTCCGTGGTTTCGTCGTAGACAATCTCCTGGCCCGCATGGGCGCCATCAGGCAGCCATTTTGCGTAGACTCTTCGCGGGTTGTCCTGATATCGAATCGCCATGTGATCGGGCCGCTCCGGCCATCTTCCGGAGATGCGCTCCTGCCGGAACATGCTGTATTCGTAGGCGTCGTCGGTAACCATCTCGGACTTCGCGTACTCGACGAAGGCGTCAGGCTTCATCGCGTCCATCAGGGCAAGAATCTGATCGTCGGTCAGGGTCAGAATCGAGTGGTTTTCGATCCGCGTGCGCAACGACGCCGCCTGTTCGCGAGCCGTGAGACAGCGGAATTCGTCGATGTCCGCATTCACGGTATCCGACGTGCCAGCATCCGCGCATCCCGCCGACGTGCCGGATGAAGCCGGCGCCATCGGGCTGCTCGGTTGGGCAAACGCGCCCGTCGAGACAATCAGGCATGCCAATGCGAGCACATACAGCAACATCCGCGCGATTGCGGGGCATCCCGTGGCGGGCAGCGTGCGTCGGCGCACCGGATGGTCGGAAATGCCAAATCCGCAAAACGTCATGGGTTTGATCCGTGGCTGGTTTACCGGGGTTTGAAGGGTTGCCCGAGCATGCTGCATGCGTCGATCGCCATCGGTCGCAATTGCGCCTCGGAGAGTTGACCGGTCAGCGCGCACCCCGTTCCCTGACTGCCCCAGTAAAACGTGCTGCGATTACCGTCACGAAACAGGCGGAATGCTGTCGCATCCTTCGGAACCGCTGCGACGTACATCGTGAGCCGGGCGCCGGCCGTGTTCTGATACATGAATTGCGCGGCGGGCCCGGATTCGCCGGGCAGCAGGCGACCGCCGATCAGCGAATACCCATATTCCCGAAGCGAAGCCACCGACAAGCGTCGACCGAGGCGCCGTGACAGCCAACTGACCAGTTGATCGCGCTGCAGCGCCGCGACCTCCACGGGGTGGCGTTGCTCGGGCGCGTACACCGCGAAAGCGACGTCGGCGCGTTCGGCGAACACGGGTGGATCGGCCGCGAATTTCGCCGACACCCAGCCGGATGACGAGCCGAGCGCCACGCCCATCGCCATGCAGGAGGCGGCGAGGCCAGCCTGCCGCCACCACGGCGTGAGGCGGCGCACGACGATACCACGCGCATCGTCTCGCGAGTCCCGGAACAATGCCGTCAGCGCGGCTTTTTGCGCGCGGTAATCGTCCACACGTTTGGCCGCCCCAAGGTCGGTCGTCAGCCAAACGAGCGTGGCTGCGCGCTCCGACGCGGACAGCTCATTGTCAGCAAACGCCGATAGCGGCCGCCAATCCGTACTGCCCACGCCTCACCTCCTGCGGTTGCTGTCGTCGTTCATGGCTCGTTTGCAGTTTGCAACTACCCTGCCCTGATGCCTCTCAATGACGGAATGCCGTCCGTCGCAGATCCGCGCCCATGTGCAGCGAGCCGGGGCTCGCGGCTTAAAGCCTTCTTTCTGTCCGGGAACGACCTTCCGGCACTGAACGGGCTCGAAAGATCCAGCGTCAATACCCTGAATAAACGCGCGGCGGGGCCGCTCTATTCCAATCGTGTGAAGTGAAGGTTTACGCGAAAGATGGAATAGGCGGTGGCACCGAATCGTTTAGACAGCATGTCCGAACCAACGGCAGACTTCGATGAACATTCGACAGCAGCACTTCGTTCGACCTGTCGGCGCAACGCTGCTGATGGCATCCGTCGTGTGGGTCGCCGGCTGCGGCGGCGGTGGTGGTGGTGGCGGTGGTGGCAACGGCACGTCGATGGTTTCGATCGCCGGCACGGCGGCAACTGGCAAGGCACTGGCGAACGCGACGATCAACATCGACTGCGCGCGAGGCTCGATGTCGGTTGCAGCGGATGCGAACGGAAACTTCCACGCGACGCTCGGCGCCGCGATGCCATGCATGATCGCCGCGACCTCGGGCGTGACGATGCTGCATTCGGTTGCGTTTACCGGCGGCACGTACAACGTCACGCCGGAGACGGATCTGCTGGTGTCGTATCTGGCGGCGCAACTCGGCACGAATGAAACCGGACTCATCGCCGGCTTCGCGGTGAACTCACAGTTTCAGCAGGTGCTGGCGAATCAGACCAACGTTCTGACTGCGCAGGCCGCGGTCGTCCAGAATCTGCAGCAAACGTACGGTGTGACGCTGTCCGCGCCCAATTTCCTGACCACCGCCTTCGCTGCCGGCCAACCAGGCGAGGACAGTGATCTCGAAGCGCTCCTCGGTCGCGGCGCCATCGACGCCAACGGCGAACCGGACGCCGCCGCCGTCGCACTGATGGCGACGACGGGGGCGGCACATCCGATTGCGACATCGCCGAATAGCAGCACGGGCGGCACCGGGGTCGGCGGCATTGGAAGCTCGGGCGGCATGATGTGAGACGCCGCCTTGCGTCAGTTGCGTCAGAGCAGTTCCGTGGCGAAGTCTCCCGCGGAATGGCTGCGGCCGGAACCGGAGGAACGCGCGCGAAACAGCGTCGTGAACTCTTCGGCAGGCAGAGGGCGTGAGAAAAGATAGCCCTGTCCCGCCTGGCAGGACCATTCGCGGAGGAGCCTTGCCTGCTCATTCGTTTCAATCCCCTCGGCCGTGACGGATAACCCAAGAGACTGCGCCATGGAGATTACGGCGCGAACGATCGCATCGTCCTCGGCACTCGTGCCGATACCCTGAACGAAGGATCGATCGATCTTCAGCACGTCCAGCGGCAGCTTGCGAAGATAACTTAGCGACGAGTAACCGGTACCGAAGTCATCGATTGCGATCGTTACGCCAAACTCTTTCAGCTTACGGAGCGTCTCGATGCTCTTCGCCGTATCCCGCATGATCAGGCCTTCCGTGACCTCCAGTTTCAGCGACGCCGCGCCGATGTGAGCACCGGACAGCGCCGCCGCCACGTCCGCGACGAGGTTGGGATCGTCGAACTGCCGCGGCGAGAGATTGACGCTGATCTGCAGTGGCGGCTCGGTTGGGAACTCCAACTGCCAGCGGGCGACTTGCTGGCAAGCCTCCTCCAGGACGTAACGTCCGAGCGGAATGATCAGGCCGCTTTCTTCTGCGATCGCAATGAACTCGGACGGCGGCAACAAACCTCGCGTGGGGTGTTGCCACCTCACGAGCGCTTCCATTTCACTAAACCCTGCCGCCTGAAGCTGCATGATGGGCTGAAAATACACACGTAGTTCGCGATGGTCGATCGCGTAACGCAGGTCCGTCTCGATCTCCAGCTTTTTGACCGCCTCGGTGTGCATGTTCTCTTCGAAAACCACGTAGCGGCCCTTACCGCCATTCTTGGCCCGGTACATCGCGACGTCGGCGTCCCGCAACAACGTCTCGGCATCGCCGCGGCCGCCGCCGGCGCGCGCGAACGCGAGCCCGACGCTCGCGCTGACGATGTACTGTTTGTTGTCGAGATCGAACGGTTGACTGAACTGGGCAAGGATGTTGTCCGCGACCAGTGTCCCTTCGCTGGTTGCTTCACTCCCCAGGTGTTCCAGCAGGATGACGAACTCGTCTCCGCCCAATCGCGCCACGGTATCGGAGGGACGAACGCAGCCTTCGAGGCGCTTGGCCGCTGCGATCAGCAGCCGGTCTCCCACGTGATGTCCAAGACTGTCGTTGACGCGCTTGAAGTTGTCCAGGTCGATGAACACGACGCCGATCATCGCATGGCGTCGACGCGCGCGAACTTCGGCCTGACCAATCCGGTCGAGCAGCAGCGCGCGGTTCGGTAACGCGGTGAGCGTATCGTAGAACGCCCTTCGCGCGAGTTGCTCCTCGAAGTTCTTTCTTTCGGTGGTGTCACTTGCTGTGGCCACGATCGCACCGACCGCCGGTTCGTCGAGCAGATTCGTCAACGTGAGCTGAATATAGCGCCACGCATCGCCCTCGCCTCGCGTGCGAATCTCGATGGACCGGGTGGATCGAGCCGTCGACGCGACGGTCTGCAACAGACCCGCCAGCGCGGGACGGTCCGAGGGGTGGATCGGATCGAGCAGACTGGTGCCGACGAGCTGACCCATGTTGCGCAACGGGTCCGGTCTTCGTGTCGGCGCCTCGTAAGTCACCGTCCCGTTGATGTCGGAAACGACTATCGCGTCCGACGTGTTCGCGACAAGCGCCTGCAGCCTCTGTTCGCTCGTGCGCAGCGCGTCCTGGGCCGCCGCGTCCGCGTTCTTGCGAATACGCCGCAGCATCTGAAGAAACAGCAGCGTCAGCCCTACCCCGATCGCCAGAACCACAGGGGTCGATATCAGGACGATCCGTTGAACGGCCACGAGGCGGTTGAGTTGCGTCGTCGCATCGTCGCGATGCTGTGCCGCCGCGGCGAGGACCTGGTGCTCGATATCGTCGAAGAGCGGATCGGCCGAATCCTCGTCGATCTCATTGGCTTTCGCGATGTCGTGATCGTCGACGGCCTTGAACATCGGCTGGGCGAACGATCGATATTTTGCGTGCTTCTCCAGCAGGCCGAGCAGCATCGTACTGCTGCCGGGTTCAAGTGCCATCGCCTTCTTCAGGGAAGCATCCAATGCCGCGCCGGCTTCGCTGTGTTCCCGCAGAACTTCCGGACGTGGGTCGAGGAAGTACTTGCGTTCGGCCGATTCCTCCCATGCGACGCTGTAGCGGGCTTCCTCGAAGGCGTTATCCGCCTCGTTGGCAGCTTGCGCGGCGAACCCGGCGCTCAAGCTTTCATAAGCTCCCCAGAAGGCCAGAAGCGGCACGCACAGAAGAACGAGGACGAGTCCAAATAACGCGGTGCGCCGCGCCGGAGGCACATTCAACGACGACTGCAGCAGTAGGTCTGCCGCCGAATTGCCTCGCCACAGATGACGGCGCCTGTGGTTATCTTTTTGTCTGGTCACGGTTGCTCCAATGTGGAACGTCACGTCGCCGCGTCAATGACGAACGACGCTGATCCCGGCCCGCGTTTTGTCGGGCCACCGCTTGTTTACGGCTCGCTCAGGTTTTTCTGGAGGTCTCGCGTTGGCCTCGCGCTCTCGTTCCACGCCGGGAACATGGTTTTGCCGTAGACGGATTTTGTTCTCCGGTTTTTCGCACGATCATAGACACTATTCCCGCTCGCGGAAGCGAGCCGACAATCGTAGCCAGGAGACAGTATGCAAGCGGCCATTCCGACGCCAACCAGCTGTACTGACGAAGTAGAAGTCGCCCGATTCCGCTGGGTGATTCTGTTTTTCGCTTGGGCCGGGCTCATGCTCAGCACGGTCTGCCGCCTCGCCTGGGGAACGCTGGCACTTCCCGCCGGACAGTCACTCGGGCTTCCCATTGCGGCCCTCGGTGTTTTTGTCACGGCGTTCTACGTGGGCTACGTTCTCTCCAATGTCGTGGGTGGCGTCACGACCGATCGGATCGGTGGCCGCACAACGCTGTCAGTCTCCCTTTTCGGCCTCGCAGTCGCGACGTTCTGCTTCGGTTACACCCCGTCGTTAGTGGTGGGGCTCGTATTGCAATGCATCATGGGATTGACCGCGGGCGCCGACTACGCGGCCGGCGTGAAGCTCGTTTCGACGTGGTTTGCCAGGCACGAACGCGGGAGAGCGGTCGGTCTGCTGATGAGCGCCTCTTCCATCGCCGTCATCGTGACCAACGCGGTTCTGCCGGGCATCGTCACTCAGCTTGGCTGGCGCAACACTTATCACGGACTCGGTATTTGCGCGCTGATACTGGCCATCCTGACTGCCGTGATCGTCCGCAACCATTCCGCCCATGCCGACGTCCATCTGCCGGGACGCAGCCCGGAAAAATTGCGCTTGAGGACCCTCCTCACGCGCAATTTCGTTTTGCTTGCGCTCGCCGGCTGCGGTGGGTTCTGGGGCACGCTTGGCTTTGCGTCGTGGGCGATTTCGCTCATGGTGAAAGGACATCACCTCGTTCCGGTGCAAGCGGGATTCATCGTGGCGATTGCAGGGGTTGCGGGGTTAGTCAGCAAACCGTCGATCGGCTGGCTCTCCGACAGACTGGGCGGACGCCGGAAAGCATTGACGGTCGCGTCGTTTATCTTCTTCTTCGTCGTTCTGCTGGCGTTCGGGCAGCTTTCAGATATCGATGCATTTCGTCTCGCGGCTCCGTTCGTCGGCATCGGGGCATTCGTCTACAGCCCGCTGCTGGTGACGCTGGTTGCCGAGCAGAGCGGCATCAATCGGGCGGGCTCCGCCGCCGGCATCGCGAATGCGGTCTGGCAGTCGGGCTCGGCGATGTCACCGGCAGTCGTCGGCCTTGTATTTCAGGCCAGTCACTCATTCCAGATGGCCTTTGCCGCGCTCGCAGTGGGCCCGCTCCTGGGCGCGATCTGCATGCTGTTCGTGAAAGAGCACGCCAGCCAATAATCATCCGACGACCCGCACCATGCGGCGACGATCATCGCCCGCATGGCGGCTCAAAATGCGACGGTCATGTTTCGACTTCCAACCAGCGCGCCTGGGCAACAGT
The DNA here is from genome assembly GCF_012689525.1 of Paraburkholderia aromaticivorans. Taxonomy (NCBI): domain Bacteria; kingdom Pseudomonadati; phylum Pseudomonadota; class Betaproteobacteria; order Burkholderiales; family Burkholderiaceae; genus Paraburkholderia; species Paraburkholderia aromaticivorans. The sequence goes on from NZ_CP051516.1 coordinate 2,280,320, forward strand.
GCCACCATCATCAAGAGAGGACTGGAATGAACCACATCACCCATACTTTCGATACGCCGTGGAGATCGCATCAGATTGAAGGATCACGCGGCTACGAATTCATCTTCAACATTCTGGGCACCGAATACACCGACGCCTACAACATCGATATCGCGAAGGTTGCGCCTGGCGGATTTTCGCCATTGCATATCGATCAGGACAACCACGCGTTTTATATCCTCGATGGCGAAGGCGAAATTGACATCGCCGACCGGTGTTATCAGGTCAAGGCAGGATCGGTCGTCCGGATTCCGCGCGGCGTGGTGCATGCGATCCGAAATATTGGCGAGGGCTGGTTGATGTTGCTGAGCATTTATGACCCGCCACGCATCCGCAAGCAGAAGGCGGTGGAAACCACCTGAGGTCGATTGTTTGAATCGTGTCGTGCGGGTAGACACTTTCCTATGTGGCGGGGCTCACGTCGTCGCACAACCCGCCATTCCGAAACTGGCCGCTGCGGTCTTCAGTCCGCAGCGGCCAGTCTCTTTTAGAAGTAGTGGCGCAGGCCGATTGCCGCAACACCCTGCGCGGAACTCGAGCTGAGTGACATTCCGAATAGCTGGGCCTGACGGCCGCCCGTCGCATGCTGGAAGACGTAGGTCACGTAAATGTCCGTGGCCTTGCTGAACCTGTAGTCGTAGATCACGCCGTATGTGCTGCGGATACTTGCATAGAAGACATTTTTCGGACCATTGTTCTTGTCGAGGAACGTGTATTCCACTCCGACAACCTGGAACGGCGTGATGTTGTACCGGACACCGACATCAAAAATGTCGGCGACGTCGCCTGTCAGCGTCCACCGTGAGTTGGTATAGAGCGCATTGAACATGAAATCGCCCAAAGTCGCCGTGCCGCCGACGCCTAGCGTACGCAGCGTTCCCGGCGTCAGATTGTCCTTCCGCGTGGTGTAGACGGCGCCCAGAAGCGCACCGGTCGTTGTCCATGTCGCGCCATAGCTTTGCGTGCTATTGGGCGATCCGATCCCTGGGGCATCGCCGAACCCGTACATCGCGCCAAAGTGCAGTGACTCCACCGGACTCCACGTCGCCTTCACTGAACTGTCGACTTCGCCTCCCCCAATGCGATCGAGCGAGGGATTGCTGCCGTTGTTCCCAAAGAAGTTGGCGTTGATTGCGGGGTGAAACTCAAGCGACGTGCCGTACCAGGAATTCGCCGTAGTCTGCAGGTAGTCGAGCATGAAGTCGGGCTGCCTTCCGAATAGCACCTGCACCTTGTCGTTTGCCAGTCCGACGTAGGCATAGCGACCGAATATCCGCTGGGCAGTCGCTGTGCTCTGGCCTAGCACGCCGTTGTTCAGGGAAAATCCGCTTTCGAGCCTGAATACCGCCCTGAGCCCCGCGCCAAGATCCTCACGGCCTTGAAGACCCCATCGGTCTCCACGCATCATGCTGCTGGCCTCCTGCACACTGTGGTGACCACCCTGATTGGTGGTGTACTGAATGCCAACGTCAAGGATTCCGTACAATGTAACGGAACTCTGCGCGTAAGCGATTGGTGCGGCCGTTGCAACGACAGCTGCAACGCCTGGATAGAGCCATGACTTCACTTTCGTCCCCTTGTATTGACGAGTTCCACAAAATCGCTGCTTGCGTGACGGCACGTTTTATTGATTGAGTTGGCCGTTCCGTGCTCCGCGTAATGACTCAAAAGTGCCCAGCCATTATTCGGCGCACAAGGCTCCGGACTGGAACACCACATTCCGAATCTGGTCATCCGGGTTTTCACGGTGTTAGCGAGAACATGTCTATGGGATTCGGCAAAAGACTGTTTGAACTGCAATGCAGGACGCGAGTGAGCGGATGAGGCAGCGTTCAGATCTAGCCTGGAGAACGGGCGTCACGTCGAGCCATTGTCGGTTCGGGTGCGACGGGCGATAGCAACGAAAACCCGTGCAAACCGGACACGCGTGGAGCGCCAGGGCAAGTGGATTTCCCGCTCGGGGAAGCAGGTCGGCGTAGCGAGATCTAGCGCTTTTCGCTGCTGAAATGAGTGGCCAGAAAGTCCACGAATGACCGTACTTTTGGCGACAGCGTTCGGTGCCGCGGAAAGACCGCGTTGATCTCCCGCTCGCCTCTTTCCCAATCCGGCATCACGCGCACCAATCTGCCATCTGCCATGTCTTGCCGACACAGATAGTCAGGCAACCAGGCCAATCCTGCTCCAGACAGCAAGACTGTCCGGAGCGTGCTCGTGTCATTGGCAAAGAAGCGCGGATGGACGCCGATAGTCGACAACTCCTCCGCTCGACGCAAGCGCCACTCGGACGGGCCGTCGGCAATGTCGAGCAGAAAATGGGCCGGGAGGTCGTCCGGCGACTCGGGTGTGCCGCTCGCGCGGAGATAGGCAGGAGTTGAAACCAGGACCAGCCGGGCACTCCCCAGTCTTCTCGCAACCAGTCTGGAGTCTTCCAGGGCGCCGGTCCGAATGACAACATCCATTTCGTCCGTCAGCGGCTCCATCTTGCTGCTGGTGAGCTCCAGCGACACCTGGACGTCCGGATAGGCAGCGAGATAGGCGGGGACAAGTGGCGCGATCATGAACTGCCCGGGCGTTACCGGCGAGCTGACCCGCAGAAGTCCTCGTGGCGTCAGTCGCACCTGCCCGACTTTCTCCTCCGCTTCTTCGACCTCGTTGAGTATCTTCTTTGCCGACTCGGCGAACAGCAGGCCGGTATCGGTCAACGCCACCTTGCGATTGGACCGGATAATCAGCGCCACGCCCAGATGCTCTTCAAGCCGGGACAGAGACCGGCTGACTGAGGATTTCGGCATCGCCAGCACCCGGGCTACCGCACTGAAGCTCATCAACTCGGAAAGTTTCGAAAATACGCGAATGTCGATGAGTTCAATCATAGGTTTCTGGATGCCGAACCATTGAAGCTGATGCCGTTCCCGATTGCAACAAAATGCTTTCCACCCGGCAAACTGCAGCGCATTACTTAGCTGACGACTTGTAACGGTGACAAAAACATCTGTCAAACCGGGATTTCCAGCACTCTTTGAGAGTGCTGCGCCGCCGCTCGCATCCGCGTTCGCTCACCACCTCGTTCCCAGCATGGAACGTGACGTTTCATGGCTTCGTCTTGATATCGCGACCGGCGAGTGCAACGATAGGACTTAACCAGCGCATACAGGTGCGCACGCCCACAAAACCCTACCTGCGAGGCTAGTGTTGAAGATAGATCCCGAAGAGTTCCGCAAAGGACTCCGAGCCTTTACGACGGGCGTCACCGTCGTTTCAATGCCAGACGGCCAGGGCGGCATGCACGCAATGACCGCGAGTTCATTTGCAGCTGTTTCAGTCGACCCTCAACTGGTAGCCGTCAGTATCGCGAAGACCGCGAAATCGCATGCGTTTCTGTCAAGCGACAACTACTACGCAATCAATATCCTGGCTGAAAACCAGGGCTTTCACGGCCACTACTTCGCCAACCGGATACCTGAGCGTTGGGATCCCCCGCATGAATGGGTCGCGGATACCCCTATTCTCACCGGCACGATGGGCTGGTTTCTATGCCGCCGCTGGGCTGCATACGAAGGCGGTGACCACACCATTCTGGTCGGCGAGGCATTGCAGATTCACCGCACAGATGATCGACCGCTAGTCTGCAATCGCGGGGCTTTCTATTCGCTGGGTCAGCCGGTGGAAGCCGTGCATCCGGACCTGCAAGGCGTCGGGAAATCCGATCGATAACGGCAAGCGACGTTACTTACCACGACAAAACGGACATTCTCCATGACGAACAGGGTTCAGATAGTCGACAACGGTCCAATGCAACTGACGGGCGAATTCGAACTTGTGGATGACAACGGGCAGATCGTGCGCGCTCGCAAGGTCTACACGTTGTGCCGATGCGGCCTGTCGACGCGGCTGCCGTTCTGTGATGCATCGCACGAGACGGCTGGGTTCGCGAGCTCTCCGAGAGCACCGCAAAGCGAAGCCAGCTCCGATCCGGCGTCGGCGTCGACGTCGAATACGAGCGTCGCTCCGCAATAATCAGTTTCCACCTGGCACTGCTATGTCTATCGTCAAAGGTCAAATCATGGACGCCGGCCCGCTTCACCTGGTCGGTGAGTTTGAAATCGTCGACGCGTTGGGCAACCGCTTCCCGAACAGTGGCATCTTCAGTCTCTGTCGATGCGGGCACTCGGAGAGCAAGCCCTATTGCGACGGTGCGCATCGGGCACAACGGTGGCCGGGATGCGCCGCGGCGGCCGCACCTGTGCGAACCGAAACCAGACCGGCTGCTCCGAACGAGCATGTGGGCGAATCGAAGCCAAGCTGAGCCACGCTAAGGCGTTCTCGAACGCACTAACGGCAATCCGGTCGATCCGCATTCCGATGGACTACCCGCAATAAATTCGTTAGCGGACAATAAACGCGAAAAGAGGCTACTCTTGCATCCGGCAAGATCAGCCTCTCGAGAAACACCGCAGGCCGTTATCGCTTGAGCAGCGAGCGAAGCGAGACGGACGTATCGGCCAACTGATTCGCGTCTACCGGACCACCAGCGACCATTCTTACGAATATAGCCATGTCCTTGCCATTGTTGACCGTTACCGCAGCCCGTACGTTGCCGGCGTCATTGAGGCCGATCATGCTGAAAGTGCCATCGGCAATCGTCCCACGCAGGACCACCGTGTGAGCGCCTTCGAAAATGCCAAGCGATTGCACATTGCAGTCGTACTGATCCGACCAGAGCCACGGTGTTTCGTCATAGCGCTCGGTCGCACCGAGCATGTTGGCGGCCGCCACTGCCGGCTGCTTCTCCGCGACCTGCCAGGATTCGACACGCACGTGACGTCCGATCGACGTGACGAAGTGCTGTGTGACCTCGCCGGCAGCAAAAATGTCCGGGTCAGAAGTACGGCATTCGTCATTGACCACAATGCCATCTCTAACCTCAAGCCCTGCCTGCTCAGCCAGTTCCGTGTTGGGGACTACGCCAATTCCGGCCACGACTACGTCCGCAAACAGGTCACCTTCGCTGGTTGCAACGCGCACGGAACCGTCCAGCGCCTGTTGGATATCCGTGACCTGCGCTCCAAGGCGAAACTCCACGCCGCGACTTACGTGGAGCTGTCGCATGAACTCGCTGACTTCCGGCGGCATCGAACGCTTGAGCAACCGGTCAGCCGGCTCGACGAGCGTCACTGCACATCCTCGGCCGATGGCGGTTGCCGCGACCTCCAGTCCAACGAATCCGCCTCCCACGATCACGACTCGCGCCCCTTGTGCGAGCCGCATCCTCAGATTCCGGGCATCGTCGAGCGTGCGCAGGTAATGCACGGGGCCACCTTGCAATTTGCGGACGCGCGACCCAGTCGCCAGCAGAAGACGGTCGTAAGAGACCGCCGAACCATCGCTCAAGGTGAGCAGGCGGTCCGCACGATGGATCGCCGTGACTTTCAGTCCCAGGCGCACTTCAATACGCTGGCTCCGGTAGTAATCGACGTTTCGAATGAACGCATGCCGCTCCCGCTCTGCGTCGAGCAGCGCATCTTTCGAAAGCGACGGCCGGTCATACGGCAGATGGGTTTCGTCACCAATGATGCAGATGCGCGCGTCGGGCGCGCGCTCACGCAACACCTCCGCTGCCCTGCGGCCGGCTTGACCGCCACCGACAATAATAAGATTTTGACTCTGCATAGCACAGCTCCCGCAATTGACCGACCGTCACTCTGTTCCGGTACTGCCGACTTCCACCCGGTCGTTGATCACACGAATCGGATACGTGCGAACCGGTTCGGTAATCGGAGCGGAGCACGGTGCACCCGAGCGCAGGTCGATCAGCCCCTGGTGAAGCGGGCATTCGACGCAACCATTCTCGACGAACCCTTCGGACAGCCGCGCATGACCGTGAGAGCACAGGTCGTGCAGCGCAAACCATTCGCCCTCTGTGCGGAACACCGCGACGGGGTGCGCGCCGATTGCAACCTGTGCAGGCTCGTCCTCCGTGAAGTCACTTGTCGCGCCCACGTCAATCCACTGAATCATTTCCGACATTCGAAGCTCCGTTCAGATCGGCGTGGCGAGCAGCGTCCGTACTCGCGACGTGTCGTAGATCACCCGCTTTTCAGCGTAGCGCCAGCCATCGGACGTTCGAACCACGCGGTCAAGATAACGACCCGCCTGGTAGACGAACGACTCACCGTTTGTCAGCGTTTGAACGACGATGTAACTGCTCTCCGTGCGCACTTGATCCGCGGACTGTTCGAGGACCGTCAGGCCGGACGTCATGTGGCGATACGAGTGCTCTTCGAAGATGTTCGCGTTACGCAGCGACACGACCCGATCGCGCAACATGCGCTTGTTCGTGCAGTGAATGATGCCGATTGGCAAACCGGCGTCATCATTTTCGCGAGGAACGATCTCGTACAGGCAGTCTTCGACGAAAAAGTCGGGCCAGGCTTCGAGACGATCGTTGTCCAGTGCATTGACGTAGCGGCTTTGCAGCATATGAAGCTCAAGCCACAGTTGTGTTTCCTGTTCCATCTCTCGACACCCCTTCGTTCAATAACCCATGAGCTTCTGATAGCCGACCCAGAACTTTCGGATCAGGCTTTCCGTGATGACCGTGTCCTGCTGATCCGGATTTCCACGCGACATCTCGATGACCGAGGTCGCGTCGGCGTCCCGCACGGTACCTTGCTGCACGAGTTCGGTGGCCTCGGTGTCCTCCATCGAGATGTACCCTGCCGGCCCGACGAGGTTGGCCTGTTTGATGCGCAGCGCACGCATTTCGGGGGTGTCGTCCGTATAGCCGAAGAAGTGAAAAATCAGCTCGAAGCTGTCCGGCCCCTTCGCCAGCAATTGACGTGCGACCAGCGTGTTATGAATCTGCTGGATCACAAGCTGCGGGAAAATCGGCTGGATGTGATTGGTCGTGTCTTCTTCGAATTCGGAAACGAGCGCGAGAATCGAATCGTCTTCCAGCGCGAAGCCCTCGTCGAACGAGCGGATGTTCTGCTGCTTGTACGCGTCCGACGTGTCTTCTCCCGTCTTCGTCACGGTGATGATGCTGTGCAGGCCGTGATTCGCATCCGGAATCGAGCGCGCTTTCATGCCCACACGGAAGATATTGAAGGTGGTGTGAAAGAGGTGCAGCATGCTCGCATGGTACGGATCCTTCACGTTCTCCATGTAGAGCTTCCAGTTCGAGTTGGAGAACTGGCGTGTGCAACCGAGATACTCGATGGGCTTGTGGAAGATCCTGTCGATCCACGGGCGCATTTCATTGCCAAGGTATTCCGGCAACGGAACTACTTCGTCGCTGAACGTCGCAAATACGAGGCCGCGATAGACCTCAACGCGCAGTTGCTTCAGACTGTGCGCCTTCGGATCGAAGTCCGCGGGCATCCCGGACATGCCTTTCTGCCCGCGGCGAAACGGGACGCCGAGCAGATTGCCCGCGTTGTCGAAACTCCACTGGTGATAGACGCAGGTGTGCGACGTTGCGTTGCCGCGCGACTTTCGGCAAACCATCGCGCCGCGGTGCGCGCAGCGATTGACCCACGCAGCAACCACGCCGTCTTCCATGCGGGTAACAACCACCGGTGTGTCGCCGACGAACGTGCTCTTGAAGTCCCCGATATTCGGAATCTCGGCCTCGAGGGCCACAAAGTTCCATGTCGGACCGCGAAAAATCCGCGCCTGCTCCCGTTCGAAGACCGCTTGAGAGCTGAACACCTTGTACGGGACACGCGAGCCGTCAGTATGCGGAAATCTGACGAAATCATCGTCCAGTTCGCCGGCTGGCCGCAGTGGCATCTCAGTCGTTTGCATCATGCTCCTCCTTGTTTGGAATATCATCGTGGAGCAATGCTGAGGCCGCCGAAACGCAATCGCTATCCAATTCCGGTGGAATTCGGCCGCGCTATCCAGTTTCGGCAAGTTTCGTCGCGAGGGTTGGATCGTGTATCGCCGTGATTATTTTTCAGCCACACTTTCGCAGTTGAATCATTGCCACATCTACCCGCCGGTTAGTCATGCTCAAGTCTCCGTTTAGCGCGCTGGCCTTGCGCGAATTCAGACTCTTCGAATCCGCCGATCTCGATGAAACACGCGAGCGCATTTCCGGTGTGATGCAGCCCCACCAGCTCGTGCCCTCTGGCGCCAAGGCAGGCCGCTCACATATGGACTTTGTCAGGCTCGGCGGAGTCGGGATCGGCACGATTGCGTTTGGCACCGCGATGCGCGTCGACGTCGAGGCGGTTGACGGCTATCACCTGCTGATGTTTTGCGTCAGCGGTCAGGCGGAGGTTCGGACAAGGGGGCGAATTGTCTGCGCGGATCAGTCGAACGCGGTTCTGTGCGCGGCCGGCGAGCCATTCGACGCCGTCCTTTCGCCGGATTGCGAGCAGTTTATCGTGCGCATCGACACCGGTTTCCTCGGCACTCAAGCGTGGCCTGCGGGCCTGGGTCACGGCTCGCACCTTCATGTCGACAGTCCGGCGCTCGTAGGCTGGTTGCAACAACTCAATCTGATTGCCAATTCATCGGCTCTGCTCGATCTCGCCCGGAAAAATGAGGGCGTCGGCAGGCAGATGGGCCGCCTTCTGATCGAGTTGCTGACCCCTGGTCTCGTTGCAGTGGCACCCGAGCCGAATCGTCGGACGGCGTCACCAGGCTTCGTCAAGCGGGCCGAGGATTTCATGCAGGAACATTGCGGAGAAGTCTTGCGACTGCCGGATATAGCAATCGCGCTAGGGCTGGCCGAGCGGACACTCCGTGATGGCTTTCAACAGTTCCGGGGCATCAGTCCCACGCAGTATCTGCGGCAAATCCGCCTCGACAGGGCGTATCAGATTCTTCGGGAAGCGACCACCGGTGTTCATGTCTCGGACGTCGCCATGGATTGCGGCTTCTTTCACCTGGGGCGATTCTCGATCGAGTACAAGAAGCGATTCGGCGAATCCCCCTCAGAGACGCTGGCGCGGCGGATGTAAGGGTGACAGGCGACACACACTGCGTCGCCGTCCCGACATCCATCAATCCAGTTGATTGCCCCGCGACTTCATCCGGGCCACATTTCTCCAGGCTCAAAAATTGGCGTGGAGGTTCACACGCACTCAACGATTCACCGACATACGCTCCCGCAGCATTCGCGGCAATGAAGTAGCGCCGGTCTGTGAGATTGTGAATGTTGAGGTCGACGCTTTCCATATTGCTGATCGTGGTCAGCGCAGCCACGTTATCGCGCTCTACGTCGAATAGCGCTGTATTGAGGACATACCGGTCGTCGAGAAACGAGAACTTGATGCCCGCATCGTATTGCAACGCGGATTCGGGAGCACCGAATCCATTTTGCGTATTTTCGGAGTTTAAGTTGGCGAGATGGCTCTTCGACACACCGAGGTACGGCGACATCCACGGCAGTGCCTTGTACAGCACGCCAATATTCCAGCTTACCGGCGCATCGTCGCGTGAGTCGGTCACACCGGCGACGAGCGGTTGCCCCTCCGTATCGAACCGGCCAGACACCGTGATATTCGGCGTGAGCGACGTGTCCAACCAGTCCTTGCGCACGCCCGCGCGCACTTTCAGTTTGTCGGCCACGTCAATCTGATCGGTTGCATAAACGCTGTAGTAGTTTGCAACCAGGTGATCGTTATCACACGAATGCTTTGCGTCGCAAAGAAACACCAGCCCAGCGAGCGATGTCTCCGGCGGCACGGGAGCGAATGCGTCCGGGATGTTCGGCAAATCCGCCGTGCTGCACTCGATATTCCTGTTATTCAAGGTTGGGCCCGAGTTGGCGGAAACTGCTGCGGAAGTCCACTTCGTGCCGTTGCAACTTCTCGTCGGCTCTTGCCCGCTTCTGCCTGACAAATGCGAAAGGAAGCCATGACGGCTCCCTATGAACGGTATCCCCCACTTTCGGAAAGCTGACGATTTGCGTTACCCGGCCGAGACACTGTAGAATCGCTCCTCTCATTGGGGAGTAGCCGCCTCGACCGCAAAGCTCGAGGGTGCCCGTCAACATACTTGGTGGTCGACAGACCGCCATGGCGTGCACAGCACTATGCCTGGCAAGACCGATGACCCGCATTCCGACCTGACCGGGTCGCCGGAATGCGCGTCATCGCGTGCTTATTGCGCGGCCCGGCCCCCAACCTATGCAATCGTTCCTCGTTTCGACCAGCGTGGTCGGCCTAGCCGAAATTGGCGACAAGACCCAACTGTTGTCCTTGGTGCTGGCCGCCAGATATCGCAAGCCCATTCCGATCATTCTCGGCGTCTTTGTCGCAACGCTCATCAATCATGCTGCGTCCGGCGCATTGGGAGCATGGCTTGCCAGCGTTCTGAGTCCCACGATCCTGAACTGGGCAGTCGTCGCATCATTTGCCGTCATGGCCGTCTGGATTCTGATTCCCGACAAGCTCGACGGCGCCGAGGCGGTGTCGACCACGCATCCGATGGGGGTGTTCGGCACCACGGCTCTGACGTTCTTCCTCGCCGAAATGGGTGACAAGACGCAGGTTGTCACGATCGCTCTGGCCGCGCGATTTCACGAATTCTTCGGGGTGGTCGCCGGCACCACGCTCGGCATGATGCTGGCGAACGTGCCCGTCATCTACCTGGGACACAAGTTCGCCGACCGTCTGCCGACCAAGGCGGTCCACATTCTGGCCGCGGTTATCTTCGTTGTCCTAGGTGGCTTCGCCCTCAGGACGGCGCTATATCCGCACGAGCACCCGCTGTTCTAGTTCGAAGGGTTGGTTTCGTACGCTTGCGGCGCGCGTCGTGCGCGGTCGCCTGAGATGCCCTCGAAGATCATGGAGTCGGCCCCGACATCGGTTGCCTACGATGCTGGGCCGGTTACTTCAGCACGCCGGATAAACACCCTCTGATGGACGCTGAAGAGTCAAAGGTGCCCGCAATGCCTCGCGGGCACTGTTTCGATGAACACCTTCTTGCGAGAACGCGCGAAAGGATTACGTCGCAGAAGATTTCCGGCGTGCCGTTTTGCGTTTGAAAAAAACGGAGCCCTAACTTTCCGGTTTTAACCTTTGTAAAGGAAAGCGTGCTTGCAACGGGCGATAGGTATACAGTCAGTGTATGGGTCGCACTCAGTGCCCCTTGTTCTGGAATCATCATGCGATCACAAATTAAAGTTACACAACGTACGGCTGGCAACGTGAGTGAGTATGCTCTGTCGCGGCAGGCACAAGCACTCTCCCTCGAAACCGCGGATCGTGCACGGGCGGAAAAACGGCGCGTCAATGACGAACGCATTGATTCGAACGCAAGCAAGTGGCGCTATACAGCGCCGTTGGCAGAGAGTTGACGCCGAGGTCTCCGACCCTCATCCACTTGATGACCGGCAAGCCTCTGGCATTGCGGCACGCGGCCGTTCCGGATCCGCTCACTAACTGCAAGGCCTGAAGAGTCAATGGCGGCACTTGCCGCTCGCTGAACGAACGCGTTTCTGTATCGTCCTGTTCAAATCGTCTCTCGCCGCTCTCAATCGTTGCCGCGCTCGCCGCAACGCAATTATTCCAGACGTCGGTGCTGGTGGGACTTCGTGTACGAAATAGATCGTATGCGCTGACGCGCAAAGAAGACCCGTGCCCGAACTACGAATGCGCCCCATCGCCGACGCTATGGGACGGATGCCGGCATCCCGTCGGCGGAGCCGTTCTTTATCGGCAGGAGAGAATCATGAATGATGACCAGGTCAATACAGAGGAATTGGAAGAAGACAGAAGGCGAAGAGAAGCCGCGGAGAATGCGACGGATGATGGCATGCCAGTGGTCGCGGAAGAAAAGAAGCGCGACACGGAGTCGACTCGATCCTTAACGACCCAACGATGGATCAGGCATTCGGGCAATGCCCGCAGGAACTGGATATTCACTGGCCTGCGGCGGAACTCGATATTGATTCGCCACACATGAATGCCTCGTAGCGTCGTTACCCATTCCCAAGCGAGAAACGAAAACTTCGCGGTACGGCACCGTACAGACATGCTCCCGCATGCGAGATAGAGTAGAAAAATAATCGCAGGAAATCTTCACAACCCTTCTTTCCGAGGCTCCTGGTTACCTTCGCGGACTAGTTGGTCGGCGAAGCCAGGCGAACTGCGTGCAGGGCTCTGCCGATGAATGGCAGAGGGACTGCACGCCATATCGACCGGAGCGTCAGGTTTCCGGAGCTTCAATCTCGGTAAAAAGGATCAATATGTCGCATCATCAGCTTGAAAAAGATCTCACTCACCTCGAACACATACTCCCACAACTCGTCGCTAACAATGTTCTTGGACTTGTCTATTGGCGGCAGCGTATTGCGGCGCTCGAAACAGCGCAGACATTACTTCCCGGTAGTGCCCGGCGAGTGACGCGCCTGCTGTCCATGTTTGACCAGATAGACCGTGAGATCACACGCCTGTAAAGCAGCGTACGCAGTAGTTGATCAACAGGCGCTCTCCGGCTTTCAGGCCGTCATGATCGAATAGCCTTTGCCACGTAGCCACCGTGTCCGCCGTTGCGGGACAGCGCGCGAGCGTGCGCAATGCCTCTCGCAATCGCTTCAACCAGGCGAGCGACTCGTCCTCCATCCTGAGCTTCCGCGCATCAAAGCGGGCCATGAAACATCGGCGCAACGCTTCGCGCGACATTGTCCTCCGACGCTGATGTCAACTTTCGACGGGCTGCGCGACCGGTTCCTCGACCACGCCGCCCTTTCCGGGCGAGACTTGAGCATCAGACTGAGTAGACAAACGTAGGTAAGCTGCCGCCAGCCTTCGGAGTTCTTCCTCAGACGCGTCCTCGATGCCAATCAGTTTGTTGTTTGCGGCTCGATGCGAGGAAAGCAGTTCATTCAGCTTTAGATGCAACGCTACGCTGTCTTTGTTCTGGCTCTGCTGGATCAGAAAAACCATTAGAAAGGTGACGATGGTGGTGCCTGTGTTGATGACCAGTTGCCATCCGTCCGAGTAGTGGAAGATAGGCCCTGTGACGACCCAGGCGACGATCGTCAGCACGGCAAGGCAGAATGCAGCGGGTGAACCGGCCCATCGTGTGACGAGGCTTGCAAACCGGTCGAATAGGCGCGTTAGCGGGTGACAGCCGGCGTAAGCAGGGCTCGATGTGTCCGGAACGGTGTCGAGTTCGTCAGTGGGCGAAGGCGCGACAGGTTGGGTAGGCATGACCGGCTCCAGAAGGTTGGGCGTCTCTTCCTCTGCAAACTTCATGCCGCTGTCGGTTGAAATCATTCTGCAAGGATAGAACCGGCCGCCGGCGTTAATCGGTCGTTCTCACCTGCATCCGTGTGGATCGCCCTTCGGCAACCGATACCGGCGTTGTACTTCTTACCTGGCGAGAGCGACTCCCAGATGGTCATTGCGGCGGGATTACCTGACGGCTGGTCAAAGCGAGCAGACCACGTTCGGCACGGGTCGGCGACCGTAGCGTCCACGCCGTAAACTACGACCGCTGGTATCGAGCAAGCCTTATGGTCTGTCTTCGTTATATTCGGCGCGCACCCCGGCGGGCAGCCATGGCTCTTTGTGGCAACACCAAAGCTCGTAGCTCGGCTCATACAGGCCCACACGATCAAAGGCTCCAAGCGGAAGATCCAGTTCGTCGCTGTCGTTGTATTCCATGAACGCGACCGACCCGCATGTCGGGCAAAAATGTCTTTGCGCCCCGGGCGAACTCTGCCACGCCTGCGTAGCGCCGGACAGCTCCACGGCGCGACGCTCGAACATGGCATAACCGCCAAACACGTTGCCATGTATCCGCCGACATGTCATACAGTGACATATCGACACTCGCCGCGGTCGCATGCTGACGCGAAATCGCACTGCTCCGCACGCACATCCGCCGGTTTCTTCGACTGATTCATTCGTCGTCATCACCACGCCCTCCTTCGCGAACGCCGAGGACTGCGCGCCATCCCTCACTTGTCGCTCTTCTTCGGAATCTTCGTGCGCGACTTGCACGCCTGATTCAATGCAATCGCTACAGCCTGTTTGTACAAGCGCATCTGTTGCGACAATGGCAAGCCGTATGCGGCCGTCAATTAGGCTGGCAGTCACTTGGTCGAGCGGTTCCTTCCTCAAGACTCTTTGGTCGACTCTCTGGCGTTCGCGACCTAAGATCTAACATCGCTTTGCCGGACTTAAAGCACCGCAGTCTTGTCGCCCACCGATCTGCTGCCCACCGCATCGAGCTTGCCCTGCAGTTCCGCCTTGCGTTTCGCCATTTTCTCGCCCAGCGTGCGCAGATTGCACTTCGACTTGCGCAGTTCCGGAAAGAGCTCCTGCTCTTCTTCCTCCACATGATGACCCACCATCTCGCTCATTACCTTGAAGGTAGCGTCGAAGCCCTTGTCGCCCGCTTTCATCGTTTCAAACTTCGCGATCAGGGTCTTGACGAGGAAGTGCTCGACGTACGCTTCTTCGACGTCGATCTTGTCGCTGTCAGGCAGAACGTCCTGCGCCGCCGGATAAAGCAGTTCCTCTTCAAGCATCGCGTGAATGGATAGCTCCTCGCAGGCACGCTGCGCGAGTGCCGACTTCGCTTCAAGATCATCGTCCGCGGCTTTCTTGAACGCCGTGAACAATTTTTCGACTGCGCGATGCTCCGCCTCGAGAAAGGCTAGTGCATCGTGTGCGCCGGATTCAGTCGCCTTGTTGTCCTGCTTCGTCGCTTCCATGTTGCTCTCCTCGGCCATACGGTTGAACGCTTAATCGAGCAAACGGTATGCCCAGTCACCGCGAGGTCTGCGGAAGTGATCGGCCGGACGTGTTCGTTAGCGCGACTGCGCGAATGTACAACTGGGGTTTCAATTCGCATTCAGTCTGCGAAGCGATTTCCGCCGGCGGCTGCCGTCTCGCGCACACGATTTGCCGATTTAGGTTCGACAGCATCAGTTCCGCGCTCGAATTGCACCGGCGCACCGATCGCAGCCTGATAGGTATGCCCGTTGCGGTCTTCATCAGGGATGAACTGGACAACCGTTATTCGATCGGGCCTGACATGAAAAATCCGTGGATGAAAAAGAATCCCTTCCTCAGCATGTGGTTGAGCGGAGCCAATGCAGTGGCGGGCTCAGCGCGCGGTCACGCGACGGCGGCGGCGAAGCGCGGGACCACCGCTTTCTGGACCGCTGCACTCGCACCGCCGAAACCCAAAAAGAAAAGACGAACGCGTCGCTGACTCGAACTGCATGTGGCATGTCGAGCCTGAAAGGGTGCACCATGTTCGAGGCGTCTCCGGCATGGCAACACGCACAGCCGTATGAGCGGTAGGTTGAATCAATGCGGGACGTGGCAAGCCTGCGCCGGCCCGGCAACCGCCTGCTAGAAGCGCTCCGACGTTAGGGGATCGGCCTGCCCGTGGAAATACTTCCTGAGCGCCTCCGCAAAGGGTGCTTTGTCGATCGCCGCACGTTCGAATAGCGTCATCGACGAGTGAAACTTCAGATAATCCGGATACCCGAAAATTTCTTCTATTGAACGATCTTCGACAACGTTGACGTATTGCGTCGATTGCCTCAGCCGTTCACCCAGTACCGGATGGCGCAGGTAAGCATCAGCCTCGGCCAACGACGAAATCGCGAACCGCTGCGCCGTTGCACTCGTTCCAAGCCCCTGGATCTGCGGAAACACGAACCACATCCAATGGCTTCGCTTGCGCCCGTTGCGCAGTTCGTCACAGGCCTGTTCGTACAGCGGATCCTGCGCGTCGATAAAGCGCTGAAGGTTGAAAGGATCGTCCAATTCACTCTCCGTTTACGCCGTTTCTATAGCGCTTTCAAAGCGGGCAGCAACCGGTCGAATTCGCGCCTCACTACGCTATAACATTCGCACACACGGTTTTCGAGTCCCGGCCTGTCCAATACCTCGATGTGGCCATGGCTGTATCGAATCAAACCGGCATCCTGCAATTTCAGTGCGGCTTCGGTTACTCCGGAACGGCGCACGCCGAGCATATTGGCGATCAGTTCCTGCGTCATCTTCAGTTCGTTCGACGAGAGACGGTCGATGCTAAGCAGCAGCCACCTGCATAACTGCTGGTCGATCGAATGGTGACGATTACATACAGCGGTCTGCGCCATCTGCGTGATCAACGCCTGGGTATAGCGCAGCAAAAGGCGCTGGACAGGCCCTGCACGATGAAATTCCTCTTTCAGGATCAGAGCGTCCAGGCGATACGCGTTGCCCGCGCTCTGTACGACCGCGCGGCTCGGCGTGGTTTCACCACCCATGAAAAGTGCGATGCCGATGAGCCCTTCGTTGCCGACGATCGCGATTTCGGCGGACGCACCGTCTTCCATCACATACAGCAGCGAGACGATGCAGGTGGTTGGGAAGTAAACGTAATTGAGGCGATCGCCGGATTCGTAGACGACGTTGCCGAGCGGCATATCCACAAGTGACAGATGCGGGGACAGACGCTCCCACTCCAGGTCAGGCAACACTGCCAGCAGATGATTTTCGTTTTGACGCCGATCTTGAGACATTTCACACACTCCGCAGCTCGCCCGGAACCGCGCCGCTTTCGCCGACGATTTCCTGACGGGTGAATATGGATAGAAGGAGGAATGCTCCAACACCATTGCGGCTTGTGCCGCAGCGCGTCACGATGCGGTAATCTTCGCGTTACCCGAGATTTGGCCGATACGCAAAAAGATTATAAGTCGCGTCGCAATTACGCGCCGATCCGCATCCTGGTACGAGTGCGCGGTGCCACACGCACGTGCAGGCGGATTGCACGACCATCGAGAACCATTGCCATGCTGGGCCTTCCCGATCTAACCCATCGGCTGAACGGCAATCGCTGGTTCCACTTATACGTTGTCAAAAAATGCGTCGCCGGACGTGACAATCGGCACCCTGAAGGTGAACTCGCTGCCCTCCCCGGGACCTGCGCTGGTTGCCGACACCGTGCCACCGTGAGATTGAGCAATGGCTCTCACGACCGCGAGGCCAATGCCGAGGCCGCCCGCACTGGCGGCGATCGTTCTGCTCGATTGTGCAAATAGCTCGAAAATATGCGGCAGCAGGACCGCCGAAATCCCCGAACCATCGTCATTGATTTTAATGACAAGATCGTTTCCTTCTGCAAGCACGGTCATGCTTATATTGCCGTGCATCGGCGTGTATTTCACCGCGTTATGCAACAGGTTGCTGACCGCCTGCGTCAAGCGGACGGGATCGCCTTCAACGCGCAAAGGCGCGTCGGGAATCGATACGGTGAAAACCTGTTTTTTCTCGGCGGCGGCTGCTGCCGTGATCTCGCAGATGTCGGCCAACAAGGCCCCGATCTCGATGTCGGCTTTGCTGAGACGGAGTGCGTCACGATCGACACGGGTCGCGTCCATCAAATCTTGCGCCAACCTTGCAATCCCGTTCACCTGCCGGTCGATCATATCGATCAGGCGGAGTATCTCCGGGCGTTCAGCCGACGCGTGGCGGATCAACTGGCTGGCGAGCCGCAACGGCGCCAACGGGCCGCGCAACTCATGCGCCACCATCGCCAGGACTTGGTTGCTGACTGGCGGTGCCGCGCCGTCGAGGGCCGTCGTGCAAGCGTCCTTCACGGAGTTATCCGCGGCCGCCCGGATGCCACGCGTCATCATTGCATCCGTCACGACGAAGTAGTTCAAGGCAGAGCCGTCCGAAAAAGACTCGGTGGACGCCAGATGTGCTGACATTTCGATCCCCATTTCGCGCCTGGGTAGGCGACGAAGAGCGACGAGAGGCGCGTATCGGGCTGGTGGTCAACGGCAGGGGGCTGCCTGCAGAGCACCAGAAGCGCGCGGTTCGCCAATGCCTGCCTCGCTGGCACGATCGGGAAATCGCGCAACGAAACAGGTTGAACCAACAGATTCGCCGATGCAGCCCGGTAAGTCTGTACGGTGGCGTTCGGACCGGAAAAAACGACCGGATTACACGGAACTTCGATGAGGTTCTAGCGGACGTCTGATGATTGCCGCAACCCGCGGCGCACCACTGGCCGCCGGCATCGGGAGAATCTCGCGAGATCGGCGCGGATTGTGCGTTTGAACATAGACAGGTGTCTGTACGTTGTCGTACCGCTTTCTTCCGCGCGTGCGCGTAGCGTGTCTTTTATCGTCGACCAGCGGGGAGAAAATCATGCTTAGACGAACCTTTATATGGAGTACGCCCGGATCGCTTCTGGCACTCGGCGCGGCGCTCTCAGGTTGCACCACCACCTCGTCTTCCGACGCGAGCCGCAGTGAGCAAATGGACAAGCGACGCACTATCGATGCAGGCGTCGACTCGACGCTGGCGCGCCTCTATGGCATGGCGAACGGCTCGCGTGAACTGGTCGGCAAGGCACGCGGGGTACTGACGTTTCCGTCGGTCATCGACGCCGGCTTCGTGGTCGGCGGCCAGTATGGCGAAGGTTCGTTGCGCGTCGGCGGACACACCATCGGCTACTACAGCACGGCGACCGGTTCGATCGGCTGGCAGATCGGCGCGCAGTCGCGCGCGATCGTGTTCCTGTTCATGACCGACGAGTCGCTGACCCGCTTCCGTAGCAGGGACGGATGGTCGGCTGGCGGCGATGCTTCCGTGGCCGTGCTGAAGGTCGGCGCAAACGGCAATCTCGACACCAGCACCGCCACCGGACAGGTCGAAGCTTTCGTGCTGACCAATACTGGCCTGATGGCGGGTGCGTCGCTGCAAGGCACCAAAGTGACGCGGCTCGCGTCGCTTTGACATTCGGACCGGGGGACGCGGCGCCATGCCCGCCCTCGCCGACACAGCAGGGGGAAACCATGTTACGAAGCGTACGAGACTTGCACGGCAGCACCGTCAGCGCAGTGGACGGCGACATCGGCTCAGTCAGTCAGGCCTATTTCGACGACGAATCATGGGGTGTGCGGTATCTGGTGGTCGAAACAGGCAATTGGCTCAATGAACGGCAAGTGCTGGTTTCGCCGTATTCCGTCAAACACACCGACCCCGGATCGGATATCGTGCACGTCGGCCTTTCCCGCCAGCAAGTGAGGGACAGCCCAATGCTGGACACCCACAAACCGGTATCGCGGCAGCACGAGATCGAGTATCTGCGCTACTACAGCTATCCGACGTATTGGGACGGCCCCAACCTGTGGGGCATGGGCGCCTATCCTGCTTATGATCCGACAGGCGTGGCCCCGGACGCCCTGGTCGATAAGCCGTCAAGGCCAACCTTGCACACGAACAACCCGCCACCCGACGTTCATCTGCGCAGCACCGACGAGGTCAAGGGCTATCACCTCAAAACAGCCGACGGCAGCGTCGGTCACGTATCGGATTTCATTTACGATGATACCGACTGGGCGATTCGTTACCTGGTCGTGGAGACGCGGAACTGGTGGCCCGGCGGCAAGGCCGTGCTTATCGCGATTCACTGGATAGACGAAGTCGACTGGTTCGAGTCGACCGTATCGACGGCATTGACGCGCGACGTCATCAAGAATAGCCCCGCTTACGACGACTCCATGCCGATCGACCGGCATTACGAAGTTGAGTTGCACCAGTTTTACGACAAACACGGATACTGGCTCGATGCCGGCGCCGGCGAGCGGGTTGCATCGGAATGAGGCGCCGCGCGGATCACCGTTTTCGCCTGGTCCGGGCAGTCCTGGACCGATCGAAAACGGGAGTATTCAAAGGCATAAAGGCATAAAAGGCAGGAGCAGGTCATGAGGCAAAACATCCAGAAGTTGTATCAAGCCCGTATTCATACATTCACCCCTGAATGCATGGAACTGCAGGACGGCACCTTCAATTTTCATCTCCGGCATGCTGTGGAAGGTTGTCTTCCATCGGCCGACCAGCACTATGACGTTGGCGTTTTTAAAACGAGTGCGGAAGGCTATGCGGCTGCACTTGCATACGGCGACAAATACATTGCCGAACATAAGTTCGGAATATAGCAACGCCGACGGTTATCGGCGAACCACGAGCTTTACCCGGCAGCGACGACGGCCACTGTGGCCGTCGTTCAATCAGACAGGCGGCACCATGACAGACAGAATCATCTCAGGCAGGACACACGACGTTTACATGACGGTCAAGGATCATGTTGCCGATGGCTGGGTCGCGAGCGTGTGTATTGTTCGGAAAGGCGCGTCAAAGGGCAAGGAACTCATCAAACTCGACACTTTCTTCGAGCATGAAGATGCCGCGTGGGAATCAGTTGAGACCCTCGCGCGTGCCGAGCTCAACAATCTGAAATAGCACGGGGCCGTACTTAGATGGTGGCTTCGATATGAAGAATTTCAGTGTGGTCGGGAAGGGCTATCACACCGAAGAAAAGATCGTCGGTCTCTACACGATCGGCGATCGCATGAAAATGTGGGGCAAGTACGGCGCGTTCTGGGGAGGCCTGTGGGGCTTGCTGATGGGCGGCGTGTTTCTGACGATTCCGGTGCTCGGCCCGGTTGTGGTGCTGGGCCATCTCGCCGTTGTCATCGTGTCGGCGGTCGAAGGGGCAGTAGTTATCGGCACCCTCAGTGCTTTGGGCGCAACGCTCGTCAATGCGGGGCTTCCGAAGGAAAGCTGGGTCCACTACGAGGCCGCCATCAAAGCCGATGGATTCATTGTGATGGCCCACGGTACGCCCGACGAAATGGCTCGAGCAAAGGCCGTTCTCGCGATCCACCAGCCGACGCGTCTCGATTCGCACGAAGGCGTCACGCCTACCGAGCCTGCCACACCCGAAACTACCTGAGGTGCCGGTACGGCCTCGCCAGCCATCAGGAGTACTCCGTTCATGGATACGCCCACCCACGAACCAGTCAAGCAGCCGACCCGCCCAAAACTTCTGCAGGTGATGGGCCCCGGCCTCATCACCGGCGCATCGGACGACGATCCGAGCGGTATCGCGACGTATTCGCAGGTCGGCGCGCAATTCGGCTATGGCCTCGCGTGGACACTCCTGCTCAGCTATCCGTTGATGGCCGCGATCCAGGAGATCAGCGCGCGCATTGGGCGGGTCACCGGCAGCGGCATCGCCGGCAATCTGCGTGAGTACTATCCGCGCTGGTTATCGACCAGCGTAGTCGGGTTGCTGCTCGTCGCAAATATCATCAACCTGGGTGCGGACCTCGGCGCAATGGGCGCTGCGCTCAAGCTGCTGATCTCAGGCCCCGCACTACTCTATGTGAGCGGATTCGGGCTGCTGTCGGTGGTGCTGGAAGTGTTCACGCGCTATGCACGCTATGTGTCGGTTCTGAAATGGCTGTGCCTGTCATTGTTCAGCTACGTAATCTGCGCCTTTGTCGTCAAGGTTCCGTGGGACCAGGTGGGCTGGGCAGTCTTATTGCCGCCGCTATCCATCCAGCCGGATTACCTCGTCGCCATCGTCGCGGTCATGGGCACGACAATCAGCCCCTATCTGTTTTTCTGGCAGGCAGAGCAGGAAGTTGAAGACGAAAAGGAACGACCCGGCGCGCATCCGTTAACCCACGCGCCATGGGAAGCGTCCGCGGAGTTCGCGCGGATTCGCATCGACACCTACCTCGGCATGGCGCTCTCAAATGTGATCGCGTTCTTCATCGTGGTGACGACGGCGACGACTTTGCATGCGCACGGGCTCATTGATATTCAGACTTCGGCTCAGGCCGCGGAAGCGCTGCGTGCCATAGCAGGACCATTCACGTTCGTTGTGTTCGCCGCCGGCATTATCGGCACCGGCTTGTTGACACTGCCTGTGCTGGCCGGATCAGGTGCCTATGCGGTGGGCGAATTGTTCGCATGGCGAGTGGGCCTTGCGCGCCTGCCGTCGCAGGCGAAGGCGTTCTATGGCGTGATCGCCGTGGCGACGGCAATCGGTGCCGGCCTGAACTTCACATCAATCGATCCGGTCAAGGCGCTCTACTGGAGCGCAGTCCTCAATGGTATCGTCGCGGTGCCCGTGATGATCGTCATGATGCATCTCTCGATGCGCACTCGCATCATGTCCGGTTTTACGCTGCCGCCCGCACTACGTATCCTCGGCTGGATTGCGACCGGCGTGATGGCCGCAACGGTCGTGGCAATGGGTGTCACCTGGCTTGCGTGAGGGAACTGCCCTATCGCCTCGGATACTGCGCTCGCAAGGCTGCGATTTCATCGAGCAGATCGAGTGCGAGCGCGATGCCCGCAGCGTTGATCTCGAGATCCTGCGCGAGATGGCGAGCCTTGCGGGCGCGGCGCAATGAGACCCCGTCAAAGTGCGGGCCATCTTCCTCGCTGACGAATTTAGGCTCAATCGCGCCTTGCTCTATCCATTCAACGAGCTGAACTTCAGAAGCGCCGGACACTCGGCACAATTCGAGTAGCGTGAACTCCACCTGCTCCTCGACGATCAGGCATTCGAGCCAGGCACTGCGCGATTTGTTCACGATGTTTCACCTGAAAAATGCGCGCGCGGGTCGAAGTCGCATGCCTGTCGTAGAGTCTCGTAAGCCGCGCGGGCCTGCTCGCTGTCAGCCGGCGGCAGAACGATGTTCAATTGCGCATAGAGGTCGCCCGCTGTACCGGTCGGACCGCTCGCTGGGATTCCCTTGCCTTTCAGGCGCAAGCGTCGGCCTCCGCTGGAATCTTTGGGTATGGCTATTTCGACGGCGCCGTCGGGCGTCGGCACGGTAACGCGCGCGCCAAGTGCCGCCTCCCAAGGTGCGACCGGTACGACGATCGTCACATCGCGGCCATCGACGCTGAAAAGTCCATGCTGGCGCAACGCGATTTCCAGGTACAGATCTCCAGCGCGCCCTTCTCCGAAGCCCACCCCCCCTTGGCCGGCAAGCCGCAAGTGCTGCCCACCGTGCACGCCCTTCGGAATGGAGACATCAAGCGTCCGCGACTTCAGCATGGCACGGCCGCTTGCATCGAGTACTGGCGTCTCCAGCGAAATCGTGCGCCGTGCCCCACGATAGGTATCCTTCAGATCGATCACCACTTTGGCATGGTGGTCCTGGCCCGGAGCGGAGTACGGCACACCACCATAGCCATCCTCCATCTCTTGCGCAGTTGCGCCGTCATGAGCGGCGCCGGCAGTGCGCCGGGCGCGTTTTGTCGAGGCTCGGCCACCACCGGCATGTTCACCGCGAAAAAGTGTCTCGAAGAGTTCGCTGAAGCGTGCATCCTCGGCTCCGCTGTCGCCCGCGCCGCTGAATTCGAAGCCTTCGTCCCACTGCGGCGGCGGCTGGAACTCCTGACCATTGCGCCACTGGTCGCCCATCCGGTCGTAGGCCGCACGCTTTTCCGTGTCTTTGAGCACGCCATACGCTTCGCCAACCTCCTTGAAGCGGGGCTCCGCGTCGTCGAGTTTGCTCAGGTCCGGGTGATATTTGCGAGCGAGCTTGCGATACGTACGCCTGATATCGTCCTGCGTCGCGTTGCGCGGCAATCCCAGCACTTCGTAATAGTCTTTGTATTTCATATCGAAGACCTATGGGAGCGGCCGAGCGCGCAGCTATTTCAGCGGTGTCACGGCGGGACGAACGAGCGGCGCGCCATGAACGGTCGCCCAGTCGCTGCGGCGCACGTGGTGGATAATCAACGGGATGCCCGCAAACACAACGATGCCGAGGACGACCAGCCCCGTGTAAAGCCACGGCGAACCGACCGGCAACTGGTCCGGCGGAAAGAACGACACGAGGAAACTGAAGAGCACTCCAGCAAAGCCGATGCCGGCCGTCAGCCACATGCCGGCTAACCCCCCGGGCACCGTGAAGGGGCGTGGCAAAGCAGGTGCAGAATAGCGCAGCTTGATCGCCGCCGCGTACATTAACATGTAAGCGATCAGGTAAAGCGCGATCGTCATCGCGGAGATCAGGAAGAACGCGACCGATACATCCTGGATCACGAAGTAGAAGCACGAAATGACGGTCACGATCAGACCTTGCACCAGCAGAATATGGGTGGGCATACCCTT
Source organism: Paraburkholderia aromaticivorans (assembly GCF_012689525.1). NCBI lineage: Bacteria > Pseudomonadati > Pseudomonadota > Betaproteobacteria > Burkholderiales > Burkholderiaceae > Paraburkholderia > Paraburkholderia aromaticivorans. The sequence continues at coordinate 2,304,266 of NZ_CP051516.1, forward strand.
GCGATTCTTCGCCTGAAGGATCGGCGGTAACTCGCCCTCATGTGCGGTCTCGAGCAAGCCGCGCGATGGACTGCCGAGCCAGGCCAGCACACCACTGATTGCACCGACGCCGACAAGCAACGACAACGCCGCCACAGCCCAGCCCATGTGCCAGATGTCCGTAAGCACGGCACCAAACGCGTCGAACACGCCGGATTGCAGCGAGATCTTCTCGTACGGCAAGATTGCCGCGATCGGCAATGCGCCAAGTGCGAAGATCAGCACCGAAATCATCGCACCCAGTCCGATGGCCGCCGGATAACCGCGACTCGGGCTGCGCATGTCGATCACATGAACCGCTTGCACCTCAACACCGGCAAACAGCAACACGATGCCGGCAAGAAACGAGATCGTGCCGAAGCCGTGAATCGCGGGCCAGAAACGGGCATGGCCATCCTGGGACAGTGCGGCATCGTTAAGGTGTTGCCAGCCGAGCGGGTGGCCACTGCTGATCCAGTAGCCGAGCAGCGCGAGCAGCACAATGCCCGGCACGATGGTGCCGATCACGAAGGTCCAGTTGGCGATCCTCGCGAAAACTTCAACGCCTTGCAGCACGACCCACGTGGAAAGCCAGTACGCGACGATGCAGAAGATCCCGACATAGACACCGTTCTTCGCCAGATCCGGCCGGCCGATCGTATACGCGAGCGCCGCCGCACCAAAGGTCAGCGCCACGGGATACCAGACGACGTTCTGAATCCACTGCAGCCAGATCGCGAGAAAACCCCAACGTGTGCCGAATGCTTCGGCGACCCACGTATAGATACCCCCGCGCCGGTCGGCAAAAGCGCCGCCCAGCTCAGCCGAAATCAGCGACGCGGGGATCAGATAGAAAACCACGGTAAACGCGAGATAGACGAACATCGTCATCTCTTCCTTCGCCAGCAAAGGAAGTCCACGCAGACTCGTGACCACGGCTGCGGCCGTCATCAAGCCGATCGACGTGACACTCAGATATTTACCGCGTTTTGCCGTATTGGTGGCTGGCAACGCGGTCGCGGCGGTAACGGTGTTATCCATTTCGTGCGCTCCTGTGAAGAGGCGACATCAATCGTGATGGAAGGTAGGGCCGGCAGTCGAATGCGGCACCGGGTTCTTCGTCAGATGAGCGACGGCGTGTCTGATGTCCTCGAGCAGCATCGCCGCCATGTCGCGGGTCACGCCGCGCCGGATCAACACGCGTTGCACGATGGTCTCCTCGCGTCTGGCTGGCAGCTTGTACGATGCGATCTGCCAGCCGCGCATGCGTACCTGATCGGACAGATCGAATAGCGTGAAGCCCGCTGTTTCTGGATGCTTCAGCTTGTAGCAGACAGCCGGCAACGCGCCACGCCCGTCATAAATCATCTCCAGCGCGTCGATCTTCGCAAGACCGTCGGCCAGCGCTTGCGCGGTGTTGGCGCACTCCTGCTGGATATGTCGATAGCCTTCACGGCCCAGGCGCAGCAGCATGTAGTACTGCGCGATGATCTGTCCGGCCGGCCGGGAGAAATTCAGCGCAAACGTCGGCATGTCGCCACCCAGATAATCGACCCGGAAGATCAGTTCGTCAGGCAAATCCTGGGTGCTGCGCCAGACTACCCAGCCGACCCCGAGTGGCGCGAGCCCGTATTTATGACCCGACGCATTGATCGATTTGACGCGCGACACGCTGAAGTCCCATTCGAGGTCCGGTTGAATGAACGGGGCGACGAAGCCACCGCTGGCCGCATCGACGTGAATCGGAATATCGAGTCCGAGATTGGCTTGCAAGGCGTCGAGTGCGCCTGCCAGCGCCTTCACCGGTTCATAGACGCAGGTGAAGGTGATGCCGAGTGTGGCGACGACGCCGATCGTGTTCTCGTCGCAATACTCGGCCAGATCTTCCGGCCGCAGTCCGGTCGCGTCGCCGCTGAGCGGCACCTGGCGCATCTCGACGTCGAAGTACCGGGCGAATTTCGCCCAGCACACTTGCACGGGTCCGCACACGAAGTTCGGCTTGTCAGTCGGCTTGCCTTGCGCCTCCCTGCGCTTTTTCCACTGCCACTTGAGCGCAAGACCACCGAGCATGCAGGCCTCGCTCGAACCCGTCGTCGAGCAACCGGTGGTCTTCCACGACTTCGCGGCGTGCCACAGATCAGCGAGCATATGGACGCAACGCATTTCGATTTCGGCGGTTTGTGGATATTCGTCCTTGTCGATCATATTCTTGTCGATCGACAGATCCATCAGACGGCGAACTTCGTCGTCGGCATAAGTGGTACAAAACGTCGCGACGTTCTGCCGTGAGTTGCCGTCCATGAACAATTCGTCGCGCACCAGATCGAATACGGCGCGACGGTCTGACGATGCCTCCGGAATCCGGTACTTCGGCAGCGAAGAACCGGAGATCGTCGCGGCGTATTCGTCGGCGACGGCATCAGGCGTGGGTGGCGGGGACTTGAGAAAGGTCATGGGGTGACACTCCTGACTTTAATTGAGCGCAGCAGGTGCGCGAAGGAGCACCTGAGCGAATGCAATGGCGACGTCGGGTAGACGGCAAAGGCTCCCACACCCACGGTGCGCGCAGGACCGCTCGAAGTCGGTACGGTGCCGTACCGCACTGCGGCATCCCACGCGATCTGTTCATTGCATTACGACATTATTGAGCGCAGTCTGGTGCTATTCACTGTGCTGCTTCCGGTCGGTTGTCATGCCGCCGAGATCCTGGCCGGGCCCAGCGGAGCAAACCGTTCGTCAAGGAACCCGTCATCATGATCATCCCCACCGCGACATACAACGGACACGAGTTACGTGCCTATGCGAGCCAGCAATTCCCGCCTTTCGGCGATCCGTACGCCAACGGCGCGCGGCGCTTTTCTTCGGTGGTGCGAATCGATACCATTCCGTTGAACGAAGCGGATGCACGACGCTACTCGACAGTCTTCGACGCAGCGAGCCCCGCCACTTTCAACGATGCGATCGAGCGTGCCATGCAGTTCGGCAAGGACATCGTCGACGGCAAGATCGAGGCTGCGGCGCTCTGAACGTAGGCAAACCACTCCCACGACGGCGCTCTCCGTCCAAACAATTTCTTCGAGGCCGACATGTATAAACGCATTCTGGTAGCGATCGACGGCAGCGAGACGTCTGAACACGCGTTCGACAGCGCTCTGCAACTCGCACGCGACAATGGCGCGCAATTGCAGCCGCTCTACGTGGTCGACAACCCCCTGATGGCATACGACGCGTCCGGCTACGATCCGACGATCCTGCGCGACGCCTGCATTGAAGAAGGCCAGCGGCTGATGGCGGATGCGCTGGCGCGAATGAAGCACGAAAACGTCGCTGGCACACCGCGGATCGTCGACGTCGCGCCGATCGGCGAGGACATCTCGGAACGGATCCGCATTTCGGCCAACGAATTCAATGCGGATCTGCTGGTGCTCGGCACGCACGGGCGACGGGGTTTCAAGCGTCTGTTCCTGGGCAGCGTGGCCGAACGCGTCGTGCGCAGCGCGAGCCTGCCGGTGTTGCTGGTCCCGAGCCGGCAAGCGCAAACCACGGTCGCGGAAACCACCAGTCCCGCACACACCGACGTCGCTGCCGCGATGTACGAACTGCCCCGCTAATGGCGGCCCATGCATCGCGGCGAGCTAAGCCGCGATGATCACCTTGAGCGCGCGGGTGTCGGCCGCGTGCGCAAAGGTTTCATACGCATCGAGGATCTGCTCGAATGTGAAGCGATGGGTGATCAGAAGTTTGGGATCGAGCCTGCCGGAGCGCAACGTCTCCAGCAGCATCGGCGTGCTCACGGTATCGACCAGCCGCGTGGTGATCGTGATGTTCCGGTCCCACAGATGCTCCAGATGAAGATCCACCTTCACGCCATGCACGCCGACGTTGGCAATCGTGCCGCCCGGCGCGATGATCTCCTCGCACAATTCGAAGGTGGCGGGAATGCCCACCGCTTCGACGGCAGTATCGACGCCACGCCCGGAGGTGAGCTTCATGATCGCCTTCACTGCGTTGCCGTCCGCGCTGTTGATCACCGCGGTCGCACCGAAACGCTTCGCGGTCTCCAGCCGGTTGTCGTCCAGATCGACCATGATGATTTCGGCAGGCGAATAGAAACGGGCCGTGAGCAACGCCGCGAGTCCGATCGGCCCGCTGCCGACGATAGCCACCGTACTGCCGGGTTCAACCTTGCCATTGAGCACGCCGCATTCGAAACCCGTCGGCAGGATATCGCTCAGCATCACGAGCGCTTCTTCGTCGGCGTTGTCGGGAATGCGGTAAAGACTGGTATCCGCATGCGGGATCCGGACGAATTCGGCCTGCGTGCCGTCGATCTTGTTGCCGAGAATCCAGCCGCCGCTCACACAATGGGAATACATCTGCTTGCGGCAATACTCGCACTTGCCGCAAGCACTGATGCATGAGATGAGAACGCGCTCACCCGGCTTGAACGTGGTCACGCCCGGCCCCACCTCGTCGATGACGCCCGTGCCTTCATGCCCGAGCACCCGACCCGGCTGGCAGGTCGCGACATCGCCCTTGAGAATGTGCAGGTCTGTTCCGCAGATCGTCGTCTTGCTGATTTTGACGATGGCGTCGGTGGCCGCGTCGATCACCGGTTTGGGACGGTCTTCTACCGCTTTCTTGCCAGGGCCAAGATAAACAAGTGCTTTCATTGTCGTGCACTCCGGTTGCTTTGGATCTGTCCTCACACAGCGACGCATGTTTGTTCGCGCGCTTGAACTGACGCGCGCCTGTCATCGCCTGAAGCCACTCTGCCGTGCCTCCTGGAAAAAGTCGGTACGGTGGCGGACCGCGTGCGACACCGTACCGACATTGCGCCAGCGTGCGAGCAACATGTTTTAACGCTATCGGGCAGTGTGGCGAAGCAACGCATCCGTCTGGGTTCACACTCCTGCACTGCCCTCACCTACATGTCGACCTGATGAGCACACCGCAACTTCGCTCCGCTCGCACCCCGCTGATGCCGGGAAGCGGCGCGTTGCTGCCGAAGCCGGTGCCTGCCGCCGAGACCGGCCTCGTGCATATTGCTCCCGGGCTTCTCGGCAAAACATCGCGGCTGCGCTCACTCATGTTCTGGATCGTCGGACTGATGGGCTTTATCGCCGTTCCCGCCGCTTTGGGTCGTGTTCGTGAGCTTCATCATCGCGTCGATGGTGGCCACCATCGGTCCGATTCCGGTCGGCCTGGGGACCTTCGAAGCCACCTCCGTGGGGATGCTGAGTTTGCTTGGCGTGTCGGTGGAAGCGGCGCTCGCCGCCACCCTTCTGTGGCGTGCCCTGACCTTCTGGCTGCCGATGCTGCCCGACATCTGGTTGGCACGTCGCGAGATACGGCGCCGTTAGGCCGCGCAAACCGTATTCGAGCTCGTTAGATCGACCCACGACATGCCCTGCTTCAGGCCATCGAGCACGGCCTCCTGCGGCGTGCTGAAGGTCCGGTCATGGGTGAATTCACGCACGACCACGCCGTCCGCCACGGCCACGCTCGTGCCGATCAGACAGCTGAATTCAGTGCCGCTTGCGCGTGCGCAAGCCGTCACCGTCCAGCCGTCGCCGTCCACCTTGCCTGACAGGTCCATGAATATTTGCCTCGCGCAGAGTGCGCTTTGCTCGTGTTCGACGCCCGTGATTGGCGCGCCGTCTAGCTGATCTTCAGACGCGCGAACACGGGAATTTGGGCGGCGGCGAGCACGAAAGCGACGACACCGGTCGCCGCCGACACGCCACCACTCAGCACCGGAGGCAGCGCCGTCGTCGCAATTCCGCCGACCGCCAAGGCCGCCGAGCGATAGCCTGACGACATTGCCCTCGACCAGCCGCCGCCGGGATGATCGACCGTGTCCCATCGCGTAGTACAGAGGCGCTCATGGCGAGGCGCGACTTCAACGCGGCCAGCGTCGCCTGTGCCCGGCTCTCCTGCATTACGTCAGAACGGCATTGAATAGCAGCAGTCCGGCAACAATCCCTGCTTCGACGAAGCGCCCGAGCACGCCATATCACGGCGGTGTCAGCCATCCACGGCACCGGCGCCCAGAATTTCTCAAGCACCATGCGCCACGTGCTCGCTGACGTGTCGGGAAGCGTGTTCGTGCCCGACTCGGCACGCCTGCGGCGCGCTTCAGTGCTGCTCAGACTGGCCTTGATCGCCACATCCGGCCGCCTTGCCGATTCAACGATCGGCACGGGCATTACTGCAACGTTGCACTCGCTCTCCTGTGTCGAAACAATCTGCGGCCGACACCCCCTTTGGATGATCAGAGGGCCACAGCATGCCGGCTAAGTATCCGCGGATCGCCGACTGGCAGAATCACGCGACCATGCACTTCGTTGATCACGTCGGCCGCGGACAGATAGAACGCAAGCGCCGCAGTGAGGAGCCCCATATAGCCGCCCGCCATCCGCACCAGCCCTGAGCCAGTCCACTCTCCTCCGGCCAGCAGGCCGAATGTGATCCACAGCGCCAGAAAGATGAACTGCAGCGCGCGAGGCGACCGAAAAGTAGCCAGCCACATATAAAACGTGAAGACGCCCCAAAGAAACAGATACCAGCCGACGAACGCAGGCGGCACCTTGTCGTGTAAAAAGAGCACGAACAGTGCAAACGACCACCAGAACGCGCCATAACTCAGAAAGGCCGTCGCGCCAAAGGTATTGCCGCGCGGCAACTCCATCATGCCGGCGATGGCCTGCGCCGTGCCGCCATAGGCGAGCGCACAAGCGAGCACCAGTCCCATCGACTCGCCCGAAAACCAGCCGGCGTTGATCATGCTCAGTAGCCACGTCGTCAAGGCAAAGCCGGCAAGGCCCAGCGGCGCGGGATTCGCTAGTGTGGTTCGAATCGGTGCGCTGGCCATGGCCTGCTCCTGAAGAGTAAAACGTTCGTTCGGGCGATCTCGCGACTTTCGCGAGCTATCACCCGAGCTGATCGAGAATCGCCGGATTTTCCAGCGTGGAAACGTCCTGAGTGATCTCTTCGCCCGCCGCAAGCGAGCGCAACAAGCGGCGCATGATCTTCCCTGAACGGGTTTTCGGCAGATTCTCGCCGAAGCGGATTTCCTTGGGCTTTGCGATCGGCCCGATCTCCTTGCCGACCCAATTGCGCAGCTCATGCGCGATTCTGATCGCCACGTCACCGGTAGGCCGCTCGCCCTTCAACACCACGAACGCGATGACGACTTCGCCGGTCGTATCGTCAGCGCGCCCGACAACAGCGGCCTCCGCAACCAGCGGATTGGCGACCAGTGCCGACTCGATCTCCATGGTGCCGAGCCGGTGGCCCGATACGTTGAGCACGTCGTCGATCCGGCCGGTAATCGTGAAGTAGCCCGTGTCTTCGTCACGCACCGCCCCGTCACCCGCGAGATACAGCTTGCCGCCGAGTTCTTCAGGAAAGTAGCTCATCCTGTAGCGGTCCGGATCGCCCCATACGTTGCGCAGCATCGAAGGCCATGGACGTTTGACGACGAGGATGCCGCCCTGCCCGTTCGGCACGTCGCGCCCGGTCTCATCGACCACGGCAGCCATGATGCCCGGCAACGGCAGCGTGCACGAACCCGGCACGAGCGGCGTGGCGCCCGGCATCGGCGCGATCATGTGACCGCCCGTTTCGGTTTGCCACCAGGTGTCGATAACAGGGCAATGGCTGTGACCGACGTGCTCATAGAACCACGTCCACGCAGCCGGGTTGATCGGCTCGCCGACCGTGCCGAGCAGACGCAGCGTCGAGAGGTCGAAACGGTCCGGATGAACCTTCGGATCGGATTCGGCCAGCTTGATCAGCGAGCGGATGGCGGTCGGTGCGGTGTAGAACACCGTCACCCGGTGTTTCGCGATCATCTCCCAGAAACGGCCGGCGTTCGGCCACGTCGGCACGCCCTCGAACACGACCTGGGTTGCGCCGATTGCCATCGGACCATACGCAATATAGCTATGACCGGTAATCCAGCCGATGTCGGCGGTACACCAGAACACGTCGCTTCGCTTTGCGTCGAAAGTCCACTTCATGGTCTGCGCGGCCCACATCAGGAAGCCCCCCGTGCTGTGCTGCACGCCCTTCGGCACGCCGGTCGAACCGGACGTGTACAGGATGAAGAGCGGATGCTCCGCGCCCACCCATTCCGGCTCGCAAACGTCGCCTTCGGCTTGCGTGAGTTCATGCATCCACAGGTCGCGCCCTGCGTGCCACGTGACCTTGCCGCCCGTGCGCCGATAGACGATCACGCTCTTCACCGCGTCGCAGCCGCCCATCGCGAGGGCTTCATCCGCAATGTTCTTCAGAGGCAACGCCTTGCCGCCGCGCATCTGCTCATCGCAGGTGACGAGCGCAATCGCACCCACATTGACAATCCGCTCATTGAGCGACTTCGACGAAAAGCCGCCGAACACGACTGAATGGGTCGCGCCGATCCGGGCGCAAGCCTGCATGGCTACGATGCCTTCGATCGACATCGGCATATAGATCACCACGCGGTCGCCTTTTTTCACACCGCGGGTTCGCAGCGCGTTAGCAAAGCGGCTCACCCGTTCGAGCAACGCGCGATAGGTGACATGCGTGACGGTACCGTCGTCGGCTTCGAAAATCACGGCGACATGGTCCCCGTTACCCGCTTCGACATGGCGGTCGAGGCAGTTGTACGAGGCATTCAGGGTCCCGTCTTTAAACCATGTGTAGAACGGCGCGTGGGATTCATCGAGAATCGAAGAAAACGGCGTTTTCCATTGCAGCGTTTCGCGTGCGAGACGGGCCCAGAATCCGGTGTAATCGCGCTCTGCCTCGGCAACCAGCGCGCGATAGGCATCCATGCCGGATATCGCGGCGTACGCCGCCACGCTGGGGTGTGGGAGGAATGACTGGGGTTCCTCCAGAATCGAATCGGTAGTTGACATCACGTCTTCCTCGCACGCTCTTACGCGTGCTTGAGCAATGCTTTCCGGCGAGCCATTGCGCCATTGCAGCGCAAGTCACCGGGCAAGGCAAAGTAGATCGGTCACGGAGATCGTGACTCGATAAATTGCTTCGTTTCCTGTCGTTGCGTTACGCCAGGACCTTGCAATGACGGTGCTCGTGCAGTGAGCGGAAGTCGGTACGGTGGCGTACCGGTTCGGGGAATCCGCTTCTGATCACCGTCATATCCGCATTTAAATGCGCGTATCCGGAAATGGTCTAATCCCTGGCATCAGCCGTAATGACGAAGACGTAGCGAAAATTGTCTCAGGGCGTCGATGCGACTTTGTTCCGCACGACGGCACCAGTCCTGCAACTGGCAGAGCAGTTGTTCACGGGAGAGATTCGAGCGCTCCCAGATTGCCGACAGGTCCTCGCGTAATTCCGCGTAGATACGAAGCGTCGGCGCATTGTCGTATAGCCCCGTGGGCACCGGTTGACACGCCTTGGCTTGTCCTGCGTGCCCGTCACGAAACCAGCGTCTCACGCCGCGCATAAGCAGGGCTTTCTCCCGGCGACTAGTGTGTTTGACATGCGCCAGTTCCTGTCGGTAGGCGCGCTCAGCTGTTCGCGCATAGCTCGCCATCACCTCGAAGCGGTTTCGAAGTACGGCTTGCAGCGTATCGTCGTCGATCTCCGCTTTGGCTTTGACCAGATACGGCCTCGGCGCCACTTTCCTGACCGTGGCCAGCCCAAGCGCGGCAAGGACGCAAATGTACATCCAGCCCATGTCGAACTCGTACCATCTGTTCGACAATTTTGCGGATGTCGCATACGCGTGGTGATTGTTGTGAAGTTCTTCGCCGCCGATCAGGATACCGATGGGGATCACATTCGTGCTCGCATCAGGAGTACCGAAGTTGCGGTAACCCCAGAAATGACCCAGCCCGTTGACTACCCCGCCAGCCCAGAAAGGAATCCACATCATCTGGATGGCCCACACCGACACGCCGACGACGCCAAACAGTGCGACATCAACCACGATCAGCAGGCTGACGCCGAGGTTCGGATACTTCGCATAGACGTTGCGCTCCACCCAGTCGACCGGTGTGCTGTGGCCGAACCGGCGAAGTGTTTCCTCGTTCTTCACTTCTGAGCGATAGAGTTCCGCACCGCCAAGCAGTACCGTCCAGATGCCCCGGATCTGTGGACTGTGAGGATCCTCTTGCGTCTCGCACTTCGCGTGGTGCTTGCGGTGGACCGCAGCCCACGTGCCCGTCACCATGCCGGTCGTCATCCACAGCCAGAAGCGGAAAAAATGGCTGACGAGAGGATGCAGGTCGAGCGCGCGGTGAGCCTGGCACCGGTGCAGGTAGACCGTCACGCTGATAATCGTGACATGCGTCGAAATCAGCGTAGCTAACAGGATCTGCCACCCAGAAAGGGCAAGCAGACCGTCCGAGAGAAACGCGAGTGAGGTACTGAACAAGTTGCCCCTCTTTCTACAACAACGTAGTGCCGAACTGAACGCCTCGCTACCGATCAGTCATATTGCACAGCGTGCGAGACCTTCAGGATCCCTGAATCCGTATGAGACGTCGGTACGGTGCCGCACCGGTTGCGAACACTTCATGACAGTTCACACGATGGGTGCCGCGAAGCTTCAACAGCTCGGCAGCGTCGTTGCGGCGGAAGTGGAGATTCTCGCGTGCATGCGAGCGAAGCGTTCATCAAGGGCGGCAATCATACCGATGCCGAAAAGTGGTCGCCGCTCATCTACACCTTCCGGCATTATTTCCGGCTAGCGGAGCATGAGCTGGGCAAGACATTCCGGGCTTAGCGAAGGTTGCCGCATTCACTGGCCGTAAACGTCAAAGTCGAAATACTTTTTCGCAATCCTGTCGTATGTGCCGTCCGCGCGCGTGTCGGCGATCGCCTTGTCGATCTTCGCCTTCAGGTCGGTGTCTTCCTTGCGCAAACCGATCGCGGTGCCGCTGCCGAGCGTCTTCGCATCGTAAAGCGCATTGCCGGCAAACGCAAAATCCTTGCCTCGTGCCGTCCGCAGGAAACCGACGTCAGCTTGCACGGCGTTCTGCAGCGATGCATCGATGCGCTCAGCAATCAGGTCCGAGTAAACGAGATCCTGATCCTGGTAAGCCACGATCACCGCACCGGCCGGCTCCCAGTACGTCTTCGCATAGGTTTCCTGGATCGAGCCCTGCTCTACGCCGATTCGCTTGCCCTTCAGCGCTTCCGGCGTTGGCGTGATCGTCGAGCCCTTCTTCGCGACGAGGCGTGTCGGGATACGGAATACCTTGGAAGAAAATGCGATCTGCGCCTGACGCGCCGGCGTCATCGACATGGTCGATAGCACGCCGTCGAACTTGCGCCCCTTCAGCGCGGGAATCATTCCGTCGAACGCGTTTTCGACCCACACGCATTTTGCGTTCAGGCGGCGGCAGATTTCATTGCCCAGGTCAATGTCGAAGCCGACGAGCTTGCCGTCGGCAGATTTCGATTCGAATGGCGGATAGCTCGCGTCGACACCGAACCGCACGGTCGACCATTCCTTCGCGATCGCGCTGCCAGATGAGATAGCCAGCAGCGCAATGGTCAGGCTTGCAAGCAGGGATTTCATGTTTCTCCTTTCATGACTTTTTAAACGAATGAGCGGCGGGCCCCGCTGTCGGAACCGCATCCGGCGCGCAGCGCCCGCCATTCGACCGTAATTCGTCCGGTCTTACCAATTCATTAAAAAAATCAACTCATGCATACGGCGCATGTCAACGCGCCGCCGGCCGCGTCCGGGTGCCTGGCGCGCCAGTTCATTCCGTGACGAGATGAGCGGACGTCGAGCTGAAGCAAAGCTTGCGGAGTGGCAGGCCGCCTCCTCGTGAGTTCGATTGACAGGTGCGCTCGCAGGTATAGAAGCGTTATTTACGTGGCCGCCGCCAGGCATTTGGGTAACGGTATAGGGAATCGCTACCTGGTGCGCGGCAGTCGTACGGCGAACGCCGTTTCGCCCTTTCCGGAGTGCACTTCGATCTCGCCACCGTGAGCCTTCGCAATTTCGCGCACGATATACAGTCCGAGGCCGAGGTGGCTGTCCTCCTCGTAGCCTTCCTCGGGACCCACGCCGCGCTTCAGAGGCTCAAAAATCTGTTCCATGGCCAACGGCTCAATTGAAGTACCGCTATTCGCGACAACGATACGAACTTCCGCCTCCTCGCCCGTCACAGTGATCCGCACCGGTGTGTTCGGCGCGCCGTACTTGACGGCGTTCAGCACAAGATTGCCGAGCAATTGCTGCAGACGCTGGCCGTCCCAAACACCGTCAGACTGGCCCCGCATCTCCAGATCGAACTGGCGATCAGGATGTATCGTACGAAGCTGGTCCAGTTCGTCGCGAAATACGGTCGCAAGGTCAATGTGGGTCGGAACGATGTTGATACCCAGACCTAGCTTCGCCCGGTTGAAATCACACAGATCGTCCAGCAGCGCCTGCATGCGGGCGCCGCTTCTGATCAGGCGGCTTGCAGCACTCGCCACAGGCTCTCCGGCGTTCAACGCGGCGAGATACGAAGCTGTCATCTGGATGGTCTGAAGCGGGCTGCGCATGTCGTGCCCGAGCATCCCAAGCAACAGGTTGCGAGCCTGCTCCACTTGCGCGCTAAAAAAGCTGACCGATTCGGCGAGTGCCTGATCGATTGCTTCGTTGAAGCGAATGACGTCGTCCATCATCCGTTCCTCGCCCGGGCATCGGTCCATCCATAGACGAAGAACGCTGGCGCGCAGAGCGCGGTATTCGGCCGTCAGTTGCCTGATGTCGAAACCGCTTCGTGCTCGAAGAATGGCGTGCGTTTGTGCCGCCGTCTCAGGGGCATCGATCATCGGGGGCGCGCGCCCCTTTGATTTTTCAAGCTGTGCTTCCCTCGTCTGGGCTGCCGACAGATCCTTCGCCACTGCCTCGAGGATCTCTTGCGCGTGGTCGCGTAAAGCCGGGGATTGCATGTTCGCGGCGGCTGGCAACAGGGTGCCGGCGAACGCCTCCCATTGCGCCAGGATCGCCTCCATGTTCCGCAAGATGAAGTCAGCCAGTCGCATGTCCGCCTCGAATGGTGGCAATAACCTTTGAACTGCATACATACGCCACGCCCATGTTACGCGGAAATCTGCCGTGCGAGCCGGCCGGGTCCGCCAATTGCGTTCATCCGCTATACAGTCCGGAGAAACGGCGATGAAGCTTGTCCGCTCTCACCATTTACTCATTGCAGACGACGACCCTGATCTGCTCGCCGCATACGTCCAGTATTTCGAGCTTCACGGCTACGAAATTCGAGCCACTCGAGACGGAGTCGATGCGTTATCCGAGTACGGCCGGTGGCTTCCCGCAGTGGTCATTCTTGACATTCAGATGCCTCGACTCGACGGTCGAGAGGTGGCCAGAAAAATCCGGGGTCTCAGGGGCAAGCCCGTACCCTTGCTTATCGCGGTGTCCGGGTTGTCATCGCAGTCCGAAAGGGCCGTATCGCTCAGGTCCGGTTTCGATCACCATTTCGCCAAACCGGCCCGGCTTCCAGTCATTCTTTCCGCGATTGCTTTCCGCTCACGTACCCGCGACCCGGACATCGCCCAGGTTCAGAGCCGTGGTTGACCGTCCGTGTTTGGGAGTGTTCGGGAGCACGCGCACGCCGGCAACCCGGCAGATTCAACGGGCCACGTGAAGTTCGGACGGCTCGAAATAAAAATTCCGGTTCCCCGCAAGGCGCGCGACCATGAAGTCGATGAATGTCCTCACCCGCAGCGGCAGCTCGGTCCGATGACGATAGTAGATATAGACCGCCTCGCGCTCGGTGACATGCTGAACCAGCAACGGGACCAGTTGGCCGCTCCTGATCGGCGCGGTGGCTGAAAAGCTGCCGAGTTGACCAATGCCGAGTCCGGCGATCACGGCCGCCGTCTCGGCGTCGGTGTCGTTGACGCACAAAGTCGTCGCGATGTCGCGATAGACGATTTCATCCCCGATCAGGAATTCCCACGGGGCCTGCTTGCCCGTATTCGCGCGCCGGTATCCCGTGCAGCGGTGAGCGTCCAGTTCGTCGATAGTCCGCGGCGCGCCATGGCGCTCGATATAAGCGGGCGACGCGCAAACGATCAACTGGATCGGCAAAAGCCGACGCGCGATGGTGCCGCCCGACGGCGGAGACCCGCCACGAAACCCCACATCGGCGCGATCGCCGATGAAGTCGGTGAAGTGGTCGTCGAATTGCACATCGAACTGCACGTTCGGATGCAATTCGGCGAATTCCAGAAAGTAAGGCCACAGCACCAGATGCCCCATTGCCCTTGGCGCGCTCACCCGCAGCGGACCCGCAATCTCGGCTTTCGAGCGTCGCGCGTCGTCGAGTGCGGACGACAGGACAGCCAACGCAGGCGTCACGCTGTCGAGCAGGCCCTGCCCCTCCTCGGTCAGGCTCAGCTTGCGCGTGGTCCGATGGAAGAGCCGAACGCCCAGCTCCTTTTCCAGTTGCATCACCGCGTGGCTCGCGGCCTGCGGCGAGATGCCCTGATCCACGGCCGCCTTGCGCAGGCTTCCGAGCGTCGCCGCCCGGACGAATATCGTGATCGCGCGAACTTCATTCACCGCCGCCCCCATTAGCAAATAAAAGTTGATTATCAGTCTAGCAATCTACGCCTAGTTCGTGCGAATCAACACTCCTATGATCCGTTCACCCCCACCCCAAACGTAGGAGAAACACCATGGTCGAGCTCACGAAGAACGGCTTCAAGCGTGTCTGGTTCATCACGGGCGCATCGCGCGGCCTGGGCGCGCTGATCGCCCAGGCGGCTTTGGCTGACGGCAATGCGGTGGTTGCCGCCGGCCGCAACGTCGCGGCGATCGTCGAGCGCCTCGGTGACTCGCCGGCACTGCTGCCCGTGGCGCTGGACGTCACGGACGAAGCGCAGGCGAAAGCCGCGGTTCAAGCCGCGCTCGAACAATTCGGCCGCATCGACGTTCTGATCAACAACGCGGGATTCGGCTTGCTCGGCGCGATCGAGGAGTCCACCGACGCGGACGTGCGCCGCATGTACGACACCAACGTGTTCGGGCTGCTGACTGTCACGCGTGCCGTTCTGCCGGTGATGCGCTCGCAGCGCGCCGGTCACGTCATCAACATGTCGTCGATCGGCGGCTATCGGGCCGCCGCGGGATTCGGCGCGTACAGTTCGACGAAGTTTGCGGTCGAAGGCTTGACCGAAGCCTTGCGCGCCGAATTGAAGCCGCTCGGCATTCACGCGACGGTCGTCGAGCCGGGTTACTTCCGGACTGACTTCCTCGACGCGTCATCGCTCGTCGTCGCACGCGAGGTCATTGCGGACTACGACGGGACATCGGGCAATGTGCGCCGGCACGCAGCCAACATGAATCACAACCAGCCAGGGAATCCCGCGAAGCTCGCAGCGGCGATGATCGAACTGGTCGATGCGCAAACGCCTCCGCTGCGTCTGCCGCTTGGCACCGACACGCTGAAGGCCATCGCTGAGAAGAATGCCTATGTCGAGCAGGAAACCGAAACCTGGAGGGCGCTGTCGGCATCGACTGACTTCAGCGCTTGACACTCGACGATCAGATAGACGAGCGCCGGGTGACGGCCAGGATTCGAGTCCGGAAGATAAGCCGGGCGACTTGCACAGTCGAAGCCGTCACCGGCGAGAGCGACAAAATAATCGCCGTAGGCGGAGCCTGCGGCGTACCCATTTGCGCAAAGGTGATTTCGATATCCGGTACTTCTGAGGCCTGCGGCCCGCACCTATAGTCAGCTCAGCTTTCGGACGCCGACCCAACTTCGTGATGGGCCCGCGCGAAGCTTTCCCAATCCCAAGGAGCAGACCATGTTGACCCGTACGTCGCCGGCGCCTCTCGTCGAACCCGCTGCCGTGACCCTCGATGCGCAATACTTCGAATACACGTCGTCAGCCAATCCGATCGGCGCGAAGCTCATCTCGCGCGTGCCGTTCCGTAACTTTTCGCCTTCGCTGTACGCAGACGGCGCAACCCGGGTCGTGCCGCTCGACCTCTCCGCGGAGTTGGGTTGCCCCAGCCCCGCGACGGGTCCCGGCCTGAGCGCCAATTTTCTGCGCATCAACGCAGGGGACGCATTGACGCTCGCGCCGAACGCGACCTCGCAGGTTTGCTACGTCATTAGCGGGACCGGCAGCGTGACGCAGGCCGAGACTCACTTCCCGTTCGAGCAGGGCGATTTCTTCACCCTGCCCGGCGGCGCTGTTGCTGTGCTGTCCGCCGACACGACGGCCACGCTCTATTACGTCAACGACGCGCCGTTGCTCACCTATCTCGGCACGACCGGCGTCAGGGCGCGCTTTGCGCCGACGCGCTATCCGGCCGCCCAGGCGCAGGCGGAATTGCGCAAGGTCTCGGAAGAAGCCAATGCGGGCCGCCGCAACCGCATCAGCGTGCTGATGGGCAACGCCCACTTTCCGCAGACGCGCACGGTCACGCATGTGTTGTGGGCCATGTTCGGCATCGTGCCGCCTAACTCAATGCAGAAGCCGCACCGCCATCAGTCGATTGCACTCGACTTCATCGCTGGCGGCAAGCCAGGCGTCTATACGCTGGTCGGCACCGAACTGGATGAGAGCGGCAAGATCGCCGATCCGACCCGCGTCGATTGGGAAGCCGGGATGGCGTTCGTGACACCGCCGGGATACTGGCATGCGCATTTCAATGAAACGGACGAAAACGCTTACGTGATTCCGATCCAGGATGCCGGCTTGCAGACCTGGCTGCGCACGCTCGACATCCGCTTCGCCCGTTAAGCCTGCAGCGCCAGCGCGAGTCCGTCGTCCCAGTACGGCGGCTCGCCGATCGCCTCGGCGTAGAAGTCCACGAACGCGCGCACCTTCGACGAGACGATTTTCTTCGGCGGATAGACCGCCCAGACCGCGGGTTCGGCTCGCCCCGTGCGTGCCTCCCATTCCGGCAGCACGTGCTGCAGGCGCCCTTCGCGCAAGGCCGTGGATGCGAGCCACGTCGGCAGCAGAGCAAGGCCGCAGCCGGACACGGCGAGTTCCAGCACCGCTTCGGAGTCGTCCGCGCGCAGGCGCCCTCGCAATGCCACCAGCACCTGCTCGGGCGATGCCTGGGCATCCGCGATGCGAGTGAAAGACCATTTGTCGTCCGGCAGCAGCGACAGGCGAAGCACGTCGTGTGCGGCCAGATCTTCGGGGACACGCGGCGTCCCGCTCCGCTCGAAATACGCCGGGCCGCCGCAGACGATACGGCGATGCGGCGCAATGCGTTTGGCCATCAACGACGAATCGGGCAGCACACCGATCCGGATCGCCACGTCGATGCCGGCTTCGATCATATTGAGCGTTTCGTCGGTCGAGACGATATCGAGGCCGATGTCAGGGTAGCGCGTCATGAACGCCGGCAAATGCGGCACGATATGCCGGCGCCCGAACGCCGACGGCATCGTGACGCGTAGCATGCCTTGCGGCGTGCGATTCAGCGACGACGTCAGCTGGCGCGCGTCGTCGAGCGCCTGCAGGGCAACCATGGCGTGCTCACGAAACAGCCTGCCGCCCTCGGTCAGGACGAGCCCCCGCGTCGACCGGTTAAACAGGGCAATGCCCAGATCCTTTTCCAGCTCGCTCACGTAGCGCGAAATAGTCGAGGTTTTGACTGCCATTTCATGAGCCGTCTTGCTGAAGCTCTGCAGTTCCGCTGCGCAAACGAAGGCGCGTACCGCGGCAAAATAATCCATCGTATGTCTAATGTGAATCGAGCGTTCTACAAAGAGTTTCACGACTGAACTCGCGCAACGCTCCGCGCGCGAGCCTGTTCGATCACAGCAACGGCAGTGTCAGTCTGATGTGCTCCGCGAATACCGTGATCAGATGGGACGGACGCTTCCGCTCGAACTTCAGCGTAATGCCTATGGTGGGCAAAGGCGGAAGCGCGGGATCGCCATTGAGTATGGAGAGATCCGGGGCGACGGCAGTCTGCGTGATGACGGCAACGGCCTGCCCCGAGCGGACCAGGGCCGTGAGGCCGGCAAGACTGCTGCTCGCATAGGCGATGCGGTAGGGCCGGCCGACGCGTTGCAGCGCTTCGCAGGCCGCCACATGGTCGAGCGTGTCCGGATCGGAAAGCGCCAGCGGCAACGGGTCGAAGTGCGTGCAATCCAGTCCCGGATAGCCAACCCAGACCAGCGGCTCACGGCGAATGATGTCGTCGTTCGCGGCGTCATCGGGCAACGAGATCATGGCAAGGTCCAGCGCATGCATCTCCAGTTGTTCGAGCAATCGCGGCGTGGGTGCGCAAATCACTTCGACCAGCGCATGCGGATGCTGGCTCGAGAACTGACGTAGCAAATGCGGCAGGAAAACGGCGGCGTAGTCGTCCGGGCAGCCGAAGCGGATCGTGCCCGACAGCCCTTTGCCGGACAGATCGGCCATCGCCTCGTCGTGCAGTCGCAGAATACGTTGGGCGTGAATCAACAGGCGTTCGCCGGGATTCGTCAGCACCACGCCACGACCCGTGCGCTGGAACAGCGGCTGATCGACGATTTCTTCGAGGCGCTTCATCTGCTGACTCAGCGCCGACTGGGTTCGGCCGATCCGGTTCGCCGCGCGACTGAGCGCCCGAACTTCGGCGACAACGGTAAACGATCGCAGCAGATCGATTTCGAGTGAAAGACTCAAGGTATTAGGCCCGCTTCTATCTTCGATAAGAACTATTCGATTCTATGAAACCAGAGAGCCAACTAGACTGCAAGTTATTCCCGCTAGCCGCCAAGGAGAAGCAAGGTGTCCCGAAACAATGACGCAGTTTTCTGGCGCAACGCCAGGCAGCACCTCATCCGCTATGGCGGCACCTTCGAGCCGATCATCATCGAGCGCGCCCAGGGCAGTTTCGTCTACGACGCGGACGGCCGCGCGATCCTGGATTTCACCTCCGGCCAGATGAGCGCGGTGCTTGGGCACAGCCATCCGGAAATCGTTTCGGTCATCAACGAATACGCCGGCAAGCTCGACCATCTTTTCAGCGGCATGCTTTCGCGGCCGGTAGTCGACCTGGCGACCCGACTCGCCGACATCACGCCTGACGGACTCGACCGCGCACTATTGCTCAGTACGGGCGCGGAGTCGAACGAGGCCGCCATTCGCATGGCGAAGCTGGTCACGGGCAAATATGAAATCGTCGGGTTTGCGCAGTCATGGCACGGCATGACGGGGGCAGCAGCATCCGCTACCTATAGCGCCGGTCGCAAGGGCGTCGGTCCGGCCGCAGTCGGCTCCTTCGCGATCCCCGCCCCGTTCCTGTACCGGCCGCGTTTCGAGCGCCATGGTGAGTACGATTACCTGGCGGAGCTGGACTATGCGTTCGATCTCATCGATCGTCAGTCCAGTGGCAATCTCGCCGCCTTCATTGCAGAGCCGATCCTGAGTTCCGGCGGGATCATCGAACTGCCGGAAGGCTATATGGCCGCACTGAAGCGCAAGTGTGAGGAGCGTGGCATGCTGCTGATCCTCGATGAAGCGCAAACCGGCGTCGGCCGCACGGGCACGATGTTCGCCTGTCAGCGCGATGGCGTCACGCCCGACATTCTCACGCTATCGAAGACACTGGGCGCCGGTCTGCCGCTCGCGGCCGTCGTGACATCCGCGCAGATAGAGGAGCGCGCCCATGAATTGGGTTACCTGTTCTATACGACCCACGTATCCGATCCTCTTCCTGCCGCTGTCGGTCTGCGGGTGCTGGATGTGGTCGAGCGCGAGGGGCTGGTTGCGCGTGCGAACCTGATGGGCGCGCGACTCAAGCGCGGCCTGCTGGATCTGATGGAACGCTTCGACTGCATCGGGGATATTCGCGGCCGAGGACTGCTCCTGGGTATGGAGATCGTCAAGGACCGCCGCACGAAAGAGCCGGCGGATGGGCTGGGCGCGAAGATCACCCGCGAGTGCATGAACCTGGGGCTCAGCATGAACATCGTGCAATTGCCCGGCATGGGCGGCGTGTTCCGGATCGCCCCTCCGTTGACCGTTCACGAAGATGAGATCGACCTGGGCCTGGAACTGCTCGGGCAGGCGATCGAGCGTTCGCTGTAGTTCATCGCGCGCGGGCCAGCGTGCGCTTATAGATGAGCGTCCGCAATCGGCCCGCGGGTTTCCCTGCTGAAGCGACGGACCGCTTGAGGCGGCTGCCCAATGGTCCGCAGGAACGCCCGCCGCATTCGCTCGCGATCCGTCAAGCCGACTTCGTCCGCGATTACATCCAGAGATAAACGCCCTTTTTCCAGCAACAGCCTCGCGGCTTCCACTCGCAAATGTTCGACGGCTTTGGCGGGGGATTGCCCCGTTTCGGCACTGAAGGCCCGGCTGAACTGGCGTGGGCTCAGGCCCGCGACGTCGGCTAATTCCTCGACGGTCAAGGCATTGCGCAGATTGGCGTTCGCGTAGTCGATCGCCTTCTGGATCCGGTCGGATTTGGGCTCGAGGTCGAGCAACGTGGAAAACTGCGATTGCCCGCCGGCGCGGCGATGATAGACAACAAGCTTGCGCGCTACCGCGCGTGAAACGTCCTGGCCATGATCCCCCTCGATCATGGCGAGCGCCATGTCGATCGTGGCTGTCATGCCCGCGGAAGTCCAGATCGGTCCGTCGACAATGAAAATCTGATCTTCCTCGACGGTAATGTTGGGAAAACGGCGCTGCAGGTCATGTGCGAAGCGCCAATGTGTCGTCGCCCGGCGACCGTCCAGCACCCCTGCTTCGGCCAGGATAAACGCGCCTGTGCATGGCGCCGCGATTCGCCGCGACGTTGTCAGAGCGCGCCTGACGAACGCAGTCAATGCGGTAGAGACGATGTCGATCTCGACACCGGAGCCGAACATGACGGTGTCGAACACGGCGTCGGAGAACGGCTGCGTTTCTACCCGGATACCTGCCGAGGACAACACGAGTCCTCCCTCTTCAGAGAGCACCGTCACTTCGTATTCGGGCTCTCCGAGCACGACGTTCGCCAGCTCAAAGGCGGTCACTGCCGCGAAACCCATCAGATAGAAATTCGGGAATACAACGAAGCCGATCGTGTGCATAGCTTGCCCAGCTCATGTCCTGAATCGCCTGTATATATGACATTTGAGACACGGTCAACGGCGATTATTCTCTATCCATACCGTTCCGGCACAAAGAGCCGCCCGGCCGGACGCCGCGATCGTGTGTCAGTCAAATTGCGATGCGCGTCTTCGGACTGAACCTCAAACCGCTTACCACGAGAACTTTCGTATGGATCGCCGACTACTGATACTGGCCGTGGGCATGTTCGCAATGGGTACCGACAACTTCGTCGTCGCCGGTATTCTTCCAGGCGTCGCCGCGTCACTGAATACATCCGTCAGCCTCGCGGGGCTGATGGTCACCTTTTACGCATTGACCTACGCGGTGGCTGCCCCGGTCATGGCGGCTTTGGCGGGCGGCTGGCCGCGCAAGCTTCTGCTGGTTTCCGCGCTCGGCATTTTCGTCGCCGGCAACATGATCAGCGCGGTCGCCACGGACTTGCACTGGGTTTTGTTTAGCCGGGCTCTGTCAGGATTCGGCGCAGCGCTGTTCTCGCCTACTGCATTGGGCGTTGCCTCTGCGCTTGCTCCGCCCGAAAAACGCGGCCGTGCGTTAGCTGCGGTAACGGCCGGACTGACGGGGGCAACAGCGCTCGGCTCGCCGATCGGCACGTTTATCGGCGGATTCGGAAGCTGGCGAACGACGCTCTGGTTCGTCACGCTGCTCGGGATGGTGGCGATGATCGGCGTCTGGACGATGCTGCCATCCGTTCCCCGGCCTGCATCCGTCAGGTTGCGAGAACGGCTTGCACCGGTCCGCGACGCACGGATAGCGCTAACCTTGCTCACGTCGTTATTCGGCTTCGGCGGGTTCCTCATGGTGTACACGTATGCGGGCGTGGTGCTGCAGCGTGTAACCCACGGCGACGGACGCATTCTCGCCGGGATGTTCTTGTTGTGGGGCGTGGCGGCGACGGCCGGCAACCTTCTGGCTGGCCGTCTTGTGGACCGGTTCAAGAGCCGCAACATCATCAATGCGATGCTGTGGCTTGCCATCATCAATTTTTGTGCGTTGCCGTGGACATCCGCGCATGCCTTCAGCACCGCCGTTGCGCTCACGATCTGGGGCGTATGCGGATGGGGGCTGATCGTCCCGCAACAACATCGGCTGGTGCAACTCAAACCGGACGTGGCACCCCTGCTGCTGGCTCTCAACAATACCGCGACATACATCGGGCTCGCCTGCTCCGGCGTGCTTGGCGGCGCGGTGCTGCAAAAGATCGGCGGGCAGTACCTGAGTCTCGTCGCGGCCGCGCTGATTGCGATCGCTTTCGTGCTCGCCGAAGCCGCGCATCGTTGCATGAGCCGGCCGGACATGCCGCACCGCGCGACGGCCCATCGTCGCGAGACCGAGGTAATGGGGAAACCCCGATCCAACCCGGAGCGCCCCACGCGAGACTTTGTTTAAAACGCGAACACCGCCCGTGCCTATACGGCTTGTCCAGACGGACGGTTTCGCATGACTTTATTCCGAACTCAAGCTATCCAGCCAACGCTCGATTGCAGCACCCGAACACTCGCTACTTCTCCAGCCAATATGGCCGTCTGGTCTGACGATCCAGACGTCACCGCCCTTCGCACGGAATGTCGTGGCAAAGTCACCCGCGGCGTCCGTCACTATCGTCATGAGCTCGGACACCGGCACTTCGCAATCCGGAGGTGTGACCAGCACGGCCGATGCGGCGCCGGGTAACGACGCAGTAAGTGCGCGACAACCGTCGACGAACGCGTCGTATTGCTGCCCAGCCGCATCGACATAGCCGATGAGCGTATGTCGTCCCGCGTCGACGTAGTCATGCAACCGCCTTGCATGGCCAACGAAGCGTTGTGCGAGACCTTGCACGTCGGGCAGCCGGTCACCGGGTGCGGGCAGTTCACGATCCGCGTCAGAACATAGGTCAGCGACGATTGGGCTGCCACGATAGGTGATCAGCAACTGGGTCTCGCGCATCGCCGGATTGGCGGCCTGGCGCGTGAGGACGGCATTGAGTGCCGCGCTCGTCGACTTGACGACATCGACGCCAACGGGATGTCGTTCTGTCAGATAGCTACCGAGCAACGCAGGACCCGCCAGCCCCTTCGCGACATAGGCCAGTTTCCACGCGAGGGCAGCAAGCCGACTGGGCCGGCGCCAACGATAAGTACGTCCACGTCTTCCATGTTTTGCTCCTGACAGGTTACGTGTTCAACTGTTACGGAAACCTATGGATCGAAGCGCTTCGAGTTCGCATAACAGTGTATGAATGTGACGTTTGATTCAGAACGAGAATATTCGTGGCGCGCTCCAATTAAAGCGCAGGCAGACATGATCGAATAGATTGCATAGAACTAAGCTGAGTTGGCCATCCTCAGATGTGAGCAGCGTTTGCCATGGCATTCATCACTGACTGCCGCGTCTTTTCCCCTTCTCTTCGAACGCCTGCGCAAACACGTCAGCCAGCCACGCGAGCCCCGGATCCTGGTCGCGCGCCGCGGACCACATCAGCGAGACCTCGTAGCCCGGCACATCGAATGGCAGCGGACTCATCGCCAGGTCCAGCGCGTCGCGCCAGACGCGGCCAATGAAGTCCGGCACCGTGGCAATCGCAGGCGTGCGCCGGACGATGAACGGACTCGTGGCGAAATTCGCGCTGGAGAACACCACATCGCGCTTAAGTCCCTCCAATGCCAGCCGCTCGTCGATAAAGCCGAGCAGGCCGGCGCTGAACGAGGTCAGCACGTGCCGATGTTGTAGGAATTCTTCCATCGTCAGACGTTTTCGGCGGGTTTTGACGAGGCGCGGATTGTAGACGCTCACAAAGCGCCATTGAAATAGCGGCCGGCGCCGCTGCCACTGCGCGCATTCGGGGAACACGCCGACCGCGAGTTCGATTTCCCCCTCGTCGAGCATCGCCGCCGCACGCGTCGAATCGGTGGGGCGTGCGATCAGCTTCACGCCGGGAGCCGTGGCGGTCAGGCGATCCATGATTTCCGGTGTCATCAGGACCTCCAGCGAATCGCTCAAGCCGATGCGAAACACGCGTTGCGCGCTCGCCGGATCGAACACGGGTGGCTGCGTCAGCACCTGGTGCAGCGATTGAAGAAATGGCTCGATCTGCCGCGCCAGTTCGAGCGCACGCGAGGTAGGCACGATGCCGCGCGAGGTGCGCACGAACAGCTCGTCGCCGAACGCCTCGCGCAAGCGTTTGAGCGCTCCGCTTACCGCCGGCTGGCCGAGAAAGAGCCGCTGTGCGGCGCGCGTGACGCTACGCTCCTCGAACAGCGCGCGAAACGTCAGCAGCAGGTTCAGGTCGAAATGCCTGAAATCATTTTCAATGATGTTGGTCATCGCCATGAACGATTTGAATGATAGTCGACCGACATGCATTCTATCGCCATGGAGCGCGCCGCAAAGTGCAATGTGATGTCGAGTCGGCCCGCTCTCCTTTCATCCACAGGAGCAGCGATATGGACTGGCAAAATCAGAAAGTCGTGGTGCTGGGCGGTTCGTCGGGCGTCGGCCTGGCGACGGTGTCACGTTTGGCGGCGGCCGGCGCGAACGTCGTGGCGGTCGGTCGTGACCAAGGCAAACTTGACAAGGCACTCGCCGGCATCGAGGGACGTGGGGATGTCGTCGGCGAAGTACTCGACTGCAACGACCGCGCCGCGCTTGACCGTTTCTTCGCTCGCGTGGGTTCCATCGATCACCTGGTGCTGACGCTCTCCGGCGGCGAAGGCGGCGGCCGGTTTAGCGAACTCGATCTGACTGCACTGCGTCGCGGCTTCGAGGCCAAGCTCTGGCCGCAACTCGAAGCGGCGCAGGCCGGCCTGCCGGCCCTCCGCAGCGACGGCAGCTTGACATTCGTGACCGCCATTTCCGCGCGCATCGCCAATCCCGGCACGGCTGGCCTGGGTGCGATCAACGGCGCGCTGGAAAGCATGATCGGCACGCTCGCGCGTGAGCTGGCTCCACGGCGCGTGAACGCCGTTTCGCCAGGCGTGATCGATACCGCGTGGTGGGACAAATTCCCCGTCGGCGTCAAGACGGACCTGTTCCGCCAGCAAGCCGAAACCCTGCCGGTGGGACGCGTCGGACACGCAAAAGACGTTGCGCACGCGCTCCAGTTTTTGATGGAGAACACCTTCATGACCGGCGCCGTCATCGAATGCGACGGAGGCTTGCGGCTGCTTTAACGATCGTTATCCGCCGTCGTACTTTCTCAAGGCCATTACAGCGGCGGCTGGCTGACGGCGATCAGACCATTGACCCGGAACCTGTCCAGGAACTGGAACCGCTGCGTGCCCTCCTCCGGTCCGGCCTGAATCACGTTGCCGAGCCGCATTGTCTGGCTGCCGGCGCCCGCGTATTGCGGCCACTGCGGCAAACCCGTTCCATTGGGATTCGCCGAGCGCGCGAAGTTGGTCCAGTACGACTGGATCGTGTCGGACACAGCCAGGTCCTGTGCGCTGGCGGTGACCGTACCCTTCGCCGGCAGATTGCCGAACACATAGGGCACGTCGGTGGCATGCGTGGCCACGGGGTTATACGCCGACGTCTGCTCGAAGTGATAGACGAACACCGGCGAATGCCCCGTCTTCTGTTGCTGCGTGACCCAGCCCCAGGTCTGGTACTTGATCACCTGGTCGCCGATCAACGACTGGGCCGACTGCGTCGCCTGAGCCACCGAGTTCGCTGGATAGGCTTGCAGAAAAGCCGCCAGGTTCGCCGCGCCGAATTCGGCTGTCGCCGCGTCCGTATAGGCCTGAACCGTCGAATGCGGCAGTGCGCGGTTGAAGAATGCGAGGCCTTCGTCGGAATTCCAGCCGGCGAGCAGCGGCACATCGTTCTGGCGTCCGTTGAGAAAACGGACATAGGGATTCTCCGGCAGCACGTAGCCGTCCACGATCGGCGAGAAATTGGTGACGCCAGGATCGGTCGCGAAGGTCCAGTTGGTTGCCGTCTCGAGTTGCTGCGCCGGCACGGCTCTCATCTGATCCAGCGTGGTGGCGTTCAACTGCGTGCCGAGCGCCGTGCCCATTGCCTGCGCATCGGCATACGGTTTCATTTCGCCGTGCTCGCTTTCCCAGAACGCGCCGCTTTCGCCGATTGCCTTCTGGAACAGACCGGTCGCCAGAGGCGACGCCATCAGCAGGCCGATTGCATGAGCACCAGCCGATTCGCCGAACACCGTCACATTGGCGGGGTCGCCGCCGAACGCCGCGATATTCTCCTTCACCCATTGGAGGGCGGCGATCTGATCCTCGATACCGTACATGCCTGACTTGTGCCCGTTCGATTCCGCATCCAGATCCGGCCTCGAAAGATGTCCGAATACTCCGAGGCGATAATTGATCGTCACCAGCAGCACCCCCTTTTTGGCCAGCGACGTGCCGTCCAGCGCAACGTCCGACGCCGTGCCAAACTGAAAACCACCACCGTGGATGTACACCATCACCGGCAGCTTGGCGCCACGGGTTTTCGCGCCGCTCCACACGTTCAGGAACAGACAGTCTTCGCTCACGCCGTCGCTACTGACCGGGCCGCCGAATGCCGCTGCGGCCCAGCATTTCGCCCCGAAGGTGGTGGCATCGCGCGTGCCGCTCCATTTCGAGGCCGCCTGCGGCTCCTTCCACCGAAGGTTGCCCACCGGCGCGGCGGCATAAGGAATTCCCTTGAAGCTGACGATGCCCGATGCGTCCGCGGGATTTCCCGTCAGATTGCCCGAGGCGATCGTCACGTGATTGTCGAGCGGCGTGGCGGATCGATCGGGTGTCACGCTGTTACCGTTGCACGCCGACAATGTCAGCGCAACGAGCGAAAGTGCGACACCGCGGCAAACTGCTTTCTCTGTTAACCCGTGCATTTTTCCGTCTCCTGGATCAAGTTGTTTTAGATGCCCGTGCCACGCCAGGCGACGCGCATTCGCCGCCGGCCTCGTCGGAATGAAAAGCGTGGAAGGGCCCGGACTCCGCTCGCGATCACGCTCGATGCGCGATCGACGCAACGGACTGCGGTGTGTGCTTAGAACGCGTGCTTGATGCCGGCCATGACGCCGAGTTGCCCGACGCCGGCGGCCGGCGTCGTGCCCGCTCCGCCCTGGCTCAGCGTGTAGCGCGCCCTGGCGCTGTTGAACAGGTAACCGCTTTGCAGATAGACGTTGGTTCGCTTCGACAGCACATACGTGCCGCGCAGTGCCGCCAGCGTGGCGCGCGTGTCCTGCTGTTTGTCGAGCGTGCGATAGACGCCGCCGTCAAGCACCACATAGGGCGTCACGAAGTACGTCCCGGTCAGATAGAAAGTGTTCGTGCGGACGTCGGCCACCGCGGGCGATTGAGTATCGACGAAGCGGCCCAGCCAGCCGCCGCCGATCTTCAGTTGCCCGGCCTTGAAGTAGCCGTTGAGCTGCATACGGGTGTCCTTGTCGCCGCTGCTGGTCAGCGCAATCGGCGCCGCGCCGTTGAAGATGTTCGCAGCCGCGCCCGGGCCGCCGCGCTGTTCGTCGTAAGACGCGGCCAGGCCGAACGCGCTGGCGTCATAGCGAAGCAGCGCGGACCATTGGCGGCAGGCCTGCGAGTTGCCGGGAATCGATCCCGCACACGTGCCCTGACCGGGCGAGTTGCCGGTGCCGGCCGAATCGCGGCCGAACGAATACGTCGCGCCGGCGGTGATGCCGCCATAAGTACCCTTGTAAGCGATTGTGTTGTCGCTGCGCGCGTTCGGCATATAGGCGTCGATGGAACCGACGCCGCCGTAGATATCCGGGCCGAGGGCGTCCGCGTCGGTGATCGCCCAGTACGACATCGTGTATTGGCGGCCGAAGGTGAGCGCGCCGTACTGGTTCGAGAGCCCGACCCACGCCTGCCGTCCAAACAGGCGGCCGCCCTGGTTCACATCGCCTGAGCGTGTATTAAAGCCATCTTCGAGGGTAAAGATCGCGGCCAGACCACCACCTAAATCTTCCTTGCCGCGAATGCCCCAGCGCGACGGCATCGAACCGGTGATACCCGGCATGCGAATCACTTTGTCGCCGGCGGCGTCCGCGTGCGTCACCAGTTCGATGCCGGTGTCGATGATCCCGTAGAGCGTGACGCTGCTCTGCGCGAAGACGGGGCCGCTCGCCACCAGCGCGGCAGTTGAAGCGCTCACCGCTGCAATCGTTTTGTAGTTCATGTCTCCAAATCCTTGTCTGTTTTTAATTTTATGAACCGTTCGTTGTTGGTCAGATAAGCCGACGCATCGTCATGCTTCCGTGTTGTGAACGAAGTACTCGGGCACGTCCGGGCCCCACTGATAGAGCGAGTCCTCAGGAGCGAAATTGCCTGCCGGCCATGGGGTTCCCGCCGAGACGAAATCGATGTCGGCGGAATACTCGGAGAACGAGCCCCACGGGTCGCGCACGTAGTGGAAATAGTTCGAGCCAAGTACGTGCCGGCCCGTGCCCCAGCCGGCCTTGAAGCCTGCCGCCGCCATCTGCGTGGCGCCGTTGCCGACTTCGTCGATGCTCGCGACGTCCCATGCCACGTGATGCCAGCCTTTCGCCGAACTCTTTGCAAATGCGACAAGATGGTGGTCGCTGCCGTACGCCGCGTGCGTGAACGCGATGATGTCGTCGGACCGGTCCGACAGCCGCAGGCCCAGCGCTCTTTCGTAAAACGCCACCGCGCGCAGGACGTCCGGTGTGAAGAGCAGCACATGCGACATGCGCCGCGGCCGCACCGCTTTCACCTCGGAACGCACGCGCGAACCGCGGCAATCCGCGGCCGCGCTGAACGGCACAAGCGCTGCTTTGGCGTCGGGCGTGGTCTTGGGACCGACTCGCACCTGAACGAGGTTGCCGTCCGGATCGCTGAACCAGATACCTTCCGAACGGGTCGCATCGTCGGGTGAAATGATCGCGGCGCCGGTTGCGCTCACCCGTCGTGCGATCGCGGGCAGATCGCCCTCGAAGCAGTTGAAGCTCAGCCACGCGAGCGACTTTCTATCGGACGACAGAATGCGGGCCCAGCGATGCCCGTCCGCCGCGCGAACATCGAGCGCTCCGCCTGCGTGCATGACGTCGAGACCGAATGCCGTGAAGAAGTGCTCGGCCTCCGGTAATGACGGCACGTTCAGCGCGAAGTGATCGATCGAATGCACGCCGGCAGGCGGTGAATCAGGAAAGGTGGACATGTTTTCTCCCGAACGGCGTACGGTGGATCAGGCAGCCTCGTCGACGATTTCGTTGCGCAATGTGCCGATGCCTTCCACCGACACTTCGCACACGTCGCCAGCCCGCATCAGCAGCTTGGGATTGCGGGCCCAGCCCACACCGGACGGCGTGCCGGACACGATCACGTCACCCGCTTCCAGCGTGACCGCTTCGCTCAACAGAGCAATCAGCGTCTCGACGTCGAACACCATGTCGTCCGTGCTCGCGGACTGCACGACCTCGCCGTTCAGACGCGTTTCGAGGCGCAGGCCTTTCACGCCCGGCGGCAATTCGTCGGCCGTCACGAAGTCCGGCCCGAATGCGCCGGTGCCGTCGAAGTTCTTGCCCATCGTCCATTGCGGCGTTTTGAACTGATACTCGCGCACCGACGCGTCGTTGAACAGCGCGTACCCGGCCACGTGCGACAGCGCGTCTTCCTTGCGGATATGGCGGCCGCCCTTGCCGAGCACCACGGCGATCTCGCCTTCGTAGTCGAGGCTGTCCGACACGCGCGGGCGGATGATCGGCGCGTTGTGCGCAACGAGACTCGTGTTCAGGCGCAGGAACATGGTCGGGTAATCGGGCTGCTCGAAGTTGCTTTCCTTCGAGTGGTCCCGGAAGTTCAGACCGACGCACAGAATCTTCGTCGGCCGGCGCAATGGCGGCAGAAACTTCAGGCCCTCTTCGGCTTCGAGGCGGCCGCCCTCCTGTTCAGCCGCCCAGGTCTTCAGGTCGACGCCCCGTGCGAGCAGTTCTTCCAGCGTGACTTCGTCGAGCGTCCGGATCGCGCCGCCTTCGCGCACGCCGAGAAACGCCTTGCCGTTCTTTTCAAAACTCACGTACCGCATGTCCTTCTCCTTCCTGAAAAATTGCGACGTCTGGCGCCGCAGTGAAATCAAATCCGTGATGTGTCGCGACCGCGATAGACCCAGCCGTTCGCGAGCATCGCGATGCCAGCGATCACGACAGGCGCGGCAAACGCGACGAATGCGACACCGGCGCTGTGAAACGCGACCAGCAGCACGCCGCCCGTCATCGAGCCGATGATTGAACCGATGCGGCCCACGCCCAGCGCCCAGCTCACGCCGGTGGCTCGCGCGGCCGTCGTATAGAACCCCGCGACGAGCACGTTCGCGCCGGTCTGCGCGCCGGAAAGGCCGAGACCTGCCATGAAGACGGTGACGTACACCCACGTGGGTTCGTTGATCGAGAAACCGATTAGCGCAATGGAGACCGCCGCGACAGCGTAAGAACCGGCAAGCACGAAGAACGGATTCATCCGGTCCATCAGGCGTGCATTGATCAGCGATCCAATGGTTCCGCCGAGCGGCAACATCGCACCGACGCGGGCGGCGTGTGAGGGTTCGATACCCGCGCCGGTGATGACCGTCGGCAGCCAGCTGCTGACCTGGTAGTAGACCCACAGCGTGCAGAAGAACGCGAGCCACAGCAGCAGCGTGCCGGTGCGATAACGCTGGCTGAAGAGCGTGCCGACCGCGGTTTCGTGACGCGCGTTGGCATTCGCGTCTTCGGGGATCACCTGCTCGATCGGCGTGTCCGCATCACCCGTCAGCCTCTGGAGCACGTGACGGCTTTCCCGCTGATAGCGCGGCTTGCCGGCCATGAAGCGCAGCGATTCCGGCATCCAGATCCAGACGATCGGCGTCAGCAAAATTGGGAACAGGCCGCCGAAAATAAAGACGCCCTGCCATCCGAAGCTTGGGATCAACAGCGCGGCCACCGCGCCGCCGAATGCCAGCCCGAGCGTGAAGCCGCAAAACATCAGCGTGACCATCAACGCGCGGCTGCGCGCGGGGCTGAATTCCGACGACAAGGTGATCGCATTCGGCATCGCGCCGCCGAGTCCGGCGCCGGTCGCGAAGCGCAGCACGATGAGCCACATCGGCGA
Organism: Paraburkholderia aromaticivorans; assembly: GCF_012689525.1. Lineage (NCBI taxonomy): Bacteria > Pseudomonadati > Pseudomonadota > Betaproteobacteria > Burkholderiales > Burkholderiaceae > Paraburkholderia > Paraburkholderia aromaticivorans. The sequence continues at coordinate 2,335,411 of NZ_CP051516.1, forward strand.
AGGCGCATAGGCGCACGCGAAGCTGCCGATCCCGAACAGCACGAGCGAGATCGCGATCACGCGCTTGCGGCCGATGCGATCGGCGAGCGGCCCGAACAGAAAGCTGCCCACCGTCAGACCGAACAGACCCGCGCCGAAGATCGGACCGAGTTGCGCCGGGCTGAGCGACCACGCCTGCTTGAGCAAGGGCGCAACGTAACCGACCGATGCGACGTCGAAGCCGTCCGCGGCGACTACCAGAAAGCAGAGGACCAGCGTGAGAATCTGTAGCGGCGATGTCTTTCTATCGTCCATGACACTGTGAGGCGTAATTGCTTGCGCGTGCATTGCCTGTCTCCGAAGGATGGGTTCGCTTGGATGCGAAACTATTTCCGTTTTAGTTTTTCAGAGATCCGCCTGGATCCCGAGGTCGTTCAACTCATAGCGCGACGGCCGTCGAAGGACACGGCGCGGCGTCCCGTGCCGGCACGTGGCCAATCGCCCTGCGCACCGCGGCGTCGAACGTGTCGTTCAACGCATTGCCGCGCCATGCAACGTGCTGGTCCGGCCGGATCAACACGAAATCGGCCTTGTAGAGATCCGCGACCGCGGCTTCGCTGATAGGGACGATCGCCAGTTGCGCAAGGGTGGACGCCGCGCGCTGCAGCGCTTCGTCATGCGAAGCGTCGATGCCTGTCGGCGCCGTGCAAAGCAGCGTGAAACCGCTGCCCAATCGGTCATACAGAGAACGTCCGTCAGCGAGCCACGCGTGTGGCACGCGATGGCCCGCTCGTGCGCACGGCACGTACAGATTGGCGGTATCCGGCGAACTGGCGCCCGTTTCGGTTTCAATGAGCGGCGACGTTTCGTAGCGAGTGCCGAGATGCACGCCGGGAATGACGAATTCGGCGGCGGCATGAAACTTCAGATAGTCGCCGACCGCTTCGCGCGCGGCATCACCGCGCGAACCATCGTCGAAGGCCTCGGCCGGCATCTGGAGATGGCCGATGCTGTCCGCGAAGCCGCGTGCAAACGCCGTGTTTCTCAACGCCGCTGGCCGGCGCTCGGCGTCGTAGCTCGCACCGAGTTCGGCGCCCGCGAAGCCCTTCACCATCGCCTCGAGTTTCCATGCAAGATTCGCGGCGTCGTCGATACCGGTGTTGTAGCCAAGTCCGCCCGTCGGCGTGAAAAGATGCGCGGCGTCGCCCGCGAGGAACACGCGCCCCACGGCGAATGTCCCGGCGACTAGCGTGAAGCCCGCCGTCCACTTCGAACTGCTTTTCAGCTCGAACGGAATATCGGCGCCAATCGCCTCGGCAATTCGGCGTCGGACGCTGTCGTCGTCGGGCAATTCATCGTCGCGCATCTGCACGTTCATGATGAAATGGCCCTTGCCGTCGACCGCGATGATCAGCGCGCGCTGTCTTTCACTGAAAGTCCAGTACTGCCATGCCGGCGCATGCGGGCTGACTTTGTAGATGTCGGGCGCGTAGAAATACACGGCGTCCATCTGGCCGCCCATGAATTCCCGCTTTTCGCCCGACACGCCTTCATAGCGCACGCCCAGCGATTTGCGCACGAAGCTGCGCGGACCGTCGCAGCCGATCAGATAGCGCGCCGTGACCTTGCGCGTTTCGGCATCACGTTCAGGTGTGGCGGCGAGTTCGACAAGCGCCGTCACCGAATCGTCGTCTTGTGAGAATTCGATTACGCGGGCATCGAAATGCACGCGGCACGCGGAGTTATTGCGCGCGGCTTCGAGCAGAACCGGCTCGACGTAAAGTTGCGAACAGCGATGCGGTGGCTCAGGCGTGGCCCAGGTGAAGGAATGCGCTTTCGCCCATTCGACCGCGTCCCGGGAAGCCGGTTGACGAAGACGTGCGAGTTCATGACCCGCGATCGAAGTGAAGTACGCGACATCCGGTGCGTAGTCCGGCGGCAAGCCCATCGCGCGAATCGTCGCCGATATGCCGATGCGGCGGAAGTGCTCCATCGTGCGCGCGCTGTTCGCGTTGGCAGCGGGATGCGTGCTCGTTCCGGATTTCGTGTCGAACACTTCAGTGCTGATCCCTCGCTGACCGAGTTCAGCCGCGAGAAACAATCCAACCGGGCCGCCGCCCACGATGATTACGTCGCAATCCACCACTTCTGTCTCCTGAGTCGCTTTTTCTACCGTGGTTGCAAAGTTAATCGCTGGGCGTGTATAAATCTATACAATGAGTTTCATACCCATAATGAATCTGGTGCATACATGGAATCGCCCGATCTCAACTTTCTGTACGTCATCCAGGCACTTGGCGAAGAACGGAGCGTGTCCCGGGCGGCGGATCGCCTGGGTCTGACGCAGCCCGCGGTCAGCCATGCACTAGGTAAGCTGCGCACGCTGTTTCAGGACGATCTGTTCGTGCGCGCCGGCCCTGTGATGGCACCCACGCCGGTAGGCGAGCGTCTGATCGAAGGCGTCGCGCATGTGCTGAGCGTGGTCCAACAGGAGATCTGGAGCGCCAAGGCGTTCGACGCGGCCACTACCACGCGGACGTTTTCCGTCTGCCTGAGCGACATGGGTGTGATCGTGATATTGCCGCGGCTACTGGCAGCGTTGCGTGAACGCGCGCCGCTCGCGTCGCTCAAGCCGATCCAGTTGCCGTCGCTGGAACTGGCCAGCGCGCTGCAGGATGGCGCGCTCGATCTCGCCATCGGCTATCTCGGCAAAATGGGCGACAACCTGCATCAGCAGCCGCTGTTTCGCCGCTCGCTGGTCGGCATCATCAAGGGAGGCCCGACGCGCAAGAAAGTCCGAATGACGCTCGCGCAATTCGTCGAGAAAAAGCATGTGGTGGCCGGCACGCTGGCGCTCACCAACCAGTTGCTCGAGAAGGAATTGCGGCAACGCGGCGCGCGCCTGAAGGTCGGCGTGGACGTGCCGTATCTGCTAGCGGTGCCAAGTCTGGTTGCCACATCCGACTTCATCGCGGCAGTCCCCGACGAACTCGCCGACCTGTTTGCGCGACTCGCGGATGTCGATGTGTTTCCGCTGCCCGTCGATCTGCCCGATCTGACGGTTCAGCAGTTCTGGCATGCGCGTCACCACAACGACGCCGGACACCGGTGGTTCAGGGGACTCGTGGCGCAGACGTTGAGGCAGGATGGGAAAGGTCCCGTATCCCGCTGACGCTCGCTGTACGGCGTTTATTCATGGCTGAACTACGCGTCGGAGCACTTCGATCAATAAACTCATCAGCGGGTCCGGTTGCGCTCGCGCCGCGTCCGCGACTTCCGTGTAGGCCGGGTCGATATAGACATCGGTTCAGCCGATATGAACGACGCCAATCCGCATCCCGGCGGAATTCAGCTGAAGAGCGCGGGCACTTCGCAGTGACGGTGTTCAGCTAAACCGCCGCTTCCCGATAGTTCCTGAACTTCGACGTCTGGCCGATCCCCGGGTTAAAGCAGTTGCACGGATCGAGCTGCTGATAGAACGCCGCAAGCTGCGGCTTCGCGTGGTAAAGATGGCCGACGTTATGTTCCGCCGGATATTCGGCGCCGCGGCGGTCCAGCAGTGTCCACATCTTATGTTCGACCTCGAGGCAGTCGTGGCCCTTCTTAACGATGTAATCCTGGTGGAACACGTGGCACAGGAAGTGGCCGTAGTACAACTTGATGGCAATCGTTTCCTCGATGTCGGGCGGCAGCGTCTCGATCCAGTCGCGATCGTTGCGGCGCAGTGCGATGTCGAGTGCGACGATGTTTTCCACCTCGCGCGTGTGCACGGCACGATAGCGAACCGCGGCACCGGCGGCAGCGAAGCGATGCAGGAACGCTTTTCTGCCCTCTTCATCGGTGCATTCGAAATAAGCACCCGTGGCGTTCGCCAAGTACCCGGAGAGGAACGCACGGGTTTCGTCGACGCTTTCGGCTGCGACCTTCAGCATCAGGTGATGCTCGTACTTGTCGCGATACTGTTTCATTCGCACTGGCAAATGGCTCGGGAACAGGCGGCTCGCGGCCTGCATGACGCGATCGGTGAAATGCGAAGGGAGAAAACCGAAGCGATCGAACAGTGCATCGAAACGGCTCTTTAGTCCGAACAGCGCGGGCAGGCGCGACGTGCCAAGATAGTTGATCGCCAGAAAGGTATCCTTGCCGTACTCTTCGGCAACGTCGAAAGCGTCCCGATGGAGATATTCGCCCGAGATCGGCAAGACTTTGAAGTCGTGCAGCGCATGGCGGCGGATTTCGGTGAGCTCATCGGGTTGGTTCGTGCCGATATAGAACACTTTGGCGTTCTGTTCGATCGGGAACGTGTCGAGCCTCACTGCAAACACCATCAGCTTGCCAGCCGAGCCTGATGCTTCATAGAGGCGCTGCGGGTCGGCGTTGAAGCGCGCCGGCGTATCGGCATCGACCTCACGCACATGGTTCGCGTAGCCGTGGTCCGAGCCGGCGCCCGCGTTGTGCTGGACATCGGAATCCGAGAACTCACCGCGTTCGAGGCGGTCAAGCATATCCTCTGGCGTCTCGCCGAGCCGGATCCCGAGATGGTTGACGAACTGCAGCTTGCCCGTTTCATCGACCTGCGCAAATGCCGCCATTTCCGTGTACGCCGGGCCGCGCTGCACCAGCGCACCGCCCGAGTTGTTGCAGACACCGCCAAACACCGACGCGCCGATGCAACTCGAGCCAATCACCGAATGCGGTTCCCGGCCAAGGGGCTTCAGCGTTCTTTCCAACTGGTCGAGTGTTGCGCCGGGCAGGCAGACGACCTGCTTGCCACCGTCGATCACAAACACCTTCTTCATGCGGCTCGTGCTGACGATCACGATGTCGCGATCGTAGTCGTCGCCGTCGGGCGTCGAGCCGCCCGTGAGGCCCGTGTTCGATGCCTGCGTGATCACGATCGCGTTCGCCGCGACGCATGCCTGCAGCACTTTCCATTGCTCGACGATCGTACCGGGGCGCACTACCGCAAGCGCTTTGCCCGCGCCAAAGCGAAAGCCGGTCCGGAAGCGGCGGGTCGCGGCGTCATCGGTCAGCGTCTGTTTCCTGCTGACGATGCTGCGTAGCGCCGCGATCAACGTGTGGGCCACGTGGGGGCGGGCGGCGACTAATGGTGTGTGCGCTGCTGACATCGGCTTTTCCTCGTGAGGTGTTGATGCGCGCCGACTTTGTCCAGCGTTGTCGGCTGCGACCTTTGCGCGCATCGGATTGACACGAAGGTTAAAATCAGTCCTGTCATTAGTCCAATATCTTGAAGCCGCTATTTGGAGACGAAAAACATATGGAATTTCGCCAGCTGCGTTACTTCCTTGCCGTCGCCGAACACCTGCATTTCACCGACGCCGCGGCTCACCTGGGCATCGCCCAGCCGCCTTTGAGCCAGCAGATCCTGAAGCTCGAGCGGGAAATCGGCACCCCGCTGTTCCTCCGTCATCCACGCCGCGTCGAATTGACTGAGGCGGGCCGACTCTTTCGCGAACGCGCGCAACGTATCGTGGAAGACGCGCAGCAGGCATTGGTCGAGGTGCAGAACGCGGGACGCGGAGAGACCGGGCGGCTCTCGCTCGGCTTCGCGGGTTCGACGGTGTTTCATCCAGCGGTCGCGATGACGATGCAGCGCTATCGGCATGCGTATGAGCGCGTGTCGATCAGTTGCGAGGAGAGCAATAGTTCGCTGCTGCTGGATAAAGTCGCCGAGCGGCAACTCGATGCCGCTCTGGTGCGCATGCCGTTGAACTGCCGGGATCTGATTGTCGAACCATTGGCCGACGAAGACATGTTGGCGGTGTTGCCGGCGAACCATCGCTTGAACCGGCGACGGCGCATCGATCTGGCGGACCTTGCGGACGATCCGTTCATCCTGTTTCCGCGTCCCATCGGCCCGGATCTGTACGACTCGATCATCGGCGCCTGCCGCGAAGCCGGCTTCGCGCCTTCGATCGGCATGGAGTCGCCGCGGATCTCGTCGGCGGCGAATCTCGTGGCGGCCGGGTTCGGCGTCGCGGTGGTTCCCGCCTCGATCCGGCAGATCCAGGTCGAAAGCGTGTCGTATCACGGACTGCGGGGCAATCCGCTGTCGACGGGTATCGCGTTGATCCATCGGCAGCGCGAAAAGTCGCCGACCGTACTGAACTTTGTCAGGATTTTGCGGCAGCAACGAGTCGCCGCCCGCAAGGGGTGAGAGTCGATGCAGGATCCTCTCTATGAGGATCCCGATTCAAGTCGCTCGCGCACTCCCGAGCCAGCGTCCCCGCTCATCCGCCAACCTGGCTAGCGCGTCGGATGCACGCCGCCTGGCGCCGACTGCCGCACGACTAGAACCGGGATTGAACTATGCGTCAGGACCTTCTGGGTCTCGCTGCCGAGCAAAAACGCCCGCATGCCGCTTCGACCGTGCGACGCCATGACAATGAGATCACAGTTCTGTTGCGTTGCAACGTTGATAATCGCCTCATAAGGATGAGCGCGACTTTCAGAAACCGTATTGCACTCCACACCGGCCTGCGCGGCCGCTTTTTTGATGACGCCGAGGTAGTCCTCCGCACGCTGGCGCGCGGACTGAATGATTCGATCCTCGTTGTCGGCGATCATCTCCGTGCCATACGCGAGGACATGAAACTCCGGAATGACATGGAGACCCGTGACTTTGGCTCCGCTTTCCACGGCGAGCGTTACCGTCATCTGAATGGCGGCCTCGGAAAGCGTCGAGCCGTCGGTCGGCACCAGCAGATGCTTGAACATATGTTTCTCCCCCGCGACCTGGCTTGGCTCGCGTTGAAATCCTGCCCGGCGCCTCTACCACCTGAACCCGGTGAACCTGAATCAGAGGCGGCCTCTTTGAGTATAGTCACCCTCGCCTTGCAGGCACTGCGTATCGTCAAAACGGAACCTGCCCGCCGCGTCATGACCGGTTCGAATGTTCAGTTTAAACATCGAAATACAGGTAAAACTCCCACGGATGCGGACGCAATTTGATCGGTTCGATCTCGCGTTTGCGCTTGTAGTCGATCCAGGTTTGCAGCACGTCGTCGGTGAAAACATCGCCTTTGCGCAGAAACGCGCTGTCGTTCTCCAGCGCCGCGAGCGCCGCATCGAGCGAGCCCGGAACCTGCCGTATGTTGCGAGATTCTTCGGGCGACAGGTCGTAGATGTTGCGGTCGAGCGGATCGCCCGGATCGGTCCTGTTCTCAATACCGTCGAGACCGGCCATCAGCATCGCCGCGAACGCAAGGTACGCATTCGCCGACGGGTCCGGGCAGCGGAATTCGACGCGCCGCGCGTTCGGCGAATCGGAATACATCGGGATGCGCGCCGCTGCCGAACGGTTGCGCTGCGACATCGCGAGATTGACGGGCGCCTCGTACCCTGGGACCAGACGCTTGTATGAATTGGTGGTCGGCGCGCAAAAAGCCATCAGCGCGGGCGCGTGTTGCAACAAGCCGCCGATGTACCAGCGGCACATGTCGGAAGTCAGCGCCCAGCCGTTTGCGTCGTAGAAGAGATTCTCGTCGTCTTTCCACAGGCTCTGGTGACAATGCATGCCGCTCGCGTTGTCCGCAAACAGCGGCTTCGGCATAAAAGTTGCCACTTTCCCATGACGGCGCGCGACGTTCTTGCAAACGTACTTGTAGATCATCACGTTGTCGGCCATGCGCGTGAGCGTGGCAAAGCGCATGTCGATTTCGTTCTGGCCGGCGGTTGCTACTTCATGGTGGTGCACTTCAATCTGTACACCGGCCTGCTGCAGCGTCAACGCGATCTCCGAGCGGATTTCCTGCAGCGTGTCGTGAGGCGGCACCGGGAAATAGCCCTCCTTGTAGCGCTGTTTGTAGCCGAGATTGCCGCCGCCATACGCGCCCTCGTCACGACCGGTATTCCAGTCGCCCTCGGACGACTCGACATAGTAGAAGCCGCAGTGCTGGTCCTGACCGAAGCGGATCGAGTCGAAGATGAAGAACTCGAGCTCGGGCCCGACATAGCAAGTGCTCGCAATACCGGTTTGGCGCAGATAGTTTTCCGCCTTTTTCGCCACATAGCGCGGATCGCGTGAATACGGCTGCTGCAAAATCGGGTCGATGACGTCGCAGATGATCGACAGAGTCGGCGTGTCGCAAACCGGATCGACAAAAGCGGTCGCCGGATCGGGTCTGAGCAGCATGTCCGATTCGTGAATCTCCTGAAAGCCGCGGATCGACGAGCCGTCAAAGCCGATGCCGGCGTCGAACAGGTCCGGATGCACTTCGGGCAGCGTGATCGAAAAGTGCTGCCAGAGCCCGGGCAAGTCGGTGAACTTCAGATCGACGATCTGAATATTTTTTTGCCGCACCAGTTCGATCACATCGTTCGCGCTTGCGGGTCGAGCGACGTGGAAGCGGCCTGCTTCGACAGACACCGTGAAAGGCGATGCCGGAGCTTGTGGCGTGGTGGACATTGGCTTCCTCCTCTCCCGGCCCTCTGCCTCTGGTCCAACTTTAGTCTGTCCGCGAGCGAAAACAAGGCGCCCGCCCGCCTCGCTACCGGTCTTCCGTCAGCCCCTTCAGATAGGCTTCGCCGGCATCCTGAGCCGCGGCGCGCATGGCGAACGTGTCGTCCGAAACCATCGACCGTTTGACCTTTTGTGCCCCGAAGTCGACCAGCGTAATCACCCAGACAAACTCGCCGGCCTGCTCGGCCGTTTGAACGAATGCGCGTACGTCTTCGCTGTCGTTTGCTTTTGCGTTCATTGTGATCTCCTGAGAAAGGGTCGCGGAAAGAGAACGGCTCACGTGCCGTGATGACTGCCTGTTTTATGGAAGTTTGCCGATAATCGCGCTGCATTCGTCCTTCGTGAACGCGCGGAGCGTTTGCGTGCGGACATTGCCTGCCGATCCCAGCGCGTAGCCGAATGCCGCGAAGCTTTGTTCATCCGGTGCGTCGATGACCGTGACGATGTCGTATTTGCCCACCGTCCAGTAGATCTCTTTCATTTCACAGCCAAAGGTCTTGGCCAACTCCGCCGCCTGACCGGCCCGCTGCGGACTGTTTTTGATGTTGCGTATGCCCTGATCGGTGAATTGTGCAAGAACCACATAGGTTGCCATGACGATTCTCCTTACGATTAGTACGAATCGCGTTGTCTACGCGCAAGCTCGACCGCGAACGCGACTGCGATCGTGTTGCCCGAAAGCGTTCTGCGCGTAACCTGATTCTATGCAATGGAATTGCGTGCCACTGGCTGTTTGGCTTGATGGGCAGTGCGGCGGCAGGCAGGTCCGTGCTCGCGTCAGATAACAAATCCGTAATTCTTTCGACGCTCGCTGGTCAGAATCATTCCCGCAGAATCGCCTCACAGCGTCGTTCACCAGACGCTTGTTCGCAGGCTATCGGGAAGACCACGATGATCAGTTCACGTTCTATCAACATGCTGCGCGACGGCTTGCGTTCACTTTCGATTGTGGCGCTCGTCGGCTTCGCAGGCACCTGCGATGCACAGTCCGCAGTGAATGCGCAACCTACCGCCGCGGGGGCGACGGCGCCGTCCATCGCGACGTGTGTCGCGTGCCACGGCGCACTGGGCGCCGGCACCGTAACCGGTGGGCCGCGGCTTGCCGGCAAGGATGCGGATTATCTCGCGCATGCACTGTCGATGTTCAAGGCGGGCACCCGCGCAAGCGCTGTCATGCAGACGGTCGCGCTCAATCTTTCCGATAGCGAAATACGCGAACTCGCAAACTTCTTTTCCAGCCAAGACCCGCCGGTTGCCGAAGGTGCGCCGCCACAGCAGAGTCTGATGATCGCCGGAAAGCAGCTTGCCGAGATGGGTGCTGGATCGAACGTGCCCGCCTGTTTCAGCTGTCACGGGGCCGGTGGCAAAGGCAACGGCGCGCGCTTTCCGGGCATCGCGGGTGAACCGGCCGCGTTTGTCGTTGCCCGGTTACACGAATTCCAGGCACGCGCGAAGGGTAAGCCGCCGACGCCGGGAACGATGACAGCCGTCGCGGCGACATTGAATGATGCGCAGATCGAAGAGGCCGCGGCTTACCTGTCGGTGACCAGGCCTTGAAGATCGACAACCGGTTTATAGCGTTGGCGAACGCCAACACCCCGTTTCTTTTGTGTCGAGTACGTATGCGTTCTACTGAGTGGAGTCACATCGCGGCCATATCGGGTCTGGTCATGATGCTCGCCGGCTGCGCCGCGACCAGTGGCGATTTAAATGTGAGTGCAGCGCGGACCCCGCAGCTACCTGAATCGTATCCCTGCCAGAGCGTGCATGTTAAGGCGATGAGCTGCCCGTCAGGATGAGGTGGCACCCATCGTGCGCGCTATCTCCCGTCAGTTAGTCGACGCGGACAAACATCCGCTCAGGAAGCCTTCTCACGAGTCGAACGACGAGAAGCGTCTGTTGTCGTTGTGCCGCCCATTCAATGCAAGGAATGACTATCCTGCACATCGACCGACGACCTGCCGCGCTGGGTTTCCTGTACACCTGCGCCCGGCTTCACAGTACCGTCGGCTTGCGGAACTTCCACCGGCTTGATTTCGACGGGGGCGACGCCGTCTTTTTTTAACCCGAGCTTATCCGCAGTCTTGGGTGACAGGTCGACGATTCGACCTTTGACATAGGGGCCGCGGTCCCTGATTTCGACCACCTCGCTGTTACCGTTTTTCAGATTCGTGACCCGGGCCGTGGTGCCAAGCGGTAGCGTCTTGCTCGCGGCGGCATTGGATTGCGGATTCATCGGCGTACCGTCGGCCATTTCTTTTTTATAAAACTCCCGGCCATAGTACGAGGCCTTGCCCTTGCGCGACTTGCCGGAGCGATCGAGATGGCGGGGTTGAGTTGTCTGCGCACCCGCCTCGCTGGCATTGGCGGATACCGGCTCTTGCGCCGAAAGCGCCGTGCTCAGGAAGCACGACGAAACCACAAACAGAAGCGTTCGAAGCGTGGATCGTGGGCCGGATAGCCGATTCTCCGTAGTGTGAAGATTGTTTTCCATTTGCCATTCCTTTTCAGCTTGTCAAGGCAGCGGGCACTTCGTTCAACGAGCGATACGTAAATTACCGATGTATTCGGGATGCTAAATAAGCCTCCGATGCCAGGTTGAGGGATGCCTGTCTGGTTAGGTCCCACGTCCGTCCGTTCGCTACGCGAGCCGCTCGGCGAGGCCAGGCGCGGCTTCATCGCCCGCGACGTGCGATTGCGCTCAACGGAAACCTGCGACAATCATCGTCCACGCTCAAACATCTGTTGTTTGCCTCACTTCCCGCGGATGACCCATGCCTGTTTCACAAGCAATTTCGTCGCCACGTCTATCGCCCGGCAATCTGAACGAGCTGATCACGCTGCTCGACATTCAGGTACTCGGGCTTTCCGAGTGCCTGGTCAGCCAGGGATTCATGCTGGAACTGGATGGCCACGACGCACCCGGCATCCACTACATCCTGGCGGGCGAAGGGCGGCTGCACATCGCAGGCGCCGAGACCGTGCCGCTCAAGCCTCACACGCTGCTGATCGTGCCGCCGCGTCATTCAATGAAGCTCGAGGTACCGGCAAACCAGGCAGGTATCGCGCCGACCGTCGTGCCCGGGCGCGAGCACAAACAGGTCGTCGATTCGATCAACCGTTTCCGCGCGGGGAACGCCGAACCGATGACCGTCATGATCTGCGGCTATTTCAAGGCGTCCTTCGGCGCGTCGATCAATCTGTTCGGCGCCCTGTCGACGCCGATCGTCGAGCAGTTCGAAGCTTCCGACCGGCTCGATGTCTATCTGCGCACGGCGTTCGATGAACTCGTCGCGCAGGAGATCGGCGCCGGCGCGATGTCGGGCGCGCTGCTCAAGCAGGTGATCGTCGCGCTCGTGCGGCGGTCGTTGAAATCCAACGCGCTCTGGATGGAACGATTCGCGCTGCTCGGCGATCCGCAAATCGCACGGGCCTTCGCCGACATGGTGGGCCGCCCCGGCGCGCCGCACACCGTCGCCAGTCTCGCCGAAGCGGCGATCCTCAGCCGTTCGGCGTTCATGGCGCGCTTTTCCGCCGCGCTCGGCCAGTCGCCGATGCAGGTGCTGCGCGACATCCGCATGCGCCAGGCGGCCGCCCAATTGCGCGCCGGCGACCTGTCGCTGGATCAGGTGGCGCGCCACGCCGGTTATGCGAGCCGCGGCGCGTTCGCGCGCGCGTTTCGCGAGGTGTTCGATACGGGTCCCGCCGAATACCGTCAGGGATCCGCCAAGGGCTGATCGTCAGACCTTCCTGCATCGTCTGCCGGACGCTGCGCTCCAGACTCGCATGCTCTTGCGCCCTGACCGGGGCCTCGCACCGGCACGTCAACGCCGATGCAAGGCACCGGTTTCGTTTTTTTAAGCTATCCATGCCCACGCGTGCAGTTGCGGACTTTTGCGTCTGTTCTCAGGATTTTTCGTTCGACCTGCACGCCTAAAATTTTCATCAATGCAGCCGAGAACGCATGCCGATATTCCGATGCAGACGCACCCTTCTCTCGATCATCAGAAACAGGAACACGACCATGACCCGCATCGCCCTTCCCGCCAACGACGCTCTTCCGGCCGCTTCGCAGCCGGTCATCGATGCAATGACGAAGCAACTGAAGATGACGCCCAACCTCTTTCGCATCATGGCGCTAAGCCCCAATGCGCTGAACGGTTGGGCCGGCCTGCAAGGCGCGCTGACGAAGACGCTCGATGCGAAACTGCGCGACGGCATCGCGCTCGCCGTTTCCCAGGTCAATGGCTGCCAGTACTGTCTGTCGGCGCATAGCTACGTTGCGAGCAACATGGCTCATATCGACGACGATGAGATTCGCCTGAACCGGCTCGGCAAATCGCATACGCCCAAAATCGCCGCGGGCGTAGCGTTCGCGAAGACGCTGATGGAAACGCGCGGCAAGGTCACGGAGAGCGATCTGCACGCCGTGCGCGAAGCCGGTTTCAGCGATGCCAACATCGTCGAAATCATCGCGCTCGCCGCGCAATTCATGCTGACGAATTTCGTCAACAACGTCTTCGATACCGAGATCGATTTCCCGGTCGTCGAAACCGAAGTTGCCCAATGACAGACTGACGGAGCAGCCCAAAAAAAAGCCGGCGCTTCTTCGCGCCGGCCTCAACCCGTGCTGCTATCAGTCGATCTGCTGAATGCCGGCCAGTCGCCACGCCTGGTCACCCTGCGCCTGCTTGACCAGGTTCCAGATTTCCTGGAACGGCTGCGCGGTCTGTGCACTGTCTTCCCGGATCTGACCGTAAAAGCGAACGCTGACCAGCGCTTCATCCGCATTGCTTTCGGTGCTGAGCACCTCGGCATCGAGTTGTGGCACCTCCGTACGGCTCGGCTCGCGGCCCCGCGCTTCCAGATCCTGCTTGAGACGCGCGAACATCTCCGGCGTCGTCAACTCGAACAGGTCACCCTGCTCGTTCCGGTCCCATGCACCCTGGAGACGCATGAACATCCCTTTCGCCGATACGAGAAACGCCGCCTGATCTGGTCCGAGCGAAAGCTCAGGCGCCTTCACGGTGTCCGCTGCTCCGGCCGAACCCATCGCGGCGCGCGGCCAGCCCCGAAAATTCGTTTCAGGCCGCGATTGCCCCATCTGATTCAGAAATGGCGAGCCGCCTGTTTGCGGCCGGTTCGCGGCGCCGTCTCCATAAGCGAGATTCGGACGACGCCGATTGGCGATAAAGCGGAACAGCATGACGCCCGCGAGAATCACCAGGCCGATCAGCAACGCATTGGACATCAATTGCGCGAGTCCCTCGCCAAGGCCAAACGATGACAGCAACGCCGCAATGCCAAGGCCGGCGGCGAGCCCGGCGAGTGGGCCCATCCACCGATTACCCGCCGCGGCTGCCGGCGCCTGTGCGGCCTGCTGCGCCGGTTGAGCTTGCTGGCTGCGCTGTGCTGGCCCGGACGGCGACGCCGTTTGCGACTGACGGCCGATGCTTTGGCTCCCGCCCACGCGCTTCGCTTCGGCATCGTTCGACGCCACGGCGCCGAGAGCAAGTAGCCCCGCCAGACCGAGCGCCGCCGTCCCGCGCGTCACCGCGCCGGCAGCACGTCGAAGTTGATTGATGATCTGCGTGTACATAAAAAGCCTCTTTGGTAAGTCAGGGGACTGCCCGCTTCGCGCGCTCGTCCTGGTCGCGCCGAATACTTTACGAACAGTAATATTTTTTCAGGTGGCAAAACCGGCTGGTGAGTGCGTTTGAAAGCCGCGATGGCCGACCTGAACACTGTTGCCGTGAATGTAGTGCTCCAACTGCCGGATCGTGTCTTCCTGCTCGGCAATCAGGTTCTTGATCAGGTCGCCGATCGACACCATGCCGATCACCTGCCCTTCCGTAATGACAGGCAGATAGCGGATCCGGTACTCCGTCATGAGCGCCATGCATTCCTCCGTGGTCTGCTCCGGGCTGACATAGCGCACGGTCGTCGACATGATGTCGCGCACCGGCGTAATCCTTGATGAGCGGTGCATCAGCACGATCTTGCGCGCGTAGTCGCGCTCCGTGACGATACCGGCCACTCGCCCGTCATGGACGACGATCAGCGCGCCCACCCGCCGGTGAGCCATGATCGCGACCGCGTCGTAAACCGAAGCGGATGCCTGAGTCGACCATACTGTCTGGGACGATTTTGAACGCAGGAATTGTGCAACCGATGCCATCTGCCACCTCCGTCAGCTTCCGTTAGCCGCCCCGCATGAACCTTGGGCGAGACCTCAATCTACCTGAACGTGAAGTAACGTAAAATGCGTATTTTCTATGCTGACACTTCGAGAAAACCGTAGTATTGCGTAATCTATGGAGAGATCGTGAACTTCAAGCATCTGCATTACTTCTGGGTCGCGGCGCACGCGGGCGGTATCGTTCGGGCGGGCGAGCAGTTGCATATCTCGCCGCAAACGCTCAGCGGCCAGATCAAGCTGCTCGAAGAAGCGCTGGATAAGAAGCTGTTCAGGAAAAGCGGGCGCACGCTCGAACTGACCGACGCGGGCCGCCTGGCGCTCGATTACGCCGACGAAATATTTTCGCTAGGCTCGGAGCTCGAAAGCGCCGTGCGGCGCGAGAACGAAGCTGGCCCGCAAACGCGGTTTCGTGTCGGTATCGCGGATTCGGTGCCGAAGGCGATCGCGTACCGGCTGCTGGAACCCGCACTGAGCGCGTCCGTATCGCTGCGCATGATCTGCCACGAGGGCAAGCTGCATGCGCTGCTCGCGGAACTGGCCCTGCATCGCCTCGACCTGATCATCGCGGATGCCCCCATTCCCGCCGACGTCAACATCAAGGCGTTCAATCACCGGCTCGGCCGTTCGACGCTCAGTTGCTTCGGCGCGGAAGCGCTGATCCAGAGCGGCAAGAAGCGTTTCCCGTTGTCGCTCGGTCAGTTACCGGTGCTGCTGCCGGGTACGGAATCGGCGGTGCGCCGCAAGCTGGATCACTGGCTGGCGTCCCATGCCATTTCGCCGCGCATCGTCGGCGAGTTCGACGACGGCGCGATGACCATGGCGTTCGCCCGTGAAGGCCGCGGCTTGCTGTTCGCGCCCACCGTGCTGGAAAGCCAGTTACAGGCCGAGCACAAACTCACGACGGTCGGCCAGATCAATTCCATCGTCGAGGAATTCTTTGCGATCTCGATCGAGCGCCGGATCAGCCATCCGGCTGTCGCGATGATTCTGGACGCGGCGCGTAGCGAGCTGTTCAACGTCTAGCGGAGCATGCTTCTGGAGATGCCATTACAATCCAGCACTTCGATCCGACAACCGTGATTCGCGCCATGAAATACCTCCTTGCATCGACACTCGTGGCGCTCACCGCGGCCGTAAGCACGGCCGCGACCGCGCAGACATCCGGGAGCAGCGACACACCCAAACTGCAGTGCGCGATTGGGTATGTCACCGGCGTCGGTGGATCGGCGCAGAGCTTTCGCGAATACCTGGCGACACCGGACAGAGACCGATATCGCTTCCTCGCGGACAACCCGATTCAATGCAAGGTTTCCGACGAGGGTCGCGCGTCCGGCTGTACCGGCCTCACGAACCTGCGGCATGAAAAGGTCAGCGTGTACGACGATATCGACAGCACGACGATGTCCGTCGTCGCGCGTGTGGAACTCGAACACGGCACATATCCGGTGATCATCGTCGTGCGAAGGCAGGACGTGCAGTGCGACGAGTGAGTGCCCTCACGCCTCGATTACAAATGACTCAGACTCGCTTCGCGAGAAAATCCGACACTTTGGCAAGCCCTGTTTCGAGCACGTAGCGGTTGTTGGCGTACCCAAGACGCACATAACCCTCCATGTCGAGCGCACTGCCCGGCGTCAGCATCACGCCGGTTTGTTCGATCAGTTCAGTGCAGAATTCAAGCGACGACATCGGCAGGTCGTATTTCAACAACGCCGTGGTTCCGGACTTGGGCTTGATATAAGACATCGCCGGTTCTTTGGCAATCCATGCGTCCACGATCGCCAGGTTCGTCCGCACGATGTCGTGGTTGCGTGCCAGAATCGCCGCGCGATTTTCCAGCGCGATGGAGGCAAAATGATCGTCGATCATGCCCACGCTGATCGTGTTGTAGTCGCGATGAATCGCGACAGCGCGGATCAGATCCTTCGGACCGGCGATCCAGCCGAGTCTCAGTCCCGCGAGTGAATACGTTTTGGACATGCTGCCGGTACTGATGCCGCGCTCGTACACGTCCGCAATCGACGCGGTATAACCACTGCCTTCCTGATCCGTACCGCGATACACCTCGTCGCATAGCACATACGCTCCGCACGAACGCGCAATCTCGCCGATCGCGGCCAGGAACGCCTCGTCCATCAGCGAACCGGTGGGATTGTTGGGGTTGTTGATCGCGATGAGTCGGGTTTTGTCGTTGACGAGACTGCGGAGTTCGGCGAGATCCGGCAGAAATCCGTTCTCCTCGCGCAGCTTCAGAATCCGCACGTCGGCGCCGTAGCTCTCGGGAATCGAATAGTGTTGCTGGTAGGTCGGCAGAACCGAAATCACCGTGTCGCCAGGCTCGACCAGGGTTTCGTACACCAGCGCGTTGCCGCCGATGGCGCCGTGCGTGACGATCAGGTTTTCCGGCGACTGGCGCGCGTACATGGCCGAGATCGCTTCACGCAGCCGGCTCGACCCTTCGATTGCGCCGTAGGTGAGCTTGAGCCCGCGCAGCTCGTCGAGAATGCTGTCCTGCTTGTTCGCCAGCGTCAGCAACTGATCGACCGTCAGCGATTCCACGCAGGTTTCCGCCAGGTTGTACGTACACTTGGTTTCGTACAGATCCATCCAGCGTTCGACGCCGAAGTCCTTGATCTTCATGTCACTCTCCTTTGTTATTCAATCAGGTGATCCGTTGATGAACATCTAGCGGAACCGCTCGGGACGGAATGGACGCGCATCGACAAAAGGCTGAGCGCCCGTCATCATCTCCGCCAGCAAACGACCCGTCACCGGACCGAGCGTCAATCCATGGTGGTTGTGGCCAAATGCAAACCAGAGCCCTTGATGGCGCGGCGCGGGCCCAATGACCGGCCGCATGTCGGGCGTACACGGACGCAAGCCGAGCCACGGGCGTTCGTCGAGCCGCGCGCCGAGACCGAATGTCGGTCTGGCAGTGCGCTCCGCGCGCTCCAACTGGATACCCGTCGGCTTCGCATCGCGCCGGGCTATTTCGACGCCCGTGGTCAGCCGCAGGCGCCCTTCCATCGGCGCTACCACGTAACCCTGCTGCGAGTCGACGAGCGGCATCGACAGCATGGGTTTTGTGGGTTGGTAATGCATGTGATAGCCGCGTTTCGCCCGCAGTGGAATGCGATATCCCAGCGGCGCGAACACCTGATCCGACCACGGGCCCAGTGCGACGACGACCTCTCTCGCGCTGATCCTGCCCGACGAGGTCTGCACGGTCCACGCGCCGCCTTCCGACTTCACCGTCGTCGCCTCGCCGATCAACAGCGCGCCGCCGCCCTCCTCGAACAGACGTGCATAACCTTTCGTCAACGCGCCGGGGTTGACGATGCTCTTTGGATCCTGCCAATGCAACGCCCCGCAAAATCCTTCTGCGACGCCGGGCTCGAGCGCGGCCAACGCCGCGGCATCGAGTGCCACCACACGCAACCCATAGGTACTTGCCGTGACTTCGGCAGCAGCCGCTTGCCGCAAGAACTCCGCTGACGTGCGAAACGCCTCGATCCAACCTTTGTCACTCGATAGCTGCCCGAGGCCGGCACGTTCGATCAGCACATCGTGCTCTGCAACGCTTTGCCGCATCAGAGGCAGCATGTCGTGCGCCGCGGCCATCAGCCGCTCGGGTGACGACTCCCACCAGAAGCGGGTGAGCCAGCCGGCAAAGGACGGCAGCGCCCGATAGTCCCAGTAAAGGTCGGTCGAGCGATTGCGCGCATAACGCAGCAGCGTGCCGAGATTGCGCGGAAAAGCGTACGGAACGACCGACGAACTTTCGATCAGGCCGGCGTTGCCGAAACTGGTCTCTTCACCCGGACCGCGCCGGTCGATCAGCGCCACCCGGCGGCCGCGATCCTGCAGATGCAGCGCGGACGACACGCCGACGATCCCGGCACCCAGCACGATTACATCGAAATCCATACACTCGCTCTGCTTTCCCTGGCGGGACCGGAAGCATGCATGCGACAGCACGCACATGGGTCCGGTGCGAATCCGTTCGCACCGGTTCGACAACGCCCTACTTCGCGATGATGTCGCGTTTGAAATACTTCTGCGAAAGCGCGCTGAGCGTGCCGTCTTTCTTCAGCGCGTCGAGCGCGGCATCGATTTTCCCGGCCAGCGCCTTGTCGCCCTTGCGCAAGCCGAAGCCGGTCCCTTCGCCGAGCGTCGCCGGGTCGCTGAGCGGCTGGCCGGCAATCGCATAGTCATGGCCTGCGGGCTTGTTCAGGAAACCGTCCTGAACAGTCTGCGCTTCCTGAACGGCAGCATCGAGACGGCCGGCCACGAGGTCGGCGTACACCTGGTCCTGGTCGGCGTAAGAAACGATCGACACACCAGCATTCGCCCAATGGCGCTTCAGAAAATCTTCCTGCGACGACGCCTGCAGCACGCCCACGCGTTTGCCCTGCAGACCCTTCACGTCAGGCAGCAAGCCCGAACCGCGCTTCGCCACCATCACGATCGGTACGACATAGATGGGCCGCGTGAAAGCGATCGTCTGCTTGCGCTTGTCGGTGATGTTCATGGCCGAATTGATCACGTCGAATTTGCGGGCCTGCAACGCGGGAATCAGCCCGTCGAATGCATTCTCCACCCACTCGCATTTCACGCCCATCTTCGTGCAGACGGCGTTGCCGACGTCGACGTCGAAGCCCTCCAGTTGCCCTGTCGGCGACTTGCTTTCGAACGGCGGATAGGCGGCCTCGATGCCGAAGCGCAAGGTGTTTTGGGTCTCCGCGCTGACGGTGCCGACCGAACCGAGCAACGCGGCAGCGACGAAAATTGAAAGTGAAAGCTTCTGAAACATGGTGGCTCCCTGTGTGGTTAGGGCATCGCGAATTGAGGACACGGACGACGGCTGACTGCAAAGCCTCGAGGCGGCGCTTGAGGCACCGGAGCAACCCGGGCTCACGCTCTCTCTGGATGAACAGTCTATTCTGGACTCCGGCAAAAGCAAGCAATTTTCAAAATAAAAGTCCAGACTGGACATTTTGACTTTAGAATTGCTGCCACGCCGCAGGCCGGCACGTTATGGAGAGCAGTTCAATGAGCAAGATAGACAAAGCCGTTCCGTTGATCGTCGATGAGGAAACCGTTCGCGAAGCCCTTCCTCATCTCGACGTGCGCAATGCGTTGACGCAAATGTTTCGCGCGCTTGGCAACGACGCCGCGGCGCAGCCGCCCCAAACGCTGACGCTGTTTCCAGGCGGCGCGGGGGACTTCATTACCTACCTCGGCGTGATGGCGAGCGCCAAGGTATTCGGCGCGAAACTGTCGCCGTATATCGTTACGCCAACCAGGCCGGTCATTACCGCGTGGACCGCGCTGATGTCGATGGAAACGGGACAGCCTTTGATGTGGTGCGATGCCGGCCTGCTCACGATCGAGCGCACGGCTGGCGCAACGGCGCTCGCCGTCGAGCACCTCGCCGCGCCCGATGCGGGAAGGCTCGCGATCATCGGTTCGGGCGCGGTGGGCCAGGCGCATCTGCGGCACCTGGCGTCCGTGCGTCCCTGGCATTCGATTCAGGCGTTTTCGCCGGACCTCAAGGACAACGCGGCGAAACGCGCCGCGCTCGCGGCCCTCGACGAGCGCGTCGCCGTTTGCACCGCGATTGAAGATTGCGTGCGCGATGCCGATGTGGTGGCCTTGTGCACTTCATCGGGTACGCCCGTGCTGCACGAAGGCATGCTCGGCAAGCCGGCGCTCATTACGTCGATCAGCACCAACGCTGCGAACGCCCACGAAATTCCGCCCTCATGGATTCCCGCCATGGACGTCTATTGCGATTACCGGCAGACCACGCCGGCCAGCGCGGGCGAAATGAAGTTGGCCGCGGAGCGACATGGCTGGTCCGCCGAAAACGTGGTGGCCGATTTGCCCGAACTCGTGTCGGGCGTCGCGCACAAGCCGTCCTATCAGAAACACGCATTTTTCCGCTCGATCGGACTGGGACTCGAAGACGTGGCCATCGCGTTCGAACTTTTCAGGCATTTGACGCAGCGGGATGCATGACGTTGCGCTGCTAAATGCTGTCACACCGGGCGCGCGATGAGCGGGCCGAACACGGCGCAACGAACGCGGAGACAGCGCCTGGATCGAGATCCCGCTCGTGGCAAAATGGCGGATATCACGAGAACTTGCAGCACGATGACGCAACAACACGCTGCGGACTCTGCGAAACCGGAACTTCATCCCTCCCTATGCGAAAGACCAAGACCACGGCCGCACGTCGGCTGCTTCTGGATCGATACAGCCGTGTCGCCGACGGCATCGCGCTGCTGTTTTTCCCGTACGTCGAAATCGTCATTCATGACTTGCAAAGCCAGACCGTTGCTTACATAGCCAACAACCTGTCCAAGCGCGAACTCGGCGACGAGTCGGCGCTGGAAGAAATGGATCATTCGGCCGAGTCCGGCACCATCGGCCCTTATGAAAAAATCAACTGGGATGGCAGGAGAATGCGCTGCGTCAGCACGGTGCTCTTCGACGACGCCGAGGCCGCCATCGGCGTAATGTGCGTGAACTACAACATCGCGGTATTCGAGGACGTGAAGCACGTGATCGACCGCGTGATCTCCGGCGCAGGTTTGGTGAAGCAGCCTGAGGAACTGTTCAAGGACGACTGGCAGGAGCGCATCAACACGTTCCTTCACACCTGGCTCCAGGAGCGTCAGTTGGCGCTGAACTCCCTGACTCGCGACCATCGCCGCGAACTGGTTGAAGCGCTGTGGGCCGAGGGCGCCTTTAAGGGGAAAAGCGCGGCGAATTATGTGGCGAATGTACTCGGAATGGGGCGTGCCACCGTCTATCAACACATCAGGGATCTGCGAGGGGCGGCGGCCTGACCGGCAAGCCCACTTTCATTAAAGAATCATGACTGGGACGCCGATATCCGGGTAACGCATCATCAACCGCCAGGCGCGTTTTTGCCGTCGCGTCAGATACCCATTCGTGCCTTGCCCTTACACGCCATCCACCACGCCTGCCGCCGAACCGGCGGCAGCGCCGCAAGCTTTCATCAGCCTCCAGCCGGACAGCGCTGCACGGCTCGCAACACATTGCGATGAAATCCGCAAATGCGCCGTTGCGACGATTAATTTGGAAAAGGGCAAGATCGGCAACAAGCCGTCATACTCTGTCTCTTCTTGCGGCGGACGGTCCCGACAGCGCAACCGGAAGACTTCACCGGAAACGCGATCGATGCATGACCGTCCGCTCCGTCCTTTCGACGGCAATTTCCGCGTAGCGCCGCGCGCGGTTCAAGTGGAGCGTGCTTTGCAATGAGTTACCCCCCTGTCGTTCCGTTCGTCCACGACAAGGCTGATTCGGGCGCCTTCGTGGGCGGCGCCCCGGCGTTTCGCCAACTGGTCCGTATGATCGATCGGGTTGCCCCGACTGATCACCCTTTACTCATTTTCGGCCCGACGGGTTCGGGCAAGGAACTGGTCGCGCGCCGGGTGCATGCGCACAGCCAGCGCCAGGATCAACCATTTGTCGACGTCAACTGCGGCGCGATTCCCGAGAACCTCGTCGAAGCCGAACTGTTCGGGCATGTGAAAGGCGCGTTCACGGGCGCGGCCGAAAACCGTCAGGGACTTTTTCAGCAGGTCGGCAAGGGCACACTGCTGCTCGATGAAATCGGCGAACTGCCGCTCGCGCTGCAACCGAAACTGTTACGCGTGCTTGAAACGCGGACCTTCCGTCCGATCGGCTCATCCACCAGTCTGCATTTCGCGGGGCGCGTCGTCGCCGCGACCCACCGCGACCTGCGCGAGCTCGCGCGTGGCGGGCTATTTCGCGAGGACCTGTTCTACCGGCTCGCGGTCTTCGTGCTCGCCGTCCCCGGACTCGAGCAGCGCATCGAGGACATTCCGGCGCTGGTCGTTCACTTCGCATCGCAACACGCGCGCCGCCTCGAGTTCTCGCCGGCTGCCATCCGGCGGCTTTGCCAGCATTCGTGGCCGGGCCATATCCGGCAATTGCGCAACCTGATCAGCCAGTTGAGCGTGCTTGCCGAAAACACGCTCATCGATGTCGACTCGCTCGAGCCGTTTCTCGCCAACGAAACCGGCGGGCCGGTGTCGCGCGCCAGTCTCGCCGACATGCTGTTGCAACTCGAAGGCCGCGACAAGCTCGCCGCCGCCGAAGACCTGTTGATCGACCGTGCGCTCGAGCGGACCAGCGGCAACAAGAGTGCGGCCGCCACCATGCTCGGCGTGGGGCGCAAGACCATCGAGCGGCGGCTGAAGTCGCGCGAGGAACATCACCGCGAAGCGCGCAAGTGTCTCGAACACGCGAGCGCGCTGATCGAGGAATCGAAGTTCGCGGAAGCGATTCCACTGTTGCGCCGCTGCCTCGACGTGCTGCAGACGCCCCACGAACAGGAGGCCGTGCGCCGTTTGCAGTTCGACGCCTACCGGCTGCTCGGCATGAGCTTGCGCAGCGTGCACGGCTGGCTCTATGCGGAAGCCACCGCCTGCTACGCCGCCGCGCTGACGATCGGCGAAGGCGTCTGCGAGCCCGCCGAAATTGCCGCGATCCAGTTCGGCATCTGGACCACGCAGCTGACGACGCTCCAACTCAAGCAGGCGCGCGGAACCGCGCAGAACATGCTGGAGCGCGCGCAGAACGGCGGCGACCGGGTCTCGCTCGACGAAGCCCACGTCGCGATGACCAACACCCTCTTCTGGCTCGGCGACAGCGAGGAAGCGCTGGCCTGTCTCGCGCGCGGCAACCTGCTCGGCGTGGGACGCAACGATACCCGTACCGGCTCGCAAGGGATCGATCTCGCCAGCCTCGCGTTGACCTTCGAAGGGCTGGCCGCCTATCAGATCGGTGCATTCGGCCAGGCGCGGCGCGCCATGGAGATGTTGATTCTGCGCGCGTCCGAACCGGGCGCGCATGCGCTCGCTCATGCCGTCAACCTGCAGGGCGCCGCGTGGCTTGCCTGCCTGTTCGATGACGTGGACCGGCTCGGCCATCTCGCGAGCGAACTCGAATCGGTGTCGATCGCGAACGGTTTCGCGTTCTATCGCGGCGTCGGCCAGGTGTTGCGCGCATGCCATCTCAGTGCGCTCGGCCATTCCGACGAAGCGGAAACCGTGATGCTCGACGGCTACGACAACCACGTCGTGTGCAATGGCGGTGCGCTGTTCTATTCCTTCAAGACGTGGCAGCACGGTGAACTGCTGCTGCGCGCGGGCCGCGCCAAGATCTGCGAGGCGATTCTCGCCACCGCGATCGACGAGACCCTCGCCCGTCAGGAACGTGTCTATCTGGGCGAACTGCTGGTGACCCGGGCGCGCGCGCAGTGGGCGCTGGGCGATGTGCACGCCGCGGAACTGGGTCTGCGCACCGCGCTGTCCACCGCGCTTGCGTTCGGTTCAGTGCCGGCGCGTGTGGACGCCGCGCGCTATCTCGCCGATCTGCTGCGCTCCACCGGCCGCGGCGCCGAAGCCATCGACACACTCGAGCGCGGTTTGCGCTCGCTAACGACGGATCCGACCACTCGCGTCACCAGCGCCGCGAGTCTGCTTGCCGAACTTCAGCTGGACGCCTCTTTCAACCTCGACAGTAAAGGAATCGCAAATGGCATATGAATTACGCCGGGAAGATCTGGAACCGCTGCTATTGGGAGCAGCGTTCTTCGGTAGCGGCGGCGGTGGCACGATTGAATCTGCGCGGCATCTCGCCGAGCATTTCGTTACCGGCGACTATTACCCCACCGACACGGTCAAGGTCGTGTCGGTCGACGAGGCCACCGAAGGCGCGGCCGTCATGGTCGCCTATCTCGGCGCGCCTGAAGCGATCAACTCCGCGACCTTTCCGATCGGACCCGTGACGGCCGTGCAGAACGTCCAGACCCGGCTCGCCTCGCAATCCACCAAGCTCGCCTACGTGATGCCGCCGGAAAGCGGCGCGCTGGGCTTCACGGTGGCGGCGCTCGTGGCGGCGAAACTCGGCCTCGCGGTGATCGACGCCGACGGCGCCGGCCGCGCCGTGCCCTCGCTGCCGATGCTTACCTTCGCGGCCGCCGAGATCGATCCGCGCCCGGCGTTCCTCGTGAGCCAGGGTGGCCTGTGCGTCGAACTCGACGTGACGCCGCGCAACAGCAACCAGGGCGGCCCGACGCATCAACGCGACGTGTCGGCGATCGTCGAGCAGATGATGCGTCCGGTCGTCGCCGATCCCGAGTTCGGCCAGTTCGGCGGCCTCGCGATGTGGGTGATGAAGCCGGCCGACATCCGCCGCGCCACGCCGATCCATGGCACCTTGACGCGTGCGCTCGAACTCGGGCGCGCGTTGCAGGCCGGACGGATCGGCAGCGCCCAGCAGATGATCGGCTATCTCGCCGAGCATTGCGGGCTCGCCGCGCGCGCCATCTCGGAACCCGGCGAGCTGGTCTCGGCCGAGGTCGATACGAGCGGCGGCTTCGACGTCGGCAAGGTGCATATTCAGGCCGGACAGCGGACCTATACGGTGCTGTATCAGAACGAGTCGCTGCTCGCGTGGGACAGCGCAAGTCCGCAGCCGATCGTGTTGTCGCCGGACAGCGTGGCGTATTTCGTCGGCGGCGAAGGTCAGGCGATCTTCAGCAACGGCGACCTGCTCAAGGATGACGGTTCGTTGAACCCGGTGATCGGCAAGCGCCCGGTGACCCTGATCGCCTGGCGTGCCGAAGCCGAATTGCGCAAGCCCGGCCTGATTCTCGACAGCTTCATGCAGTTGCTGAACACGCTCGGCTATCTCGGGCCGTATGTGCCGCTTGAATCACTCCATTCGCACCACACCGCACGCAAGGGAGACGCATCTTGAGCGCACCCATTCGTATCTGCGTGCTGGTGCCCGTCGCCACGTCGGCCTACAACGACCGCATCATGAAGGCCATCGCGCCGGTCTTGCCGTCGGACGTGCAGGTCGAGATCCGCAATATCACCACGGGGCATCCCGACATCGAGAACCGTACGAACTGGCTGCAGAACGGCATGCCGGTGGTCGAACTCGCGCAGTCCATTGCCAACGACGGCTTCGACGGCATCTGGCTGACCGACTTCGACATGTGCGGCGTCGAGGCCGCGCGCGAAGTGATCGATATCCCGATCATCGGCGGCTTTCCCGCTACGGCCTTCACCGCGCTCGCGCTCAGCCAGCGTTTCTCGATCATCACGATCCTGCAAAGCACGCTGGCGATGCAGCGCGGTCATCCGCAGACCTACGGCATCCAGGACAACTTCGCGTCGATCCGCGCGATCGATTGCCCGGTCTCGCAACTCGACAACGTCGACGTGGTGGTCGTTCGCACCTTCGAGGCGGCGCTGAAGGCGATCAAGGACGACGGCGCGCAAGCCATTCTGCTCGGCTGCACCGGTTTCGTCGACGTCGCGAGCCGCGTCTCCACGCTGCTCGGCGAGGCGCTCGGCGCGTATGTGCCGGTGATCGATCCGAATCAGGCCGGCTTCAGCTTCCTCGTGTCGCTGGTGCGGATGAAGGTACGTCCCAGCCGGTTGACTTACAGCAAGGTCAGTCTCCAGTCGTAAGCCGGGC
This sequence comes from Paraburkholderia aromaticivorans, assembly GCF_012689525.1. Classification (NCBI taxonomy): domain Bacteria; kingdom Pseudomonadati; phylum Pseudomonadota; class Betaproteobacteria; order Burkholderiales; family Burkholderiaceae; genus Paraburkholderia; species Paraburkholderia aromaticivorans. Next base: position 2,361,624 of record NZ_CP051516.1, read on the forward strand.
GCTTCTCTCTCCGTGCTCGTCCGGCGCGGCACGCTTGCCTCGCCGGACTCTCTCGCTTTCCAGTTCCCCACCTTTCCCCTGCCTCCCCATCGCTTTCGTCCCCATGTGGACGAAAGCGCCCTCTCGTCATGCTCGATACGGTCAATTGGACGAAATCGTCCAATCTTCAGGCTGCGCATGGACGAGATTGACCAATTGCGTGTCTGAAAATCTCCTGCATCCCTGCTCGGATGCGGTTTCGAGGCTTGGCACGGTCATTGCTTAAATAGTGAGACGAAACGCCGCCTGAAAAAGCAACCTGGACAGGCGGTTTCGAAACATGCAGCAAATCCGTCCGACAAGCCGGGGGAACCTGAGAGACCAACAAGATCGCGCGCTACAAAGCGTTCGACACACCGACGTCCGGCGACATGCAGATTGGCAGATTGGCAGATTGCCGCTGGTCGCCGACGCAGCCGAACCCCGGAGCCGTTGCTATTCACCGAGGTCATTCGGTTAGTGATCCGAACCATGGTTGACGCGCCGATCGAGTCCGACGACACCGTGTCGTTGGCAACAGACCGAGAGAGGGCTGTGCTGTTGTTGTAGTTGTGACTGTCGTGTGTCGACGCATCGCGACCGAATGCTTCCATAGAGAAGATCGTCGCGATGCGTCACTGCGAAATCGCGGACTCCGTCTGGCTATGCACCGGGTGAGCTGCTACAGGGTGCGGCCGTCGTTGCCTTCCCTTCCGGGGACAAGCAGCGGCGGCTTGCTCTTTTTGATCAGGCTGCGCCACGCGCGGCGCATTCACCAACCCTTCGCGGGGTATTCGAATCATCGGCCGGCGGCACTGCACGCCCAGCCATCCCGACAGATTTTTCTGGATCGTCAGACCAGCGGCCTCTTGCATTGCATCACCACGCAGATCCACTGCGTGAACAGAATCTGCTTTTTGCAACCCTACACGGCGTCAGATTGCTAGCGACGTCGTGAGCGGACCACACTAGCCATTCACGGGGATTCAAACAATGCACCACCACATTTTCGAAAGCGAACTCGTTCATCTGGAACGCGTCATCGCCTGCGCGTCTCGAGAGCCTTTCCCGCCCACCTACTGGCGCGATCGCGTCGAACATCTGAAAAATTGTCCACACGCGCCGCTGTTCCGCTATCGCATTGCCCGCCTGACCCGTCTCGTCGCCGAACTGAACGGGTAGCCGCAACCTTCGGTATTTGATTGGCCTTTTCGGTAGACCGTTCAGGTCTATCCTCTACCTCGACACCACCGCCTTCGGCCGCTCCCAGCAATGGGGCCGGTCAGCATGGGCTATGGCACCGAAAGCACGCGGCATTTCATAGCCGTGTACTATCGACGGCATTGCCTTAATCTCATTCTATTGATGGTGAGTCTCACCTATATTTTGAGTTGCAGCAGCAGGCCTGCCGACGCGAGCTATGGTCGTCCAATGCATGCCACGATATCCGTATCGGGTAGAGAGCATGCGCGTCGGGTAATTGCAGCGGTACACCCAGTACGCCCACAAGAGCCCACCAGGTGATGTTCCGGCAGCCGCCTCGGCGCGGGATCGTGCAATGCGCCAAAGAAGACAGACACCGTAACAGAACAAATTGTGGGTACGTCCTCTCAAGGAGATAGCGCATGTCAAGCGAAGCAAAGTGCCCGTTCAACCATACTGCCGGCGGCGGCACGACGAACCGTGACTGGTGGCCGAAGCAGCTGCGGCTGGACCTGCTGAGCCAGCACTCCAGCAGGTCGGACCCGCTGGACGGCAGCTTCAACTACGCCGAGGCTTTCAAAACCCTCGATCTGGCGGCGGTAAAGACGGACCTCGCCGCGCTGATGACCGATTCGCAGGATTGGTGGCCGGCCGACTTCGGCCACTACGGTCCGCTGTTCATCCGCATGGCGTGGCACGCGGCCGGCACGTACCGCATCGGCGACGGCCGCGGCGGCGCCGGGCGCGGCCAGCAGCGTTTCGCGCCGCTCAACAGCTGGCCGGACAACGTCAGCCTCGACAAGGCGCGCCGCCTGCTCTGGCCGATCAAGCAAAAGTACGGTCAGAAGATTTCCTGGGCCGATCTGCTGATCCTTACCGGCAACGTCGCGCTCGAAACCATGGGCTTCAAGACCTTCGGCTTCGCCGGTGGTCGCCCCGACACGTGGGAGCCGGATCAGGACGTCTACTGGGGCAACGAAAAGACCTGGCTGGGCGGCGACGTCCGTTATGGCAAGGGCGCCGCAGGCGATGAAGACGACGGCGGCGTGATCGTCGCCGACGTAGAAAAGCACGGCGAAGAGGTCAGCCGCGACGATAACGGACGCAACCTGGAAAATCCGCTGGGCGCCGTGCAGATGGGCCTGATCTACGTCAACCCGGAAGGCCCGGACGGCAATCCGGACCCGCTTGCCGCGGCACACGACATCCGCGAAACCTTCGCTCGCATGGCCATGAACGACGAGGAAACGGTCGCGCTGATCGCTGGCGGCCACAGCTTCGGCAAGACGCACGGCGCCGGTCCGGCCGATAACGTCGGTCCCGAACCCGAGTCCGCCGATCTCGAGAATCAGGGGCTAGGCTGGAAAAACAGCTACGGTTCCGGCAAGGGCGCCGACACCATCACCAGCGGCCTGGAAGTCACCTGGACCACCACGCCGACGAAATGGAGCAACAACTTCTTCGAGAACCTGTTCAAGTACGAATGGGAATTGACCAAGAGCCCGGCCGGCGCCAACCAGTGGGTCGCCAAGGGCGCCGACGAGACGATCCCGCACGCTCACGATGCCTCCAAGAAGCAGCGGCCGACGATGCTCACCACCGACCTTTCGCTGCGCCTCGACCCGGCCTACGAGAAGATTTCACGGCGCTTCCTGGATAATCCCGACCAGCTCGCGGATGCCTTCGCCCGCGCATGGTTCAAGCTGACTCACCGCGACATGGGACCGCGCGCCCGCTACCTCGGTTCGGAAGTGCCCGCTGAAGAACTGATCTGGCAGGACCCGATTCCGGCAGTCGACCACCCGCTGGTCGACGAGCAGGACATCGCCTCGCTCAAGCAGAAGATCCTGGCGTCGGGGCTGCCCGTGTCGCAACTGGTGTCGACGGCCTGGGCGTCGGCGTCCACCTTCCGCGGTTCGGACAAGCGCGGCGGTGCCAACGGTGCGCGTATTCGCCTCGCCCCGCAGAAAGACTGGGCCGTCAACCAGCCCGAGCAACTGTCGAAGGTACTGAAGGTCCTCGAAGGCATCCAGAGCGAGTTCAACGGCGCGCAGTCCGGCGGCAAGAAGGTGTCGCTCGCCGACCTGATCGTGCTGGCCGGTAGTGCCGGCATCGAGCAGGCGGCAAAGAGCGCCGGCCATGAGGTGACGGTGCCGTTTGCGCCGGGACGCATGGACGCCTCGCAAGACCAGACCGACGTGGAATCCGTCGGCGCGCTCGAACCCGTCGCCGATGGTTTCCGCAACTATCTGAAGGGCAAATTCAGTGTCCCGGCTGAGGCATTGCTGATCGACAAGGCGCAATTGCTGACGTTGACGGCGCCGGAAATGACCGTGCTGATCGGCGGCTTGCGCGTGCTGAACGTCGGGACCGGGCAGAATCCGCAAGGCACCTTTTCCGACAAGCCAGAAACGCTGACCAACGACTTCTTCCGCAACCTGCTCGACATGAGTGCGGAATGGAAACCGGTCTCGCCGGCCCGTGACGTCTTCGAGGGGCGTGACGGTAAAACCGGCACGGTGAGGTGGACCGGTAGCCGCGTCGATCTGGTGTTCGGTTCGCATGCCCAGTTGCGGGCGCTGTCCGAGGTCTATGCAAGCGAGGACGGCAACGAGAAATTCGTCCGCGACTTCGTCGCCGCGTGGGTCAAGGTGATGAACCTCGACCGGTTCGACCTCGCCTGAGCGGGCGCCGCGGTTCCGTCAGGGTTGCCGCCCTGACGGGACGCTGCCCCATCGGGTGAAGATAAACTGCCAGGTTACGGTGCGAGCCCCGTTGTATCGGAGCCGCACCGTGTGTTTTTGCGCGAGACGAGGCGCGAGTGTGCGAGAGTGGCGGATGGGCGAAACCCTATCTCAAGGTCGAGAGCCCGTGCACCGCGCCGTCGACAATCACGGCGCTACGGTCAACGACTTGAGGAGCCGGGTCAATGGGAAGCACCAGCGCAGTTGCGGCAGCGGCAATCGCCTTTCTGGGCAGTCACTTTCTCCTCTCCCATCCGCTGCGCAGACCGTTGGTCGGCGCAATCGGCGAAGCGGCATTCCTGGGTGTCTATTCGCTGGTTGCGTTCCTGACGCTCGGCTGGCTAATCGTGGCTTACGTAAAGGCGCCCCTCTCCACACCGCTATGGCCGGTAGGAGACGGGCTCTGGGCGGTTGCGACCGTGGTCATGCTGATCGCGTCGATCCTGCTGATGGGTTCCCTGATCCGCAATCCGGCGCTGCCCACCGGCGGCCGGCCCGGTTCGTTTCCCGACGCCGCCCGCGGCGTGTTCGCGGTAACACGCCATCCGATGATGTGGTCGTTCGCGCTGTGGGGTCTGTGTCACATCGCCGTGTTCCCGGTAGCCAAGAACATCATTCTTGCAGCGGCCATGGTGATCCTCGCGCTCGTCGGCGCCGCGCTGCAGGATCGGAAGAAGGAGCGGCTCCAGCCCGATCTCTGGCCCGCATGGGAATCGCAGACCAGCTACCTGCCGTTCGCGGCGATCGCCGCCGGCCGCGCGCGGCTGGGCGGGTTCGGCATGCACGCGCTGTTGGGCGGTCTCGTCGTCTGGCTCGCGGCGACCTGGGCTCATATCCCGCTCACCGGCTGGGCCGCCGGCATCTGGCGCTGGCTGTAGACGCAGCCTCGTCAGTGCCGTCGCTTAAACCCCGCTTCATGCCATTGCATGTCGGCTCGATGTGAACAGCTCTTTGCTCGTCGAGGTGAAATCGGCTGCCTGAAGTGGAACCGTATCTGAACCGCAGATCGAACGCTTCTCGCCGGCTCGGGCCAGGATGCGCGCCATGTGCACATAGAAATGCTGCAGTTGTTTCGCGTCCGAAGCGGCTGGTTCGAGGTCGAACACATCTTCGAGCACGCGGCGCGAGACGTAGAAACGTTGAAGTCCGTGGACGATGCGAATCTGAAAGACGACGCCGTCACTATTGTGCGGCACCGCTGCCCAAATGAGCGAATGGCTACCCATGGAGCCCCCGTAGATCATGTCGGATCAATAATTCGTCAATTCATGTTCGCATATCTCAGTGAACGGCGAATCTTTTCAAAATTGTGACGCTTCATGATTCGACATTTTTACCACGGTCGACATATTGCAGTGCAGCAAAATACCTGTAGACTGAAGACGGGGCAACTGCAATTGTGCACCCACGGTCGCAATATGACGGGAGAATGCGCCATGACGACTTCTCAGTCTTCACACACCCCAACCGTCCCTGAATTGCATGTCTTCGAGCAAGCCGGAGGCTGGCATTGGGGCATCACAGTCCCGCGCGCGAAGGGAAGCGGATTCAAACTGATCGCCTTCAGCGAGACAACCTTCGCGGTTGAGGACGCCGCTCGCACGGACGGGAGCCAGGCGTTGGAGAGCCTTGCGGATAGCGGTGCACGCGACCGGATCACTACCGACGTCGCGTGAGTTCAATCGGCCTTCGATCGTCGGCGCCACGCTGCATGCGAAGTTCGCCGCTGCACCGACGCCACAATATTGTCACACTTTAAAACGACGATCGATGCTTGCACCGTCCCTGGACTGGACGGGCGGCACGGCGAAGACATTCTGTCGCCGTCCCGACGATAGTGACCGCTGTGTGGCCGCCCTTCGCCCGATCCAGGCATGCGACGTGCTCCACATGACGGCGAAAAACATGAGAGACACCGTGAAGCAACGAGCGACTGTTGTCTGCCAGCTTGGCAGGCGAATCCTCCTGGTCAGCCGGGATGGCACCCGTTGGTCGATACCTGGCGGCAAGCCCGAGACAGGGGAAGATCTTCGTGAAACCGCGATGAGAGAATTGGTGGAGGAAACGCGCCTTCATGCAATGGACATGCGGTACCTGTTCGGCTTCACCGGCATCCACACCTGCCACCATGTATTTGTCGCAACGATTGCCGATGGCGACCAGCCAGTGCCCAGCAACGAAATTACGCGTTGTACCTGGGCGAAGGTAACGGAGGTGGGCAATCTGCCGGTCAGTACTTCGACGAAGGGGATCGTTGAAGTGCTGGCCATGGCGTCCAACGGTGCATCGAGACTGCCCAGCGACTGCAACCAGGCAGCGGCTATCGGCGTCCACTTCTCTCGCTGATGACACCGCCCCGGCGCAGCATAACGGCCTTAAGGGGCGCTACCCGCAGCGAGCCGCCGCTCGTCGAAGCCTACGACTTTGCAGGGCGCCCGGTCTTGACCTGCTCCACAGCGGACACTGCCGCCAGGAGACGCTTCAGCGCCGCGGATTCGAGCAGAATCAATCCAGCACGCAGGATTTCGCCCTTCTTCACGGACACGCCGGCAGCCAGGCATTTCTGTTTCAGCGCAGCAATTTTGTCGTAATCCGATTTCGGCATCGTGAAGCTGTCACGCACGACTTTCTCTTTCTTCGCGCGCTTGTCTTTGACCGCCACACCTGCTTTGACAGGCACTGCCTCGTCAGCTGCGACCTTCTTTTCCTTCGACACTTTCTTGGCGCTCGCGCTCTTCTTTTTTACCGCGACGGTCGCGGTGGGTTCGGCAACGTCGCCCTCAATTTCGGGGGCGGCGCCGGCACCCTTCGGGAAGTGAAAGGACTTCTTCGTTGCTTTCTTCAGGCTCGGCTCACTCATCAGAATCTCCATGCAAAATTTAACGGTATAAACAGTATATACGGTTATTTTGCGGCATGGGTTCCGGACGTAGAGCGTCGGTCGATTACGCGTTGTCGCAGCGCAGCAAAAATGGCCTTGGATTCGCTGCGTCGCAGCGTAGCGACCCGCGTTCGCCACGCGTGCTCGACGCGGATTTCACCCACCAGGCTTTAACGCGTGTGGTCACCCAAGCGCCACGATTCGATGGAATAATGACGTTTCGTGCTCACCTGGATGACTCGTAGAATTGCAGCCGGATGCGCTGCAAGCCGACATCATTCAGGGGGGCGCGCTTCACCCGCATCGAGTTATTTCGTCAATGACCGATGACCGCGATGACCAGAGTCTCCCTCAAGGTCCCGGCGCCTTGCCGGTGCGATCATCGCCTCCCTCGCGCCCCTGCGCGTGCGCGGTTTCTGTTCTGCCGGGTTCGTCGGCATGAAGCAATGCGGGCGTAAGAAAGCAGCCCATGACGGCTGAAAGAATAATGAAAATCGAGGCCGCATCGACCAGCAGCCCAAACCGGATAAAAATCAGAAAGCAGCACAACACATTCAGCAGATGCAGGAGTAAGCCCAGAACGGTGGAACCCTTCGGGACGGTTCGCATGAACACCGCAAAGCGCGACTGACGCTGCGGCACATACCAGATGATCAGCAGCCCGAACGTCATGATGAAGGCGCTTTCCGCCCATTTCAGCCAGGTGGGCCGGCGCAGGAAACGCCCCTCGACAATCGTCTCGATGACTTGCGCCTGGATCTCGATGCCCGGCACCAGTTCCTTCAGCGCGGTCGTGCGCATGTCGGTCACGCCCGCGCCGGTCAGGCCGACCAGAACCAGCTTGTTGCGGATCCGGTCGGGATCGACGGTTCCCTGCAGGACGTCGCGCGCCGACACGTAGCGGCTCAGCGTCGAGCGAATGGACGCGAAATGCAACCAGATGTCGCCGCCGGGCTGCGTGGGCACCTGCACATCCGCGACGCCCACCGCTTGCACGCCAGATGCGTCGGCAAAGACGTCAATCGCCGATGATCCGGTCGCGAGGCGGAGCATTTCCATCGGCAGACTGGGGACCAGCTTCTCCCTCAAACCCATGATGAGCGGAATATGCCGGACCACGCCCTGTTCGAGCGCCACGCTCAGCATCGCTTGCCCATGAGCCGCCGCCTGCAATTCCGGCAAGCTGGCGAGCACATAGTCGAACCGTTGCACCGAGTCGAGCGGGTCGGCGCCATGCACGAGGATCGGCGCACTGCGCATATCAGTGCGGGTGGCGAAACCGGCATGATCGAGCGGCGCGGCGCCCAGTATGGTCGGCGCGGCGCGCAACGAGCGCGCGAGAATGGCTTCGTGACTCGGCAGCGCCCGCAAGCCGGCGGCCAGCGCCGCTGCCGATTTCGGCAGATCGGCGGCCACCTGGTCGGGCGAGGTCTGATCCGGCTCGGGCATGTAAATGTCGAGGCCGATGGCCAGCGGTTTCAATGCGTCGATGGCATCGACCAGGGTCGCGAGTCGATTTCGCGGCCACGGCCATTGACCGACGCTCGCCAGCGTCTCCTCGTCGATCTCCACGATGGTCACGGGCTGCGCAGTCGGAACCCGCGGGAAGTGACGTTGATACTGGTCGAACAGAATTTGCCGGGCGGTTTTGAAGGAGTCAGGCAGCGCCGCGTCGAGTGCGTCGACGAAAGCCGGACGCGGTATGTCGCTCGGCCATTCGCTGGTCAGATTGAGCAGGCTCAGGCCGAACAACAACGCCAGTGCCACCGGGCGCCCCTGGGCCGCCTTCAGCAGATGCCTGATCCGCGCATGCCATGGGGCGAAATAGCGTTTCATCGACGGAAAGGCCAATCAGCACCCAGACTGGCGCGGGTCATTGGATGGTGATGACTGCGCGCCGGTTCATGCGATGGGGAACCCCATCTGCCGTGGGGACCAGTGGCTCGCGCTTGCCGCGGGCCGCGGTCTCTATCCTTTGCGCAGGAATGCCTTGCTTGATCAGGAATGCGGCAACCGTCTGCGCCCGCTGCATGGACAGTCTGTCATTGAATTCCTGCGAGCCTGCCAGGTCGGTGTGACCAACCACCACGAGCTGAGGCGCGGGCCAGGTCGCGAGGACGGTTTTCAGTTTCTGAACCGTGGCGGCCGACTCCGGGGCCAGTTCGGTAGCGGAGTCGAACAGAAAAAAGATCGTGAATGTCATGGGCCGCGGCGGCCGGGCCGCGAGCAGCTCGCCATATCGTGCCTGCACACTGGATTGGCTATCCAGTGTTGTTTCGATGCTACCGCCCTTGGTGACGTCGACGCCGGCGTAAGCCTTGTCGATGGTCTGCTCTCCTGTGGCGCTGTGCACGACGACCGCCCCGACCTTGCCGTCAGGGTCCGGCAATAAAATAATTTTGTCCGGGGTGCTACACGCGGCCAGCGAAGCCAGCATGACGAATGCCGCTGCCCATGCCAGCCCGTAACGTCGGATCGAGGCCTTCAACGTGCCCCCTCCCCTTTATCGCCGACTTCGATGATGAACTCAGTGCCACGCACGCCGAGCGTGGTAGTCGGCGTGCTGAAACGGACGGCATCCGGATTCGCCTTCGCCAGCTTTCCGGAAATCACGGCGAGAGAACCGCGTTTGACGGAGGCGTCGAGCACGCCGTCATGGGTCGTGGTGTTGAACGCGAATTTATTGAGGTCGAGAATGGTGTCGGCGCCGGCCGACAGTTGGGTGGTGTCACGCAGCGTGATGCCGACGGAGGACTGCGGGCCGGTCACGATACGATCCTTGCCATATACCTCGCTGCCGATGGCCGCGCCCGAACTTGCTCCGGACCGCTCGATCTGCACGGTGCCCTTGACGGTCTTGACAACACCGGCGGCATCGTCGGCAAGTGCGTCCGCGATAGTCAGGCATCCGCAGGCGAGGAGCAACGCATAGTGAGCGGCTTGGAGACGCATCGGTGGCACCTGATGGCGTAAACCTGCATTCCGCGCGACAGCGCGGCTCCCTGATGTCGGCGGAGACTTCTCTGCGGCATCTATCAGACTAGCGCCGCGCCCCGGGTGACTCTGTGCGCTTCCGCGCATATCGCCCAGAGACACTTCATTGGCAGCCGGTTTGCGTCGGCATGGCTCTCGATTAAGGGTTAACCCATTTAGAACTGCGCATCAAAGTGCATACAGTTCTTGCATACGAGCCTGCTTCAGACGCGGGGGTATTGCCGCCCAGGGACTTCCGGCGGTGTTTCCTCAGTTCCACGAACTCAAAGGAGATGACAGATGGAAATCCGCGACCCTTCGCCCGGCCTCTACAACGAAGATCTCGCCCCCGCCAGGGTGCGCAACTGGGGTGCCTTCAGCATCTTCAACGTCTGGACCTCGGACGTGCACAGCCTCTGGGGCTACTACCTCGCCGCCAGCCTGTTCCTGCTGTGCGGCACGTTCACCAACTTCGTGCTGGCGATCGGGCTCGGCTCGCTGGTGATCTTCGCGCTGATGAACCTGATCGGCTACGCCGGCGAGAAGACCGGCGTGCCCTACCCGGTGCTGGCGCGCGCTTCCTTCGGCGTGTGGGGCGCCAACCTCGCGGCGCTGGTGCGCGCCGTGGTGGCCTGCTTCTGGTACGGCGCGCAGACGGCCGCGGCGGCGGGCGCGCTGGTCGCGCTGCTCATCCGCAACGACAGCCTGATGGCGTTCTACAAGGGCACGCACTTCCTCGGCCACGCGGGACTGGAGGTGATCTGCTACGTGGTCATCTGGGCGCTGCAGTTGCTCATCATCCAGAAGGGCATGGAGACGGTGCGCAAGTTTCAGGACTGGGCCGGCCCGGCGGTGTGGGTCGCGATGCTGATTCTGGCGATCGGGCTGTGCGTGAAGGCCGGTGGCTTCTCGTTCTCGCACGGCATTCCGATGGACGTGCTGCTCGATAAAACCAAAGATGCCGGTGTCAGCGGCGAGCCCGGCTCGTTCTGGGCGCTGATGGCCGTGGGCGCGACCTGGATCACCTACTTCGCGGCGCTGTATCTGAACTTTTGCGACTTCTCGCGCTACGCGAAAAATCGCGACGCCGTGAAGAAAGGCAATTTGTGGGGCCTGCCGGTCAATCTGATCGCGTTCTCGCTGGTCGCCGGCATCACCACCATCGCCGCCTTCAAGGTGTATGGCGAGGTGCTGCTGCATCCCGAGCAGATCTCCGCCAAGTTCGACAGCTGGGTTCTGGCGCTCATCGCGGCGCTGACCTTCGCGGTCGCTACGCTGGGCATCAACGTGGTCGCCAATTTCGTCTCGGCCGCGTTCGACATCTCCAACGTTTTCCCCAGGCAGATCAGCTTCAAGAAGGGCGGCTACATTGCCGCGGCCATCGCGCTGGTGCTCTACCCGTTCGCGCCGTGGGAAGGCAACGCCGCGCACTTCGTCAACGCCATCGGCGCGACGATGGGCCCTTTGCTGGGGATCATTCTGGTGGACTACTATCTGGTGGCCAAGGGCAACATCAACGTCGCGGCGCTTTATCAGGAGCACGGTGAGTACCGTTACGAAGGCGGCTGGAACGTCAACGCGTTGGTCGCGGCGGCGACCGGTGGCGTGTTTTCGACCCTTCTACCGAACTTCACCACGCTGCTGCCGGTCTGGTGGAATACCTACGGCTGGTTCTTCGGCGTGCTGATCGGCGGCGGCACGTATCTGATCATGGCGACGCTGCGGCCACGCACGGCGATCGCGACGACCCGCGCTTAAGGGTGCTTCGTGGGGCTGAACGCGGTACCGCGCGTTCAGCCCTATGTGATTTAAGCATTAGCGCGCGCAGCATCGCGCAGGCGGACTGGTCGTCACGATAGCCGCGCCTGCTTTTCTCACGGGTTGACCTGCCCTGCTGCAATGTCTTCCAGCGATCTTCCGCGCGTCGGCACGCCCATGAGTAGCACCGCCATCGCGCCGATCAGCAGCACGAGCGTCGTCGCCCCGAACACGCCGGCAAAGCCCAGCCGCGGATAGACGTACCCGACGAGGATAGGCGCGGCAATCGCACCCAGCCGGCCAATCGACGAAGCGAGCCCGGTACCTGTCGCGCGCACGTCCGTGGGAAAGACCTCCGGGGTGTAGGCATAAACGCCGGCATAGGTGCCGTTCATGAAGAACGAAAGCAGAATGCCCGACACCATGATGCCCGTATCCGTACGCGTCAAAGCAAGCCCGAGCGCCGATACGCCGCCCAGGATCATGTACGACGCGATCGTCCCCTGGCGGCCGATCTTCTCGTTGAGCCACGCGCCCGAAAAGTATCCCGGGATCTGCGCAATGTAAATCACGAGCGAATACGAAAAGCTCCGCGTGATCGTCATCCCGTTCTGAACCAGCAAGCCGGGAATCCACGTGAAAAAAGCGTAATAGCTGAACGTGATGGATAGCCACATCAGCCACGTCATGGCCGTAATGCGCGCGAGCTTCGCCGCCCATAACGCCTTGACGTTCGCGATGATCGAGGCCCGTCCGGCCGCGAGCGGAACGGATCCCTCGCGCACGGCAGGCAGCGGCTCCAACTGTATGCCGGCTTTCATCACTTCCGCTTCCATCCGCGACACGATCGCATCGGCTTCCGCGTGCCGGCCGCGCGCTTCGAGCCAGCGCGGCGACTCGGGCAACGCGCGGCGCCACCAGAGCAGCATCACAATGGGCAGCGCCGTGATGACCATGACCGCGCGCCATGCATTGGGTGCGAGCGGGATCACCAGATAGCCGAGCAGTGCAGCCGCCACGAAGCCAAACGAGAAAAACCCCGCGAGGCTGCCAGTGAAACTGCCGCGATACCGTCGCGCCACGAACTCCGAGAGAAACGGCGCGACGATGGCGCTTTCCGCTCCCGTCCCCAAGCCGGCGACAATGCGCGTCGCCAGAAAAAATCCCCAGTCGTTCGCGAGCGCGCTGGCAATAGAGGCGAAACAGTAGATCACGAGCGCATACATCATGACCTTGCGTCGGCCGATGATATCGCCGAGCATGCCCGCGAGCATCGCGCCGACGAAATAGCCCATGAACGTACCGCTTCCCAGCACGCCGGTCTGCACGCTCGTCAACCCCCATTGCGTGCGCAGCACCGGCAGCAGGAATGCGAGCACGGCGGCGTCCATCGCGTCGAAGGTGTAGCCGAGGCCGCCCATCAAAAGCAGACGGCGGTGAAAACCTGAAAACGGCAATCGCTCAATACGGGCGGCAATCATCGACATGGACAGGCTCCGATCAGGACATTGGGACGGCGCGCAGGCGCGCTCATACGGTCAAGCGCTTTCGAGTTCGTTGACGAAGATCCGGCCATCCTTCATCACGAGCGGAATATGCTCGCCCTGACCTAACAGGCAATCGACGGATTTCAAAGGATTGCCGTCGACCACCAGCACATCGGCATGCGCGCCCGGCATGATTCTGCCGAGCTTGTCCTGCATGCCGAGCACTTCCGCGCCGACGAGAGTCGCGCTCGCGATCACTTCGGCCGGCGACATGACGTCGGCCAGAATCCGGAACTCATCGCTTTGCAGCCGCTGCGCTTCGCCGAGCAGGTCCGTGCCGAAGCCCAGTTTGACGCCGGCGCGCTTCATGATTTCGATCGAGTGCAGACCCGCGCCATGCACGTCCGCGACCTTGGCAATACTGGCCGGCGGCAGTCCATATTTCTCGCCTTCGCTTGCAAGGGCGTCGTAAGTGACGAGGGTCGGCACGACATACGCGCCGTGCTCCGCGACGATGCGTGCGGTCTCCTCGTCGATCAGATTGCCGTGTTCGATCGTGCGCACGCCGCAACGCACGGCGCGCGCGATCGCCGCGGGCGTATAGGCATGCGCCAGCACATACGTGCCGCGCCCTTGCGCTTCGGCGACGATCGCGCGGATCTCGTCTTCGGAGTAACCGAACGCGCCGACTGGATCGGTGGGTGAAGCAACCCCGCCCGACGCCATGATCTTGATCTGGTCGGCGCCCATCTGCAGTTCCTCGCGCACGGCCCGGCGCACTTCATCGACACCGTCCGCCACGCGGCCGAGCGCGCCGACGCGCACGCAGCATCCGCAGGGGGAATCGGGCGGCATGTAGTCGGAGCGGGCGCGCGGATCGGCGTGACCGCCCGTCTGGCTCAACGCGCGGCCGGACACAAAAAGGCGCGGACCTTCGATGAGCCCCGACTCGACCGCCTGCTTGAATGGATACCCTGCTCCACCCGCGTCGCGCACGGTGGTGAAGCCGCGGCGCAGCATCGCGCGCATGATCGGCACGGCGCGCAGCGTGACGAGCACGTTGGGTAGCGTCGCCACGCGCGGCAGGTTGAACTCGATTGCAACGACATGCACATGCAGATCGATCAGACCCGGCATGATCGTTTTGCCTTTGACGTCGATCACATGCGCGTTGTTGCTTTTGATCGGCTTATCGGACACTTCGCGGACGAAGCCATCCTCGATGAGAATTTCAAAGCCTTCCAGCAGATCAGGATGGGTAGGATCGAGCAGCGCGCCGTTACGTAGGACGAAGGTGGTCAAGTGTTGTCTCCTTCAGGTTTCGATCGTAGCGCCCGGCATACGGGCCTCGCTTCGAGTAAGAGAGGCCGACGTATGGAAGCGCTGCCAGGCTAGTCGTCAGGATCGATCTCGCACGCATCAAGTATGACGCTGACGAACACCCGGCGCAAAGCGGATCGAAAAAAGCTTTTCCCACATGTTGATCTATTGCATGCCTCAGCATTAAGATGGGCACCTCGGCGCGCAACATGCCATCCAGATGCAGGATGACATCCCGCCGCCGACATCACCGAATTGATCCTGCTCGCGAAGCGAGGGCAACGGATCAGGTTCCCAGCCAGGCAGCAAGCTCAGCCAGGAGACGACGATGCTCAGTCCACACGAATTCGCGACCCTCATGTTGCTCAAGGATGCACCGGATCTACTGAGTCTGGACGGTGCCGATCTGGAAGTGCTTCTGGAGCGCCAACTCGTCACGCTGGAAGACCTCGCTTCCGGGCAACAACGCCCGCTCATTACCGCTGATGGACAGATATTTCTGAAGGCCGCCGCTCGTATCCTGAACGACGAATGACACGTATCGCCTGATCAGTTGCACAGTCAAGGAGTGTTGCATGGCCGAATCAGGGGCGGGAATCGTCGTGGGTCTATGCGGGCTGAGCGTCGCCATGCTACTGGTCGCCGGACATTATTGGCGCGAGATGATAAGGCGTCGCCAGCTCCGGCGGATGGACCATCGCGACTGCTGGGAAGTGATGCGGGACAGGCGCTGAAGGTGCACTAGCCGGTTACGAGAAAGCCGATCATGATCGGGCTGGCCAATGCGGTGCTTGTCGTGCACGCGCTGCTTGCGTTGTTCATCGTGTGCGGGTTCGTCGCGATCTGGCTGGGCGCCCCCCTTGGCTGGGAGTGGATACGCCAGCGGCTTTTCCGGCTCGTTCATCTGTCAGCGATCGTTATCGTGGCCACGCTGTCGCTGCTGGGTATCGCGTGCCCGTTGACGACGCTGGAGGACTGGCTGCGTACGGGTTCGCTGGATTCGCAAGGATTCACGCAAGGCTTCATTCAGCGCTGGGTGAGTCGCCTGCTCTACTACGATTTGCCGGCCTGGGCATTCACGCTTCTGTACGTCGCTTTCGGTCTGGTGGTGTTGCTGACCTGGCGCCTGATTCCCCCTGAGAGCGCACGTCACTCGAAAGCAACGCGCCGTTGAGGGTGCGGCCATGCCGAACTTCAGCTGGAAGCTGACCGATAGCGATATCGCTGCTTTGTCCACGTATGTCCGCAATAGCTGGGGCAACGCGGCAGCGCCCGTCTCCGCTGATGCTGTCAAGAAAGCGCGCAGCAGTCTTGATGCGCAGTCGGCGATCGGTGTGGCAAGCAAGTAAGAAGTCACGCGCTGGCTGTTGCGATGCGACACGCCAGCGCGGAGATAAACTGCCACGTCATGCACAGCCCGTATCGCGCACACGATACGCGGGGTGTGCGTGACGAACTTCGGTGCTCCCGTGGCGCCGGACGTCGACAGTAGAAGCGCCGGTTCATCCACGCGCACCGGCTCAAACCGCATCTCGCCTGCCTCGTGTTCGATCAAGTCAATCCATGGCGCTCTCATCTAGTCCAGCGGCACGGTAATAACCGCACGCCCTGCGGCGCGTTTCACAAGCTCCGCGTGGTTGGATGGCTGGCCTAACCATCTCGCCAGTCCACGCGGATTCCGATGACCCAGCACGAGCAGGTCCGCGTTGAGCAAACCTGCGTAATTAGCCATGCTATCGACCACGTTGCCTACCGCGACATAGCCGCACGCAACCGTGCCGCTCTCTCTCAAATGATTCAGCGCTTCCTTCAAGATCTGCCTGGCCGCGCCCTCCATCTGTGAACACGCCACGTCCGATAGGTATCCCAGACTGCTGCCCACGGCCGAGCCGATATCCACGACCGACAGTACATGAACGGTAGCGGTCAACGCATATCCCAAACGCGTCACGCGCAGCAATGCCGATCTGGATTCAGGCGATCCATCGTAATAGACGAGCAGATTGTAGTGATCAGGCATGGGATCCTCGAATCGTGCGACGAAGAGAGTGGCGGCGGTTCTGTCTTTCCCATAACACTCGTGCCAGTCGAGGTATTCCACACAAGCGCAACGATTGCTGTCGCCGGCGGCTGTCTGTCGTCACGGAATAAAACCGCAACCCCAAGTGTTTCGACAAGGACGATTCAGCGCCAAAGGGATCGGGCAATTCAGTCTGCGGAATGACTGTTCGCTGATTGCACGCCCATTCCGTTGCGTACCCCGGATCGTTCGTTCGCGTGCATCGCGGAAAGAAAGACGATTGCGGCGGGCGCTACTCCGAACACAAAAGGAATCGCGAAATGAAACTCCGTCAAAAGGCAGTGATTGCCTGGTCATTCGCCGCTTGCACGGCAACGCTCACCGCGTGTGGCGGCGGCAGCGACAATTCCACCCCGCCGGCCCCGGCCACCGGTCCTTTCAAAGCCACCGTCCTGGTTTCCGATGGCAGCGTGAGCGCGCCGAACACGGACGCCAATCTCAAGAACGGCTGGGGTATCGCCTTCAACCCAACCGGCGTGATGTGGGTGTCCGACAACAATACGAAAAAGTCGACCCTCTATGACGGCAATGGCGTGGTGCAGTCGCTCGTCGTGACGATCCCGCCCGCGGCGAGTGGACAGGCTGCCGGTCCGACGGGCATCGTGTTCAATACCAGCGCCGACTTCGGGATCAGCGCAAACGGCCTCAGCAGTAACGCACTCTTTCTCTGGGCCACCGACGCCGGCACCATCGCCGGCTGGTCACCGAAAGTGTTGCCGACGCAAGCGGTCACCGCGCACGACGACGGCGCCGGCGGCGCCGTTTACAAGGGTCTTGCCATCGGCACGAATGCCGGTCAGAACCTGCTGTACGCGGCGGACTTCCATAACGGCAAGGTCGATGTGTTCGACAAGTCGTTCAACAAGCAGCAACTCGACGGGCAATTCAAGGATCCCAATTTGCCTGCCGGTTTTTCGCCGTTCGGGATACGTGTGATCGGTACGACCGTCTATGTGACGTTTGCGAAGCTCGGGCCCGATGGACACACCCAGGTGAACGGCCCAGGCAACGGCGCCGTCGACGCGTTCGATACAGCCGGGCACCTCACGAAGCGCATTGCCCAGGGTGGATCGCTGAATTCGCCTTGGGGTCTTGCGGTGGCACCGGCAAATTTCGGTGCACTGAGTAATGATCTGCTGGTCGGAAATTTCGGCGACGGCACGCTCGATGCGTTCAACCCCAATACCGGTTCGTTCATTGGCGCCGTGACACAAGCCGACGGATCGACTTTCAGGCAGCCGGGTATCTGGGGCATCTCGTTCGGCAACAATGCTGCGAATCAGCCGCTGAATACCTTGTTCTTCGCCGCCGGTCCGACACCGACGACCGGCGTCTATGGCCGGATCGACGTCGCCCAATAACGAGTCGGCGGACGCGGCGCGAGCGGCGCATACATAGGACACGCTCAGGATCCGCAGGCGCCGCGGACGCCGACTCTGACCACGCAAGCAAAACCCGATGCCACCCAGGCATCGTCGGGACCCATGGAAGGCCTCGTCCAAACCGTTCGAGGTCACGCTGTGATGCGGAAGCGCCCGGATTCTCCTTCAGAAGCTTGGGCACGAAAATATCGGTCAGCCGCAAAGCGGAACGCCGGCCTGTGCGTTTTCGTACAACACGCGATGAGCCGTTTTATTCCGCCGCGAGATGGCGAGACGCCGCTTCGCCGCGAATGGATTCCATTGCGCGGCCACGCACCAAAACGTACCCTGCTCTATACTCGTCAGCTTTTTGGATCGGCGCGTTCGCTTTCACGCTGCATCATGTCCCGACCCCAGCCACCGGCGCTTCTGCTCCGTTACGCCCTCATCGTGATCGTCATTGCGGCTCTCGCAGGAGCGTTCGCGTGGGTCGCGGGCTGGATTCGCTGGCCGGGCAGCGAGCCCGCACTGACGCCTGCCCGCATGATCGACGCGTTCGAGGACAGCATGGGCAGGCACGCCGGCTTTCGCCGCAATCATGCCAAGGGCGTGTGCGTGAGCGGCTATTTCGATAGCAACGGAAACGGCGCCGCGCTGTCGCGCGCGAGCGTATTCGAGCGCGGCCGCACGCCTGTGATCGGCCGCCTCTCGGCGCCGGGCAGCGATCCCGCCCGGGACGACGCCGACGCGTCCGTGCGCAGCTTTGCACTGCTCTTCTCGCTGCGTAACGGAGAACAATGGCGCACCGCAATGAACTCCGCGCCGATCTTCCAGGTTGCCACACCAGAGGCGCTGTACGAGCAACTGGTGGCGCTGCGCCCGGATGCGCGAAGCGGCCAGCCGGATCCCGCGAAATTGAACGCGTTTCTTGCGAAGCATCCCGAAACAATAGCCTTTCGCCAGTGGGTCGATACCCATCCGCCATCCACGGCTTTCCATAACGCGAGTTACTTCGGCATCGACGCGTTCCGTTTCGTCGATGCCGATGGCAACGCGCGCTTCGTCCGCTGGAGCGTCGTCCCCGACACGCCCTATGCGCCGTCGAACGAACTCACTAACCCGGCGCGCGATCCCGACTTTCTCGCACACGATCTCGACCTGCGCTTGCAAACCGGCCCCGTTTCCTGGCGCCTCATGCTGACGCCGGCAGGCCCGGGCGACCCGATCGACGACGCGACGCGCGCTTGGCCGGCCGAGCGCGAATTGCATCGGGTGGACGCCGGCACGATCGTGATCGAGCGCGCCGAGAGCCAGATCGACGGCGCCTGCCGGGACATCAATTTCGATCCGCTGATCCTCCCCTATGGCATCGCGCCCTCGGCCGATCCGCTACTCGCCGCGCGCTCGGCGGCCTACGCGGTTTCGTTCAACCGGCGCACGCGCGAAGAGGCGGGAATTGGCGCGCATCGCCGCTAGAAAGCGCGGCATCGAGACCGCCTCGATGCCGTAAGGACCGCTTTCACACGTTGTGTGGTCTCAAGTTAAACTATGCTGTTCGAGCTTCGTGGCGAAAAAAACGGTGGCGAACGGCAGTGCATTTTTTTGTGCGAGATCGACGTGCTCGCAGTGCTCTCGAACACGTCTCGGGGAACATCGGAGATTTTCGTTCAATGAACGGTGCAGATTTACCAGGCATGCTTCCCGGAATGCTGCCGCGCCTGTGGGCGTTCGCGCTTCGCCTGTCGGGCGACCAGCATGACGCCCAGGATCTCGTGCAGCGCGCCTGCCTGCGTGGGCTCGAACGCGCCCATCAGCTTCAGCCCGACACGGCTCCGCTGAGCTGGATGTTCTCGATTGTTCATTCGACCTGGATCAACGAACTGCGCGCCCGCAGCGTGCGGCGACGGTCCAGTTTCGATTGGGATGACGACTTCCTCGAAAATCTTCCCGACCCCGTCGACCGGGGGCCCGAAACGCAATTGATGCACGGGCAGATCATCGACGCAGTCGACCGCTTGCCGGAGGCGCAGCGCGTCGTGATGCTGCTCGTTGCCGTGGAAGGCTTGAGCTATCAGCAAGCCGCCGAGGTGCTCGAGGTGCCCATCGGTACCGTCATGAGCCGCCTGTCGCGCGCCCGCCAGGCGGTCGGCGCGCTGCTTGGCGGCGCGACGCCGAAAGCCCGGCCCGCGAAGACACAAAAGGATTCGATCGCATGATGGCTGACGACGCTCAACTGCTCGCTTACGTGGATGGCGGCCTGTCGCCCGAGGACCGCAGCACGGTCGAAGCGCGACTGCGCGAATCCGCCGAAGCACGGGAAAAGGTCGCGCTGTTGCGCGCTTCGCGCCTGGATTTCGCGGACGCTTTCGCGCAACAGAATATCCCGCCGGTGCCCGATTCGCTGAAGCTCAAGGTCGACGAGATGATCCGCGCGCAGCGCGCCCGGGAATCGAACGAGCCGCCCCTGTCTGCCTGCGAAAAGACGCCCTCCGAACCCGTGCGCTCGCGCGTGCGCGGCATGCCGGTCTGGCTTGCCGCGGCCTGCGTGGCCGGCGCTTTCGCCTGCGGCCTGTTCGTACGGCTCGGCCCGCTTGAAGGCGGCGGCACGCAGGTGACCGCCCGCGCCGACGTATCGCCGTGGGTGGCGGCGGCGGTCGGCTATCAGAAGCTGTACACGCGCGACACCGTCGCGTACTTGCAGGAAGATCCCGCGGCCGCCGCGAAGATCGTCAGGGATATCCGCAGCGACGACCGGCTCGCCCTGCGCGTTCCGGACCTGACGAGTGCCGGGCTGACGTTCAAGTCGGTGCAACGCCTGCGCTTCAACAACAAGCCGCTCGTGCAGATCATCTATCTGCCGCAAAATGGCCCGCCCATCGCGCTGTGCGTGATGAAAGATTCGAAGCCGGACCAGCCGGTCGCGACCAGGACGGTCGACGCAATGGACGTCGCGACGTGGCGGCAAGCGGAGCTGAGCTATGCGCTCATCGGGAAGCCGGGCGACGTCGATCTCGCCGCGCTCGGCAAGCGCATCTCCAATCTCGACATGGCTCCGCTTTTCAGCGACGCCTCGCCGATAACACGGCCCACGTCCGGATGACGGCATGCCCGAGCGCGCCGCGCGATAGCGACGCATCGGGCCGTGCCGCGGCGAATTTCGGTAAGCCTTTACCGTAAGCAGGCGCGCATTAGACGACATACTCAGGTGCAGTCAAAACTGAGCCACGCACCCCGCCGCTCAACGACGAACGCGCTCACGCGACTCGAACAAAATCTTGAGAGCCCGACGGAATAATGTCGAGCCATAGGTGTTCTGTCATTAGCCCTCATTGCGTCATGCAGGTTTGGGCCAGGCGTCCCCATTCCGCGAAGAGCGAAGACAGGCCTTATGAATCCGGACGACATCGAATTGATGGGCTACGTGGACGGCACACTGCCGGCCCACGCGCGCGAAGCCGTGGAGCGCGCGCTGAACGGCTCTTCCGACGCCATGCAACGCGTCGCGAGACTCAGGGCGTCGCGCCTGCCCTACGCGGAAGCGTTTGCGCAGCAGGCTCTGCCGCCGGTGCCCGAAAGCCTGAGCGCGCGGATTGCCGACATGGCGCGCGCGGCGAACAAGCCCGCGCAGAATCCCACGCGGAACCAGCCACTGAGCCTACAAGGCGACGCCGCGGCGGTTGGGCGCGATGCGAGCGCCAACGATGCCGTCGTGCCGCATCCCGGCGCCGCCGCGGCGTCAGCGACGATCCGCTCGCGCTCGCGCCTGCGCGTCGCGCCCGCATGGCTAGCCGTCGCGTTCATCGCGGGTGCGTTCGCCTGCGGGTTCGTGCTGCGCCTCGGAAGCGGCATTGGGGCCGCGTCGACCGGAGGCGCGTCAGTGGCGTCGGTGGCGTCGGTGGCGTCGGCGGCGTCGGTGGTAAAGGGGATGTCGCCCTGGGTCGCGGCCGCCGCCAGCTATCAGCAGCTCTATTCTCGCGACACGCTCGCCAACATCGAAGCCGATCCCGCGCTGGTGGCGAAAACCACCGCGCAGATTCACGACGACGATGGCCTCGCCGTCCGCATTCCGGATCTGAGCGCTTACGGCCTCACGTTCAAGCGCGTGCAGCGTCTGCGTTTCAACGACAAGCCGCTCGTCCAGATCGTCTATCTGCCCGAACGGGGCGCGCCCGTCGCATTGTGCGTGATGAAGGAGGCCAAGCCCGACGCGGGCCTGAAGGCACAGCAGGTCGCGTCGATGACGGTCGTCACCTGGCGTCAGTCCGAACTCGGTTACGCATTGATCGGTCCGCGCGACGGCGTCGATCTGAGCGTGCTGAGCAACAGCATTGCCACCCGCCGCGCCCCGCCGCTCTTCGGTTCCCTGCCCGCGCCCATTCCGCTTGCCGCGCTCGACACGCCGGTTCTTTCAGCCACGGAATAATTCGGCCGCTCCGCTATTGTGTTGAAGAGACCGGCGTTGCCTGGCATCGTCAACTGCGAGCGCTTATCTACTCCATTGCTTAAAAAATGGAGTTATCCGAAATAATTCGACTGGTCATGAGGTCCATAGGGATGCTATCCGCCGTCGCTTGTTACTTGAAAAAAGTATAAGTGGCGATGTACGGCGAGTTGCCCACCGCATGTTCGACGGTGCATGGCGCGGTCGGCGCAACGCCGCCGGCGGTCATCGTGCGTTGCACGTAACGCACTTCGCTCAACATGCCCTTCGCGCCCGTCGAATGTGTTTCCAGCAGCAGCTGCGGCACGCCGTTCGGCGTTTCACTCGGCATCTGCGCGAGGACGTGGCCCACGATCCGGCTGCCGTCGCGGGCTTCCCACGAGGGTCCCGCCGAATGCTCGATCACCGCGTTCCCGGCCGTGTCGAACAACGTGGCGCGCGGACTGCGGAACACCCAGCCAAGCGTGTGATTCGCATCGTATTGGCACGAGTAAATCTGCACACCGGATGCGCTCGCGCTCAGGAGCGCGACCGCATCGGGCGGGTCGATCGACGCGGCGCCGGCCGACGTGGCGACTACCGCCGACAGCCATACGGCGCTGATCGAGTGGCGCGTTCTGCGTGACAAGCGAATCATGGCGATGCTCCTTTTGACGCGATACGGTGAAAGCCTGCAACCGGCTCGCCCCTCTTCAAACACGCGATGTGCCGTCGATGGCAATCGCCGGCGGTTCGGGCCGCGCCGGTTTCGACTGAGGCCGGCACGCGTGTCGACGAACCTGTTGTTGTGTAAGCAACCGGTTCACCCGGGCTGCCGATACAACACCTCACCATTGCGATCTATTCCACGCCGCTTTGAAATCTCCTCGCGCGGCCACGGCGGATTCCGGGCGGCAACCGCGCGCAACGCGAGTATTGCAGCAAGAAACGGAAGGCGGCCGACTGCTTGCGCCCATATTGTTCAGGCAGAGGGAAGCGATTGCGTTTCCCTCGTTCAACCACAGTCAATGAGGAATTCACCATGTCCAAGGAAGATGACAACAAGGCCGTTGTAGGCCGCTGGTTTACCGACTTCTGGGGCAAGACCTGCAGCCTCGACATCGTCGACGAACTCGCTGCGCCTGACATGCTTCTTCAATACTCGCTGCACGAACCGCGCGTGGCCGCGAGGACATCAAGGCCTTCATGAGCGGGTTCCGCGAAGCCTTCCCGGACCTCAACTTCTGGGGCGCCGCCGATCTCATCGCCGAGGGGGACTATGTCGTTGGCCGTTGGGAGGGTGGCGGCACACATACCGGTCCGGCATTCCGCGACTTCCTCTTCGGATCGTTGCCTGCGGCGACCGGCCGGACCATGCGCTTTACCGGCACCACCGTGTTACGGCTCAAAGACGGCATGATCGTCGAAGAAATCGGCCTGGACGACGGCGTCACCGCCCTGCGGCAACTCGGACTCATCAAGCCAGCGTGATCGAAGACGCGGCGCTTCCGGTATCGTCCAACGTCGCCCAGTGCAACTGACGATACAACGGGCCGGGGCGCCGCGGCCCGTTGTATCGGAAGTTAAATGCGGCCTTGGGCGCGAGGCAAAACCCGTGAGCCGTGTGCGGCAGCAACCGGCGCCAGGAGTCGGCCGGGAGTAACGGACACACGCCCGATCACACCTCACCGACCACCGCGGCATTAAGCGCCAGCGAGAGCGCGCCAACCAGCACAAGACTCAACGCCCACACCGCATCCAGATTGAACCAGCTCCGCGACACGAACTTCAACCCCAGGTAACGATAGACCAGCCAGGCCAGAAGCCCACCGGCAACCATCATTGCGCAAGCATGCACACACGAGACGAGCAGCGCCATGCCCAGATTCGCTTCGATCAGGGATTGCGCGGCCCGATGCCCTCGATCCATGCCATAAGCGCTACACAGCCCGAGGTAGATGGGGACGAGCATCAGTCCGGCGCCGTGCGCAATGGCAACGGCGAACGACCACAGCGTGAGCCGTGACGGCGGAATTCGCACGAGGACACGCGGATGGCGTCGCCGGATCAGCAGGAAAACGCCAAAGCCGATCACGAGCACACTGGCGCCGACCTGTATCGCGTGCTGCCAGGCGAGCAGGAGCGTCAGTATGGCGAACGGCAGCATCACCAGTAACACGGCCAGCACGTGCCCAACCGCGAGATAGACGAGCGCGCTGAACAGCGCCCGCGCGCGCCGCTCCATCAGGCCGCTCGACACGGCGAGCGGCCACCCCATCGCCGGGTTGATCCCGTGATAGAGACCGCTCGCCAGAATGGCCAGCCACAGGCCGGTCTGCGACCAGCCTCCCCCAATCAAACGCCCACCGACGGGTAACAGAACGAATCGGTCGAGCAGTCTCCGCCTTCGAGCCGGATCTGATGAGCCCGGTATCCGTCCGGAAACGTCACCCAATAGTCATCGGCCAACGCGAGCCCGCCACCGGGTTCGGCCCGCGCCATGACCTGCGCCGCCGGCACGCCGTCCGGGTAGAACTGGTTGTCCCACGTCGAATAGAGCGAGTTGGTCCAGTAGACACGCTTGCCGTCGCGGCTGATCTCCACCATCTGCGGACCACCCGCAAAGGTCTTGCCGTTCGTATGAGGCGCGCGCCGAACGATCCCGCCGATATGAACCGATCCCGTGAGCTTCGGCTTGCGGGGTTCGGTCACGTCGTACTGGCGCATCTCGCCGGTGCCCCAACAGGCGACGTACAGGAATTTGTCGTCGATGGAGAGATCGATGTCCGTGACGAGCGGCGGCACCGCGCCGAAACCCTGCAGCAACGGCGGCAGCAGTTCGGTGGCTGCGGGCTCGGGCGGAATGGTCGCGGTCTTCTCGATGTGAAACTCGCCCCCTTCGCGCCACCAGGTCCAGATCGACCCTTCCAGATTCGTCGTATCGACCACCACGCCGATAAAGCCGTACTCGCGGCTCGGATCGTGCGCGGGCCGCACTTCGAGCGCCATCTGATGGTTCGCGCCGAGATCGAGCGTCTGCACGTTGCGCCGACCTCGCAGATCCCAGAAGTGGATCCGGTGCCCGTATTTGTTCGACAGCAGATCCTCGGGGACGATGCCGTTCTCGAATTGCGGCGGCAATGCCCATTCGCTCGACACCATATAGTCGCGCGGCAGGTTCCACCAGAAATCGTAGTGCTTCTCCTGCGACCCGCGATCGATCTCCCAGCGGCCGAGCACCTCGAACGTTTCGCAGTCCATGATGAAGATGCCCGGCGGCCCGTCGGTGCCATCTTCGCCCGCGCCGCCGAGCGTGCTGACGTAAATCCCTTCCGGCCCGCAATGAATGGTATGCGGCCGCGAGTAACCCGTTTTGCGGAAAATTTCCTCGGGCTCGATGATCTTGTGAATCTTCGCCTGGGTCGGATGCGGATGGGTGTCCACGATGTAAATGCGTGACGAACGCATGCCCGGAATGATCAGATAGCGTCGCTCGAGGAACGCGTGGCCGGTCAGCGGCGAAAGCGACGACGAGCAGGCATTCCAGCCGAAATGATGGAATTCGTCCCCTTTGTTCGGCACCGGCACGGTGTGAACCACCTGGCTGTAGGTGGGCGAGCCGGGCTTCACGTCAATGACGGCGAGCGCGTCGGGCTGCGAGAAGTCAGGGCTGAGAAGCACCGTGTAGGCGTACTCTTCCGCGGGCGCATCCATCGCGAGTTTCGGTGACGCATGGAACGTGGGATCTGGGCGCATACCCATGGCGAGTTCTCCTTGTCTATCCGGTTCGGGGCCAGGGCGTTCGCGTATTCACCGTCATGGACGGGCCGCTCGCCTTGTTACGAAACATCGTGCGTCAATGAGATACACGGCCCGTTGGCGGAGGACCGTGGCGCAGCTTTAGATTTGTAGTCCACGGCGGCAGCGAGAGCAACCGAGAGTTTCGCCAACTTTTTGTGCGGCGCAGCGTTAGTCGTGTGCAAGCGCCCTGCTGCACTATCCTACTCGCCAACGCGATGCGCCGCCGTTCGTCCCGCACGGCGTGCGCGTTCGGTGCCCTGAAGATCCCTCAGTGCTGCACGCCCCAGCGCCGCACGGTCACGCGTTCGAGCGTATCGAACACCAGGTGCTCGATCAGCAAGCCGATCACGATCACCGCGGCAAGGCCCGCGAAAACGCGGTCCGTATACAGCTCGTTGCGATTCTGGAAGATGTACCAGCCGAGGCCGCCGCTGCCCGAACTCGCGCCGAACACGAGTTCGGCGGCAATCAGCGTACGCCAGGCAAACGCCCAGCCCACCCGCAAGCCCGCCAGAATCGCCGGCAACGCCGCCGGCACCAGAATCAGCAGCACATGGCGCATGCCGGTGAGCCCGTAGTTGCGGCCGGTCATGCGCAGCGTCGCCGGCACCGACTGGAAGCCGGAATAGGTGTTCAGCGCGAGCGGCCAGAGCACCGAATGGACCAGCACGAACAGCAGGCTGCCGGTGCCGAGGCCGAACCAGAGCAACGCGAGCGGCAACAGCGCAATGGACGGCAACGGGTTGAACATCGCCGTCAGCATCGAGAGGACATCGCGGCCCAGACGCGTCGACACCGCGAGCGACGTCAGCACGAAGGCGAGCGCCGCGCCGAGCAGATAGCCGCGCAGCAGCACGGACATCGATACGGCGGTTTTTTGCAGCAGCTCGCCGGACCACACGCCTTGTACGAACGCGCTGAACGTCGCGCCGAAAGTGGGCAGCAGCAGATCGTTGTCGATCGCGCGCGCGGCGATTTCCCAGATGCCGATCAACACCAGCGCAATCAGCGTCTTGCGCAACCAGCTCTGCGCGAAGATGCGCTTGCCGAGCGGCAGCGGCGCTTCGAGCACGAGTTCGCCGAGCGGTTCGAGCGGACGCTCGTACTCCTCGCGAACCGGCGGCAGCAAAGTGGCGGGAGAACTCATTGCCCAGCCTCCGTCTCTTCGAACAACAGGTGATGAATACGCGCGACGCTGCGCTGAAAATCGCTGCGTCCGAAACTGTCCTGCGAATATTGATGGCTGTTGAGCTCCGCGCGCACACGGCCGGGATGCGGCGACAGCAACAGAATGCGATTGCCTACCACCAGCGCTTCCTCGATCGAATGCGTGACGAACAGCAAGGTGAAGTTCACTTCCTCCCACAGACGCAGCAATTCTTCCTGCATCTTGCGGCGAGTTAGCGCGTCGAGCGCGGCGAAGGGCTCGTCCATCAGCAGCACGCGTGGCTGCATCGCCAGCGCGCGGGCAATCGCGACGCGCTGCTTCATGCCGCCCGACAACGTATGCGGATAAGCATTGGCAAACGACGCCAGCCCGACCTTCTCCAGATAATGCAGCGCCCGCTCCTTGGCCTCCGCGCGCGAGAGCTTCTTCGCGACACGCAACGGAAAGGCGACGTTCTGCAGCACCGTCTTCCACGGCGGCAACTGGTCAAATTCCTGAAACACGACAATGCGATCCGCGCCGGGACCGCGCACAGTCTGGCCGTCGAGCGAAATGCTGCCGGACGTCGGTTCGATAAAGCCGGCCACCGCCTTGAGCAGGGTCGACTTGCCACAACCGGACGGTCCGAGCAGCACGAAACGGTCGCCGCCGTAGACGTCGAAACTCACGTCGTGGGTTGCGCGCACGATCCGCTCACGCGTGCGGTATTCGAGGTTGACGTTTTCGACGGCGAGCAGTCTTTCACTGGTCGCCGGTGTGGCAGCTTCTGCGGGGTTCGGAAACAGCAAGGTAGGATTGGCCACCATCAGATCGCTCCCTGTAAGCCGACCACTCGGGCCGTTGAATATCCGGCGATGCTCGCGTAAGCATTCATGTTCAGCTACCCGCGGCGGTCGCCGGGTCGTCGAAGAAATAGTCCTTCCAGGACTTCGGTTCGTTCTTGATCGCGCCGACGCGATGCATGAACTGCGCAAGCCCGAACGTGTTCTGCGGTGCGACCTTGAACTGCACCTGCGGATCCTTGATGACCTTCAGCAGCAGACTGCGGTCGATCTTCGATTGATTCGTGCGGATGTAGATATCGGCCGCGGCATCGGGATTTGCCGTGATGAAGCGCGCCGCGTCGGCCAGTGCGTCGACGAATGCGCGGTAGGTCTTCGGATTGTTGTCGCGGAATTTTTCCGTCGCGTACAGGACGGTCGCCGAACTCGGACCGCCTAGCACGTCGTATGAATTCAGCACGATGTGCGCCTTCGGATTGCCCGCCAGCTCCTGCTCCTGAAACGGCGGATTGCCGAAGTGTCCGGTGATTTCCGTGCCGCCCGCGATGATCGCCGCGGCCGCGTCGGGATGCGGCAAAGCCTGCGTGAACTTGTCGAGGCGGTTGTAATCCTTGTCACCCCAGCGTTTCGCCGCCGCGTATTGCAGCACGCGCGATTGCACCGACACGTTGACGGCCGGCACCGCGATGCGGTCCTTCTCGGTGAAGTCGGCAATCGTCTTGACGTTGGGATTGTTGCTGATGAGGTAATACGGCAGATTGCCGAGCGACGCCACGCCCTTCACGTTCTGCTTGCCGTGCGTGCGATCCCAGATCGTCAGCAAGGGGCCGACGCCCGCGCCGGCGATATCCACCGCGCCGGAGAGCAGCGCGTCGTTGACGGCGGCGCCGCCCGAGAGCTTCACCCAGTCGACCTTGATATCGAGCCCCTGCTTGCGCCCTTCCTTCTCGACAAACTGCTGATCGCGCGCCACGTTCAGCAGCAGATAGACGATACCGAACTGCTCGGCCACGCGAATCTGCCCTTCAGCATGCGCGGGCACGGCTGCGCCGAGACCGGCCACAGCCGTCGACAGAGTCAGCAGCGTCGCGGTCAAACGGCGAGCAAAAGACGACCGCGCAGCGGTCGGGCGAAACATGGCGAGCATCAGAACTCCGGTCAGCGTGTGAGCGTGTTGTTTTGGTTAAAGCAGGGGTAAAGCGAGGCGCGTTGCTTTCAGAACGGCACGTCGCCTTCAATCGTCGTGCGATACAGTTTGCGGCGCAGATGATCCGGCGTGCCGGCCGCAAGATGCATCAATGAGCGGTTGTCCCAGAACACCATGTCGTGTTCGGCCCATTGATGCCGGTATAGATGCTCGGGGCGCACGCTATGCGCGAAGAGTTCATCGAGTAATTGCATGCTCTCGTCTTCCGGCAAACCGATCACGCGGGTCGTGAAATGCTCGCCGACAAAGAGCGCCTTGCGTCCGGTCTCCGGATGCGTGCGCACGATCGGATGCACCACCGGCTTTACCTGCGCGATCTGCTCGGCGGAGAGATTCGGTCGCCACGGGCTGCGCTTTTGCAGCTCGGCGTACTTCGCGAGATACGTGTGTTCCGCCGAACGTCCTTCCACAGCGGCACGCAAATGCGCGGGCAACGTGTCGTACGCCAGATGCATGTTGGCGAACAGCGTGTCGCCGCCTTCCGAAGGCAATTCCTGCGCGTGCAGCAGCGAGCCGAGGCTCGGTGTCTCCTTGTACGACAGGTCGGAATGCCAGTAATGACCGGCATCGCCGAGACCGATCGGCTGGCCGTTCTCGACGATGTTGGAGACGACCAGCACCTCCGGATAGCCGTTCAACTGGAACTGATGCAGCACATGAATCTGCAGCGGACCGAAGCGGCGGCTGAAGGCAATCTGCTGATCCGGCGTGATGCGTTGATCGCGAAACACCAGCACGTGATGATCCAGATGCGCGCGGTGAATGCGGCGGAAATCGTCGTCGCCGAGCGGCTGGCTGAGATCGAGGCCCAGCACTTCCGCGCCGACGGGGGCGTCGAAAGCGCGAATCTCGATGGGCTGGGCTTGATGAGCGTGGCCAGTCTCGCTGGCGGCGGTGGGTGCAAAGGCAGTCGTCACAGGAAACTCTTGGTCGAATCTGTTCGGAAACGCCGGCAAGGGCGCAGTCAGACGAATTTACCGGCACGCACGCACGCCGACAACGAAGCAAATCCGATACTGATATCTGCTGGAGTGATAAACCCGATGCTTTAACGCGCGGCGGGCAGCCGGCCGACTCTTGATGTGTCCCCGCGAGGCCCGTCAAAGCCGCCCAGGACGCGGGTCGGCGACGAAACCATCGCGATTGGGCATGACCACGCGCGGCAGCGACGCCGCGTCGAGCCGCGTATTCGCCGGCACGATGCCGTTCTGGTTGAGCAGGAACGCACTCACCGCGTACACCTCGTCGGCGGAAAGCGATTCGGGCGCGGTGTAGGGCATCGCACGGCGGATGTAGTCGAACAGCGTGGTTGCATACGGCCAGTAACTGCCCACGGTGCGTTTCGGCTTCGCGCTCGTCAACGTGCCCTGCCCGCCTATCAGTTGATCGCCGAGGCCGCCCTGGCCCTGCGCGCCGTGGCACGCCGCGCATTTCGCGGCGAAGACGTGCGCGCCCGTGGCGACGTCGCCGCTGCCCGCCGGCAGACCGCGGCCGTCCGGCGCGATGTCGATGTTCCATGCGGCGAGGTCTTGCGCGGTGAGCGGCGTGCCGATGTCGTGGTTCGCCTCGGTGTTGCGCGCTGACGGCGCCACCGATGAACACGACGCCAGCGCCGTCAGCGACAGCAACGCGGCCAGTGCCACACGAGCGGGCTTGCGCCGGAAAAGCGCCTCACGCATTTCGCACCTCGCCGCTTGCCTCAACGCGCCATTGCTGAATCGCGTTGTAGTGATATTGCGAGTTGAGACCGCGCGCGGCGACCAGTTCAGCGCGCGTCGGCTGCACGTAGCCGGTCGAATCGGTGGCGCGCGAGAGAATCGCGGCCGCGCCGCCGTCCCAATGCCAGTCCGCCTCGAAGCGCGTCAACGCGCGATCATGGATCGCGCCGACCAGACGCGCGGCGCGCCACGTCGCACCGCCATCGGTCGACACCTCGACCTTGCGGACCGTGCCGCGCCCGGACCAGGCCAGACCGGTGATCGGGTAGTAGCCGTGGGTGGTGAGGCGATGCCCCGGCGACGGCCGCGTGATCACCGACTTCGCGTCCATCTCGAACGCGAACTGACGCGCGGTGCCGTTCGGGAGCAGGCTCGTGTACTTCGAGGTTTCCTCGCGCGTTTGCAATGGCGCGTCGACCACCTTCAACCGACGCAGCCACTTGACGTTGGTATTGCCCTCGAAGCCGGGGACGATCAGCCGCAACGGATAACCGTTCTCCGGGCGCAAGCGTTCGCCGTTTTGCGCGTAGACCACGAGTGCGCGGTCGAGTATCCGTCCGAGCGGCAAACTGCGCGTCATGGCAGCGGCGTCGGCACCCTCCGCCAGTAACCAGCCGCCCTGTGTTCCGCTTTCGGAGACCGATACACCGCCCACTTCTTCGAGCAAGGTGGAAAGACGCACGCCGGTCCATTCGCAGCACGACAGCAGACCATGCGTGAGTTGCACGGGCATGCCGCTCGGCCCATTCCATTCATTGCCGGTATTACCGGAACATTCGAGAAAATGAATGCGCGATTCGGATGGCAGGCGCAGCAGGTCGTCTATCGTGAACAGTTTCGGCGTCCGCACGAGTCCGTGAATCGCCAGCCTGTGCTGATCGGGGTCGATGTCGGGCACGCCGCCGTGATGACGTTCGTAGACGAGACCATTGGGCGTGAGCGTGCCGTGCAATTCGGCGAGCGGCGTCATCGACGAAGCCGCGCCGGGTAACGGCCAAGCGCGTGCACTATGGCGCACGACATCCGCCTCATGCGTCGACGGTACGCCGTACGGATGTTCAAGTATGGGTGCGCCTGGCACGCGGCTCGACGGCGCGACCTCGAGCGGCTTGAGCAACTCGCTCGCCGCCGCAGCTTGCGAGGCAACGAGGCTGCCGAGTGCCAGGCGGCCAAGCACGCGACGGCGACCGCGCGACGGCGGCGCATCCTGCTGGGCGATGCGCGAAGGCATTATCGCGTTCCCGTCACGGCCGGCTCCGCGTAATCCTCGCCGTCGATGTCATAGCCCGACGGCTCCCAACGGATCACCAGCAACGTGAGCAGCGAAGCCAGCGGAGCGATCGCGATCAGCCAGAACACTTTCGTACCGAGCGCGGCGGCGAGCACTGGAAAGAGAAACAGCGAGACCGTCGACGCGGAACGCACCAGCGTCTGGTTGAAACCCACGCCGATTCCGCGCAAGGACGTGGGATAGCTCAGCGACGCATACGTCATCGAATGGGAGCCGGGCCCGAAACCTTGCCCGAACAGATAGCCGCCGAGCAGCAGGATCGCCACCACGACGAGCGCGCCGCTGCCCGGTTTGCCGATCAGCGCGAGGCCGATCAGCGAGGCGAACTGCAGCGCGTGTCCGAGCACCGTCATTTTCCATGCGCCGACCGTCGGCGCGGTGCGCACGCCGATCAGACCGCCGACGAACGCAAACGCCAGGTTCAGCGCCAGCGCGGCGATGATCGTCGTGAGCGGCCCTTGATGAAAGAAGCTGGTGATGATCACCGGCAAGCCGAAGATGATCGCGTTGTAGCCGAACGAAGAAGCGCTGCCGATCACCGCGGCGAGAATCGTGCGGCGGCGATACGTTGCATTGAAGAGCACGCCGTAGTTGCGCCATGAAGCGGCACGCGGCGCTTTAACCGGCACGTCGCTCGCCTCGACCACGGCGTCCACGCCGTACGAGCGCTTCAGGATGCGCGCGGCTTCGTCGAGATTGCCCTGATTCGCGGCCCACACCGGCGATTCGCTGATATAGCGGCTGCGCACCAGAATGATCGCGATGGCGGGCACGGCGCCGAAGGCCAGCGTCAGACGCCACAGCCAGCCGAGCTGATGCTCCGGCAGAATCGCATAGAGCCCGAGAATCAGCAGATAGCAGGTACTCGTGGCCGCATACCAGGCGGGGCACCAAGCGGCGACGCTGGCCGCCTTGTTGCCCTTGCCCGCCACGCGCGAGAATTCCGCGAGAAACGCCATCGCCACCGGCAGATCGAGACCGACGCCAAAACCCATCAGAAAGCGCGCGCCGCCTAGCACCCACGCATTCGGCGCGAGACCCGCCGCGATCGCCGCGACCACGAAGAACAGCATGTCGGCCATGAACACACGATAGCGGCCGATGCGGTCCGTCAGATAACCGCCGAACAGCGCGCCGAGAATCGCCCCGAAGGTAATGGCCGATGAAACGAAGCCCACCTGCACTGGCGACAGCGAAAACTGGCGCGCGATGTCCTTGATGCCGTAAGCGAGCGAGGTCAGATCGTAAGCATCCAGAAAGACGCCGCCGAGCGCGATCGCAATCACGATGCGCGCATTGCTGCCCTTCGCGGCGCCGGCGTTGACGATGCGTGAAACGTCTTGCGCGCTGCGGATGACAGCGGGCCGCGCCGCGCTGTCGGCGGGCGTTTGAGTGTCGACATCGGTCGATGGAAAAGCAACAGTGGACATGATCCGGACTTCGCATGAATGGCTGAAGCGTTGCATGGTAGCCATCCGCTACACGCCGGCAAAACGACGAATTTAACTATGCAAATCGGGATTTCCGCGCTTGCTTCGTAGTGCGCCATGCAGCGGCGCTATTGGCAGCACGGTTCGCACTTCTGCAGATTTTCTTATCTGCAATGATTGGTTGGATTCGAACGCACGCGAATCTAACGTGTGTAGTTCCTGCGGCCGGCGACCCGGTTATCCGCCGACCTGAGCTTTTACCCCCGCTCCCATCCCTCGATTGGTATTTGCGCATGCGCTATTTCCGTCTGCTGAAGTCTTTGGTCGCCGTGGCGACCCTCTCGCTTGCCGCGGTTCACGCCTATGCCGACAAGCCCGCGGTGATCCGCATCGGCGTCGCGCAACAAGGCACGGGCGATCCGCCCACTTTCGGCGGCTCGCCGGCGGCGACCGTGCAATTGCAGCAGTCGTTAGAAAAGGAATTCGCCGCCGACGGCATCAAGGTCGAGTGGCTGTTCTTCAAGGGCGCCGGCCCGGCGGTCAACGAGGCAATCGCCGACAAATCGCTCGACTTCGCCTTCCAGGGCGATCTCCCCTCGGTGCTCGCCCGCGCCAATGGCCTGAAGACGCACCTTCTGCTTATCTCGGGCGCACGCGTCGGCATCAAGGTCGCTGTGCCGGCCGATTCGGATGTGCATTCGATCAAGGACCTGAAAGGCCGGCGCGTGTCGATCTTTCGCGGCACCAATCTGCAACTCGTCGCCGACAACGTGCTCGCCGCCAATCAGTTGAACGAGCGCGATCTGCACGTGATCAATCTGGATGCCGCGAGTTCGCTCGCAGCGCTGGCGTCCAAGGGCATCGACGCGTCGGTCAACGACTACCACGTGTACAAGCTGCGCGATCAGGGCCTCGCGAAGGTGGTCTACGAATCGCAGAACGACGGTCCGCAATTCACGCGGCAGTCGCATCTGCTGGTCGTCGACGACTTCGATCATGCGCATGCGGATATCGTGCAGCGTGTCGTCAACGTGTTCGTGCAAGGCGCGCAATGGTCCTCCGACGAAGCGAACCGCGATGCGCTCTTCAAACTGTGGGCCAAAAGCGGCGTGCCCTATTCGTCGTGGCAGGCCGAGTTCGCCAATCAGAAGCTGAAGGACCGCAACTCACCGTTGATCGATCCATTCATCGTGGGGCGCTATAAAGCCGTCGCGACGGATGCGCTGAACCTGAAACTGATCCGCCAGCCGGTCGAGGTCGATGGCTGGTTCGAAACGAAATATCTCGACAACGCGCTACGCACGCAAAAGCTCGACCACTACTGGACGCGTTATGACGTTGCGGGAAAACCGCAAAGCTAACCCACCGGAGCGATCACGATGAGCGAAACCGCAATCCACGTCGAACGCGAACGGCTCGCGCCTTCCAGTACACCGCAAACGTCTCACGTTCCGCTGTTTCGTGAGCCGTGGCTGCGCGCGCTCGCGTGGCGGCTCGCCCCGTGGGTCTTGCCGGCGCTGCTGTTCGCACTGTGGGCCGTGGGTTGCGAACGCGGCTGGATCGCGCCGCAAATTCTGCCGGCGCCCGAGCGCGTGTTCGAGACGCTGGTCGAGTTGGCACAGAGCGGCGACCTCGCGCGCAATACGCTGGTCAGCCTGCAACGCGTGCTGCTCGGTTTCGGCGCGGGCACGCTGCTCGGCTTCGCGCTCGGCGCGGCGCTGGGGTTGTCACGCACGCTCGAAGCTTATGTGCTGCCGAGCTTCAATGCACTCGTGCAGATTCCGGTGCTTGGGTGGCTGCCGTTTTTGCTGTTGCTCGTGGGCGTGGGCGAACCGCTCAAATACATTCTGATCGCGCATGCGGCGCTCGTACCGGTCACGTTGAGCACGCTGCAGGGATTCCGCCAGACACCCGCCGCATTGGATGAAGTCGCGCGCGTGTTCGAGTACAACGGTTGGCAACGGATTGTCTATCTCGTGCTGCCCGCGGCGGTGCCGACGCTCGCCACGGGCGTGCGGCTCGCGTTCACGAAAGCCTGGCTCGCGCTGGTGGTCGTCGAACTGGTGGCGTCTTCCGAAGGGCTCGGTTATCTGATCGTCTACGGGCGGCAACTCTTTCAACTCGATCTGGTGATGGCGTCGGTGGTCGTGGTCGGCGCGATTGGTTATGCGGTGAATCGTGCGCTCGATGCGCTCGAAGCGCGCCTGCGACGCGGACAGCCGTCGGCATTTCGCGAGTGATCGCATGAACGACGCACACATGGCGCCACACGCGAGGAAACTACGATGAAGCTCTTCAAGCGTTCCAATCAGTCGGAACAGTCCGCCGACGCATCCTGCGATTGCAGCGCCCCCGCTTCCTTCCGACGCGCTGCCCAGCCGCGCCGCCCGCTGCTGACACGCGTCGACTGGCGCGGCGCCGTCTTGCCCGTCGTCGCCATTGTGATCTGGTGGGCCGTCTCGGCAGCGCATGTGAGCAAAAGCGGATTGCTCGTCAGCCCGGCGCAGGTTCTCGCCACCGCGTGGCAGCAGATCGAGAGCGGCGCGCTGCTAAAAGCGCTCTCGGCGTCGCTTGCACGCGAAGCGAGCGGCTTTGTGATCGGCACGCTGGGCGGCCTGCTGCTCGGCAGCGTGCTCGGCTTTTCGCGACTCGCGACACGCATGATCGGACCGAGCTTCGACACCTTCAAACAGATCTCGCTATTTGCGTGGATCCCGTTGATTTCCGTGTGGTTCGGTCTGGGCGACGTGGCGAAAGTCGTGTTCCTCTCGCTCGCCGCGCTCCTGCCCGTCACCGCACATACCTGCGACGGCATCCACGCGGTGCCGCGCGCCTATATCGAAGTCGCACGCGCCTTCCGTTACTCGCGATGGCAGCTCATCCGCGCCGTGATTCTGCCGGCCGCGCTGCCGTCGATCTTCACCGGCATCTATCTCGCCTTGATCTATTCGTGGCTCGCCACGCTCGGCGCCGAATATCTGCTGGTGGCCGGCAGCGGCATCGGCAACACGCTGATCGACGGCAGCGAGCAGTTCCGCATGGATCTGGTGCTGTTCGGCGTGATCGTGATCGGCGTGACGGGCTGGGCGTTGAACGCGCTGGCGCGCGCCGTGGAACGGGCGATCTTCGCACGCCGGTTCCAGTCGGCCACGCGCTGAAACCTGCAGATGAACTTTCACTCTCCGGACCGCTCATGACTGCTTCCACGCTCTCCGACAGCATCGACATTCTTCACGTCAGCAAGCACTACGCCCAGCAAGACGGCACGCCGCTCGCGGTGCTCGACGACATCAGCCTGCGCGTGCGCGCCGGTGAATTCGTCAGCGTGCTCGGTTCGAGCGGTTGCGGCAAATCCACCTTGCTGCGACTGGTCGCGGGACTCGACACCGACTATAGCGGCGACATCGTCGTCGCGGGCGACAAGGTGCGCGATACGTCGCTCGAACGCGGCATCGTGTTCCAGGATCACCGGCTGTTTCCGTGGCTCACGGCGTCGCAAAACATTCTCGCCGCGCTGCGTAACGCGCCGCTTTCCGCACGCGAGAAACGCGAAGCCGTGGCGGAACATGTCGGGCTGGTCGGCCTCAACGGTTTTGAAAATGCCTACCCGCATCAACTGTCGGGCGGCATGGCGCAGCGCGTGGCGATCGCGCGCGGTCTCGTCAATCGTCCGCGCGTGCTGCTGCTCGACGAGCCGTTCGGCGCGCTCGACGCGCTCACGCGCGGCCGTTTGCAAAACGAGTTGCAGCGCATCTGGGAACACGAACGCATCACGATGATCCTCGTTACGCACGATGTCGACGAAGCGCTTTATCTCGGCGACCGCGTCGTCACGATGGCGCCACGGCCGGGCCGCATCAAGCGGATCGTCGATGTCGCGTTGCCGCGTCCGCGCGAGCGCAACGATCCCCGCTTCATCCGTTTGCGTGACGAAGTGCTGGCCGACTTCGCCGAGCACGACGGCGCGCAACGCGAACCACGCGAGGATCGCGATGATCGCGGTGGCGATAAGCCGCGCGGTGGCACGCGCATTCCGCAAGTAGCGAGTTCGCCGATCACCGAATGGCGGCTCGCATGGTGATGCGCGCGGTCACTCCTATCCACAACAATTCTTCATGGAGCAGACGATGAGCGGTGACAAGCAGCAGAAGCGGCAGATCAGACTAGGCGCCTTCCTCATGGAAACAGGCCATCATATCGCCGCATGGCGGCATCCCGATGCGCATGCAAGCGGCGGGCTCGACTTCGCGCACTACGCGGAACTCGCGCAGATCGCCGAGCGCGCCAAATTCGATGCGATTTTTTTCGCCGACAGCGTGAGCGTACGTGACACGAATCTGCCTTCGCTATCCCGCACCGCCCGCGCCGATCATTTCGAACCATTGACCTTGCTATCGGCACTCTCGGTCGTGACGAAACACGTCGGCCTGATCGCGACGGTCTCCACGACATTCAACGAACCCTATAACCTCGCGCGCAAATTCGCTTCGCTCGATCATCTGAGCGGCGGCCGCTCGGGCTGGAATCTCGTCACGTCGAGTACGGAATCCGAGGCGCTCAATTTCAGTTTCGAGCGCCATCCGGAGCACGCGGTCCGCTACGAGCGCGCGCGAGAGTTCTACGACGTGGTGGCCGGCCTGTGGGATAGCTGGGAAGACGATGCGTTTCTCCGCGACAAGGACAGCGGTGTCTACTTCGACCCGGACAAGCTGCACGTGCTCGGCCATACGGGCAAGCACTTCAAGGTGCGCGGGCCGCTGAACGTCGCGCGTTCGCCACAGGGCTGGCCGGTCGTCGTGCAGGCCGGCGCGTCCGAGGCCGGACGCGAACTCGCCGCGCAAACCGCGGAGGTGATCTTCGTCGCGCATCAGACGCTCGAGGAAGCGCAGTCGTTCTATCGCGACGTCAAAGGGCGTCTCGCGAAGTATGGGCGCGCGCCGGATCATCTGAAGATCATGCCGGGCATTTTCCCGATTGTCGGCCGCACGCAGGAGGAAGCCGAGGAGAAATTCGCCGCGCTGCAGGACCTGATTCATCCGACCGTCGGTCTCTCGCTGCTGTCGAATATGTCGGGCGGCGTGGATCTCTCGCAGTATCCCGTCGATGGGCCGTTGCCCGAATTGCCGGAAACGAACGGCGGCAAGAGCCGTCAACGGCTGCTATTCGACCTCGCGCGGCGCGAGAACCTGACGATTCGCGACCTGTATCTGCGCATCGCGGGCGCGCGTGGGCATCAGCAAGTGGTCGGCACGCCAAAGAGCATTGCGGACCAGTTACAGCAGTGGTTCGAAGAAGAAGGCGCCGATGGTTTCAACATCATGTCGCCATGGTTGCCGGGCGGCTTGACGGAATTCGCCGAACTGGTCGTGCCGGAATTGCAACGGCGCGGACTGTTCCGCACGGAATACGAGGGAAGCACGCTGCGCGAAAACCTCGGGCTGCCGCGCCCTGTGAATCGTTATGCGTCAGCGACGCAGCAGGTAGCCGCCATAGCAAGTTGATCAGCGACGGCATTCGCGCCGCCGGACACGTTCTCTTCACCAAGACATCAGGACATCAGGAGCCTTTCATGAGTGCAGCCGCAGTGCAGGACGTACAGTCGATTCAGGTCACGCCGCTTTCCGCGCACATCGGCGCGGAAATCCATGGTGTCGATCTCACACAGAAGCTGGACGCGCGCCAGATCGCGGAGATTCGCGCCGCGCTTCTGAAGTGGCGCGTCGTCTTCTTTCGCGAGCAGTTCCTCACGCATGAGCAGCACGTCGCCTTCTCGGCGCAGTTCGGCGAACCGACCTTGGGGCATCCGGTGTTCGGTCACGTGGACGGTCATCCGGAGATCTACTCGATTTCGAAGTACCGCAAAGCGACGCGTTTCGAGGGGCAAACGCTGCAACGCCCGTGGACCGGCTGGCATACGGACGTGACGGCCGCGCTCAATCCTCCGTGGGCGTCGATCCTGCGTGGCGTGACGATTCCGCCTTACGGCGGCGACACGCAGTGGACCAACCTGGTGGCTGCCTACCAGAAGCTTTCCGCACCGCTGCGTGCGTTCGTGGACGGTCTGCGTGGGCTTCATCGTTTCACGCCGCCGGCCGGCGCGAGTGGCACGGAGGCGTTCAACAAAGCCGTCGAGCAACGCACGCTCGTCACCGAACATCCGCTGGTCAGGGTCCATCCGGAAACGGGCGAGCGGGCGCTCTATGTGAGCCCGAGCTTCCTGAAGTCGATCGTCGGCGTGAGCCCGCGCGAAAGCCAGGCGTTGCTCGAACTGCTCTGGGAACATGTGACGCGGCCGGAGTTCACCGTGCGCTTCAAATGGGAGGCAGGCAGCGTGGCATTCTGGGATAACCGGGCGACGGCTCACCTTGCGCCCACGGATATTTTCGATCTCGACTTCGACCGGCAACTGTATCGCACGACGCTCGTCGGCGACGTGCCCGTTGGCCCGGACGGCGCGCAATCGGTGGCGATTGAAGGCTCACCGGTGAGTGCCGCCGCGGCGGTCGCGTTGAACTGAGGACAACGGCGCGGCTCGCGAGCAGACAGCCGGCAACAGACGCAGCAAAGAGCCATCGCAACCCTGACCGGCGCTGTCGGTCAGATCGACAGCGTGCGATGCGCGCCTAGCGCTTCTGTTTCCCGCGCGCCTGCGCGTCGAGTTCGCGCAGGTGATCGAGCTTGTCGCTGATTCTGGATTCCAGTCCGCGCGGCACGGGTTGATACCAGCGTTGTTCGGCGACATCGTCCGGGAAGTAATGCTCGCCCGCGGCGTACGCATCCGGTTCGTCGTGCGCGTAGCGGTAGTCCTTTTTGTAGCCGAGATCCTTCATGAGTTGCGTCGGCGCATTCCGAAGATGCAGCGGCACCGCGCGCGTGCGGTCGCCGCGCACGAATGACAGCGCCGAGTGCCACGCCATGCTGACCGCGTTCGACTTCGGCGCGACAGCGATATACACGAGCGCTTGAGCGAGCGCCAGTTCGCCTTCGGGTGAGCCGAGCCGTTCATAGGCCTCGGCCGCGTTCAGCGCGACCTGCAACGCTCGCGGATCCGCATTACCCACCTCCTCGCTCGCCAGGATGACGATGCGGCGCGCGAGATAACGCACGTCGACGCCGCCGTCGATCATTCGCGCCATCCAGTACAAGGCCGCATCCGGATCGGAGCCACGGGCGGATTTGATCAGCGCGGAAATCTGGTCATAGAACTCCTCGCCGCCTTTGTCGAAACGCCGCGTCGTTGTCGCGGACGCCGTGCTGACGAAGCCCGCGTCGATGCGCGTGCGCCCGGCTGCCGTTGCGGCATTGGCGAGTTGCTCGACGAGGTTCAAAAACTTGCGGCCGTCGCCGTCGGCGAAGCCGATGACGGCATCGATTGCGGATGGCTGGAACTCGATCGGTCCCAACACCGTTTGAGCGCGTGTGAAGAGCTGCCGCAATTCCTCGTCGGATAGCGGCTTCAGCACATACACCTGCGCGCGCGACAGCAGCGCGCTGTTGACCTCGAAACTGGGATTCTCCGTGGTCGCGCCGATGAGTGTCAGCCGGCCCGTTTCCACGTGCGGCAGCAAGGCGTCCTGCTGACCTTTGTTGAGCCGGTGAATTTCATCGAGGAACAGGACGGTCGAGCGGCCCCGATGGTCGAGCATCTGCTGGGCGCGCGCGGCGGCCTCTCTCAGTTCCTTGACGCCGGCGGCGACGGCGGACTCGGCGATGAACTCGTAGTCGAACGCCCGCGCGGCGAGCCGCGCAATCGTCGTCTTGCCGACGCCGGGCGGCCCCCACAGGATGAACGAGTGCAGCCGTTGGGAGTCGAGCGCGAGCCGCAGCGGCTTACCCGGGCCCAGCAGATGAGACTGCCCGACGACGTCGTCGAGCGATTCGGGCCGAAGCTGCTCGGCAAGCGGCGCGCGAGGCGGGGTGGCAAAGAGATCGGTCATGGTGCGGATAGCGTGCGGCTTTTCCCGTGGCAGGCGTGCGGCCCAAGGGTTTGAGTGGCCGCGAAAAACGCCTTTATATCTTGTCAGTCGACAGAAGAATACTCGTTTCAACCTGAACCGACATTGTCGCCGCTATCCACGCCGGTGCGCGGCTCCTCCGCTCCACTCGACGCGCCCCACGCTTGCGGCTATCTTACGGACACGCACGTTCGAAGGGCACAACCATGGCGACGTTCCGCGGTCTCGTTGCAGTCTTGCTAATCACGCTGCTGTCCGCCTGCGCGAGCTTGCCGCCGCAAACCGGCCGTACCACGACGCACGCACTGACGGACACGGACAGCACGCGTCTCGCCACCGCGTTCATCCCGCAGGAGCGCAAGCATCCCGACAACAGCGCGTTCCACCTGCTGCCCAACGGTGTCGATGCGCTTCTCGCCCGCATCGTGCTGGCGGAAACAGCCGAGCGCACGCTCGACCTGCAGTACTACATCTGGCACGACGATCTGACCGGCCGCCACCTGGCCGACGCGGTACTCAAGGCCGCCGATCGCGGCGTCAGGGTTCGCGTTCTGCTGGACGATCTGGGCACGGGCGCCGACGACAAAGTCCTGCTCGCCATCAGTTCACACCCCAACATCGAAATACGGCTCTTCAATCCGATCGCCAACCGGAGCTTCAAGAGGCTGGGGGCTGCGCTCGAGTTCAGCCGGGTCAATCGGCGCATGCACAACAAGGCGCTGATCGCGGACAATCAGGCCGCGATTCTCGGCGGCCGCAATATCGGCGATGAATACTTCGGCGCATCCAGCGAGGTCGACTTTGGCGACCTCGACGTGCTGACTTTCGGACCCGTGGTCCATAAGGTGTCCATTGCCTTCGACGAATTCTGGAATTCGGATGCCGCGTACCCGATCGCGAGCCTGACCGGACATGCCGCCGAGCCGGACGCGCTGCCGGCCTATCGCGCGAAGCTCACGGCGTTCGTCGCCGTCGAGCACGATTCGCCGTACGTCACGCAGGCGAGAGCTCGCCTTCGCGAAACGCTGAATGCGCGCGACGCCGACTTCTCCTGGGGCAAGGCAACCCTCCTCTACGACGATCCCGCGAAGATCACCCGCTCGCCCGACGACCCGCAGGGACATCTGCTATCGCAGTTCAATGCCCTGAGTGTCGAGCCCGCGAAGGAAGTGCTGATCATCTCGCCGTACTTCGTCCCCGGCAAAAAGGGCGTGGAATGGATGCGCGCGCAAACGCAGCGCGGCGTGCGCGTCACGGTGCTGACGAACTCGCTCGCCGCCACCGACGTCGCCGCGGTTCACGCGGGATATCAGCGCTATCGCAAGGATCTGCTCGACGCCGGGGTGCATCTGTATGAATTGAAGCCCGCTGTCGACAAGAACGCGGACAAGAACGCCGACGAGGACGCCGGTCAGAAAAAGAAATCGATTCTGGGTTCGTCGAAAGCCTCGCTGCATGCGAAGACCTATGTGTTCGACCGGACCAGCATCTTCATCGGCTCGATGAATCTCGATCCCCGTTCGATCACGCTCAACACGGAAATCGGCGTGTACTGCGAAAGCGCCCCGCTCGCCGCGCAAGTCACGGATGGACTTGAGCCGAAGCTGGATCAGATCGCGTGGCGGCTCGAAACCCGCACGGATGCGAACGGCACGAGCCGGATCGTCTGGATCGACACCGCGCCGGATGGCACGGTCAGTGAACTCGACGAACCCGGCGTGTCGAGCATGAAACGCGTCGGCATCTGGTTCCTCGGTTTGTTGCCG
Organism: Paraburkholderia aromaticivorans; assembly: GCF_012689525.1. Classification (NCBI taxonomy): domain Bacteria; kingdom Pseudomonadati; phylum Pseudomonadota; class Betaproteobacteria; order Burkholderiales; family Burkholderiaceae; genus Paraburkholderia; species Paraburkholderia aromaticivorans. The sequence goes on from NZ_CP051516.1 coordinate 2,404,987, forward strand.
ATCGAGTCGCAACTGTAAGGAGGCGGTTCGGCGTTGGGCGCCATCGCAATGACGGGGATAGGGCAATGGTGGCGTCGCCGCAAAGTCAGACTCCAGCGCGTTACCGTTTGATCCTCAAATACGCGCGGCTGATCGCCGGTCGCGTATGCACCCATAACCGCGAGGCCAGCCACGAAGCCGGCCGGTCACGTACTTCCAGGCGAGTGATCGAGCGCGCCACGCCATCGTTGCGTCCCGAGTAGTTCGAACCCGTCTCGCACGTGTAAAAGTGCCGGAAGCCGGCCTGAGCCGCGATGCGCCGATAGTCCTCGTCGTGGTATCCCTGCGGCCAGCACAGATGATCCGACACGGCGCCCAGTCTTTGCTCGAGCGTGGCGCGTGCGCTGGCGAGATCGCGTGTCAGCCCGGCGCACTTCTCCTCCGCATTGGCGGACACCCGATCCCACCGCACATGGCTGTGCGTGTGACTGTGAAATTCGAACGTGCCGGCTTCACGCATCGCATCGATCTCCGACCAGCGAAGAATGGCGGGATCGGGTTCACCGTTTTCGATCGCCACCTCGCCCTCGCGGTGATTGAGCAACGCAGGCAGCGCGCCGCCCGAACGCGCGTGCGCACGCACCGGCCCTTCGCCGATCCAGTTCGTCACCAGAAAGCACAACGCGGTCAATCCGTGTGCCTGCAGAACCGGATGCGCGTGCACCCAGTTGTCGAGATAGCCGTCGTCGAAAGTCAGCACGACGGCCTTCTTCGGCAAGGGCTCGCCCGCCAGATAGGCCGACAGTTGCGCGCTGCCGATGGTCGTGTAACCCGCGCCGGCCAGATACGCCATTTGCGCGGCAAAGTGTTCCGGCGAGACGGTGATCATGCCTGGCGACGTGCTGATGTGGTGATACATCAGCACGGGCACCGCGCGCGCGAACTTCGTCATGCCGCCGCCCGCCGCTCGCCGTAGTAAGTGCGCCCGGCATAGATGCCGCGCATGTAGCAGTCGATGGTCTCGTTCGCCATGACGTCCACCGTGAAACGGCTATCGGTCTTCAGACGCGCGGCGAGCCCCAGGCGCGCGCGCAGCGGCGCATCGTCGATCAGACGCGCGAGCGCGCTCCGCAATGAATCGATGTCATGCGCCGGCACGAGCAGGCCATTCACGCCGTCGTCGATCAACTCGGGCACGCCGTCGACGCGCGTGCCGATCACCGGCAAACCCACCGCCATCGCTTCGATAAACGATTGTCCGAGCGCTTCCTGATGCGTCGGCAAAACGAACAGGTCGCAGCCGCGCAGCACGTTGGTAATGTCCGTGCGAAAGCCGAGCAAATGGATGCGATGCGACAACCCCGTGCCATCGACAATCGCCTTGATCTTCTCGAACCACACGCCGTCGCCCGCCATCACGACATGCAGATTGGGGCGCTCGGCCAGCATCGGCCTGACGGCAGCGATCAGATCCTCGTGGCCTTTCTTCTCGCGGACGATCGCCACCATGCCGGCGACCACCGCATCGGCGTCCAGCCCGAGTTCATCGCGCAACGTGGAGCAGGTCGCCGCTTCCGGCTTCAGGATGCCGTCGTAAATCGTCTCCACGCGGTCTTCCTGCACGCCCGCGGAGATCAGGTAGTTACGCACATGATGGCTGACCGCGACCACGCGATGGGGAATCCAGTTGTACGTGGCAAGCGACGTAATCGGCAACGCCAGATGCCGCGTGCGCACGATGAACGGCGTCCCCGCGAGCCGCCCCGCCATGCCGGCGACGAGGCTGTCATGGCCGCTGTGCGTATTCAGCACATTGAAGCGACGACGCGCGAGCAGCGACCGGATCGTAAGCATAGAGCGCAGATCGGCGCCGGCCCGCATACGCGCGTGATGCACGGCAAAGCCATCGGCACGCGCGCGCATACCGAGGCGCGCGTCTTCCGGACACACGAGTTCGACGTTATGACCCAACGCCCGCAACGCGATCATTTCCTTGAGCGTGCGAACTTCCTGGCCTCCCCATCCCCGCGACGATTCGCTGTGGAGAACACTTAATGCTTTCATGCGCTGACTAGCCTCCCGGACCCTTCCTGCGTACGACGGTCCGGCTCGTAATCGTTGGTAATATTTACCCTGGACTGCTGCGATCTTAGGGCAAACGCTGTGTTCATGGGGGGAAGCGAATTAGAAGTTGCGTCAGCCTGCGACGGGTGACGTCCGTGTTAAACGGACTGGCATGACTTCTCGTTGACACGTAACTTTCAAGTTGTGGCGGGAGTATTTCGGTAGCTTCCCGTTTTGTAAATAGCCAAAGACACTGATCCGGACGGATTGAGACGGCGCAAACGTTGTCGGCGAATAAGTGTTGGTTTTTGCGCAGTTGAAACGCCGGGAAAAGCGCGAGAACGCAGAAAGCGCTTGACTGGGGCTGACGTTTAGTCTGCGTTGAAGGCGCGGGGGATGCTTTCGGTTTTTGTCGCGGTGGCGACTGCGGGTTCGAACGATCGGAACGGATGGTATCGCGGCGGATCAAGCCGCCGCAATACGCAACGCGATTTAAATGGCAGGTTTCATACGAGGAATAATCAGGAGACTGCGCCGGCGGTTTACGTCGTCCGCTTATGCCGTCTTCAGGTTCGCGTCCAGGAACGGCGTGATATGCCCCATCGCGCGGGACACGTAGTCCTCTTTCTCACCGACGGGAGCGACGTAATGCAGTGCGCTGGCCGCTGCATCGATCCCTTCCAGACGGGCAATCATCCAGGCGGCAAGATAAGCCGAGGCCAGACATCCCCCGGCCGTCGCGACGTTTCCGCTGACGAAAATGGGCTGATTCAGCACGTCGATACCGGCTTCCTGAACCCACGGCCTGGTCGTGAGATCGGTGCACGCCGGCACGCCATCGAGCAGGCCCAACCTGGCGAGAACCAGCGTGCCGGAACATTGCGCGCCCAGCAGCTGTTTCGATGGATCGAGCTGCAACTGCGCCATCAGCGCATTATCGGCGACGACTTCACGCGTGCGCACGCCGCTGCCTACGATCACCGCATCGGCATCGCAAGCCTCTTGCAGCGAAGCCTGTGCTTCGATGACCACGCCATTCATCGACTTGACTCGTGCGGTGGGACAGGCGATCGACACTCGCCAGCCCGGTTTCTTGACGCGATTGAGCACGCCGAGTGCGATGAGCGAGTCGAGTTCGTTGAAGCCTTCGAAGGTAAGGATGGCGATGTGCATGATGTCGTCCGTGAGCCCAAGGGGCGCTTACTGTTTGCCGCCGTTTCATGAGGCCACGCCAATGAAAGCCGGCGAGTCCCACGACTGCGCAAACAGAGTTGCGATGTGACATCATATGGCCGAGAATCAATACAATCAAATAATTGTCATGGATACATTCGCGCATGCCCACGCCTCGGTACAAATTGCTGGTCGACAGAATGGCGATCGATATTCGCGCCGGACGCCTCGCGCCCGGCACGCGCCTGCCGACTCACCGGCAGCTCGCCTCGCAAGAGGGACTCGCGCTCGTCACCGCGTCGCGGGTCTATGCCGAGCTGGACGCAATGGGATTGGTCAGCGGCGAAACCGGTCGCGGCACCTTCGTGCGGGAAATATCCCTGCCTCCGCGCCTGGGCATTGACCAGCACGCCGGCGACGCGGGGCTGGCGGACCTCAATTTCAACAATCCGTCGCTCCCCGGCCAGGCCGAACTGCTCAGAAGCGCCTTGCGCCAGCTCGCGTCCTCCGGTGATCTGGATGCGCTATTGCGCTATCAGCCGCATGGAGGCCGGACGCATGAACGCGAGATTGTCGCGCGTCACCTGTCGTCTCGAGGGCTAGCCGTGGAAGGCGCTCAGGTCGTGATCGTGAACGGCGCGCAGCATGGTTTGACTGCAACCGTTCTGGCGCTCCTGAAGCCCGGCGACGTAGTCGCAGTCGACGCATTGACCTACCCGGGATTCAAGGTGCTAGCCGAAACGATCCGGCTCGAACTGGCGCCGATTCCGGTTTCCGATCAGGGCCCCGATCTGAACGCGCTCGAACGCTTGTGCCGAACCAGAAAAGTGCGCGCCATCTACACGATGCCGACACTTCATAACCCGCTAGGCTGGGTCATGAACGCGCATGGTCGACACGAGTTGGTGTCGATTGCCCGAAAGCACGGACTGCTCATCATCGAGGACGCCGCGTATGCCTTCCTGGCGGAAGACCCACCGCCCCCGTTGGCAGCGCTCGCACCTGAAACGACGGTGTACGTCTCGGGGCTTTCGAAAAGCATCGCCACCGGCCTGCGAGTCGGTTTCGTCGCCGCGCCCGATCGCTGGGTCGCACCGATCGAGCGTGTGATCCGGGCCACCACCTGGAACACGGCCGCGGTGATGACTGCGATTGCCTGCGGCTGGCTGGACGATGGCACCGTCACACGTCTGGAGGTTGAGAAGCGTCGCGATGCGAGGGTCCGGCAATCGATGGCCGCCGAGGTCCTCGCCGGACTGCGGCGCGTTTGCCATCCCGCGTCCTACTTCCTCTGGCTTCCTCTCGCGGAAGAGGTTCGCGCCGATGTGGTGGCGATGGCGCTCGTGCGCGAGGGAATTTCAGTCTCGACGGCCGAGCCTTTCTCGACTTCGGAGCATGTGCCCCACGCGATTCGCGTGGCGCTTGGATCCGTTGATTTGCCCATACTCCGGGAGTCGTTGGAAAAGATTAAAGGCGTGATTGCCTCTTACACTTATTGAAGTGGCTTAAGCGGAAGCGCTCTCGTCAATACGCCTTGACTGGACCGCAGGTAGACCAAGCCGGTCCGCCAGCACTCTATTCTCACCAGAACCGGATGCAAGGCCGGCAAGCGCCGCGCTGATCGCGGCGCGAAGCTTCAGGCGGCGACGATTGGGGCACGTAGCCCATCGCGCGAAGCTCGATGTATCGTCCGATGGTTGCCACGATCTCGTCGGCCGACACCACGATCACCCGCTGCGTCCAGATTCGTGGCGTCGTGCGCGAGACAGCGCCGGCATTACCCGCCTCCGGAAGTAACGCGAATCAGCTTCTCTCCCACCGACGTCAACCGCTCCAGAACACGCGCATAGTCCTCCGGCGTGTCCATATCGATCGTGAAGCGGTCGTGCGCGGCCTCGTGGATGAACACTTCGTCGGGATGCTCCGCAATCAGCTTGCGGCATCCCGGGTTCACGTGTCCGCTCACGACTTCCGCGGCATAGCTCGCGGAGAACGCCACCGGATTGCCGCGTTGCCCATTGAAGAACGGCACGAGGATCGAGCCGCGCGGCATCGCGGCGAACGCGTCGATCAACTCGCGGTAGTCGGCGGCATCGAGCAGCACCTGGTCGGCCAGACACACCAGCACCACGTTGCAGGGCGCCGTGAGAGCGGCCACGCCGGCGGCGACGGAAGTCATCTGCCCTTCCTCGTAGCGCGGATTGCTCTGGAAGTTGACCGGCAGACCGTCGAGCGCTTCCATGACGGCCCGCCCTTTATAGCCAGTGACGACCACGATTTGCTCGGGGCGGGCCGCGCACAGTGCGCTCACCGTGCGCCTGATAGCCGGCTGTCCGTCCACCGGCAGTAGCAGCTTGTGCTGCCCTTGCATCCGGGACGACATGCCGGCGGCCAGCACCACCGCCGAGAAGGTCGGCGTCCGGTGCAGCGCGGCGACCTGCCAGGCGTCGCTCATGTCTTTTCCAGTTGGGTGCGGCCCTGCGCGATCGCAAGATACTTGTCGGGCGCGCGCTCGAATTCGAGTTTGCAGCCGTCGCAGCAGAAATAGACGCGCTCGCCGCCATAGTCGAGCACGTGTCTCGCCGATGCGATCTCGACCGCCATCCCGCAGACGGGGTTCGTATAGCGCGCGGCGGGCGCGTCGATCGAAGCCGGCGTTTCGCACGGCGGCAACGCCGGCACCGCTTCGCCCTCGACGCAATGCCCTGCGTCGGCAGCGGCTGCAGCGGCCAGTTCCAGTTCACGGCGCAGCGCCACGAGTCCCGCGACCGCGCCCAGCGCGATTTCCTGCGGCGTGTGCGCGTGGATATGCGGACCCGCCGGCGAATGCAGCGCCGCTAAACGCGCCGGCGCGATACCGCGCAGCAGCATCGCGTCGCGCAACCGGTCCGCCTTGCGCTGGCTTGCGACCAGCAGCACGGCATCGGCCGAGCTGCGCAGTGCGGCTTCGAGCGCGGCTTCGTCGCTGTCGCCCTGAGTGGCAACCAGAATCAACTGCGGCTCGATCTGATCGAACGCGGCGCTATCGAAACCTTGCATGATCCGCGACAGACCGAGCGCCGCCAGCGGCGCCGTGACGTTCGCCGCCGCGCAGACCCGCAGGCCCATTCGCTGGGCCAGCACGCAGGCTTCGAGCGCCGTCGGTGTCGAGCCGAGCACCAGCACCGCTGGCGCGGGCAGCGTCGGTTGAATGAACAGTTCGAGCACGCCGTTGCTCGCGCACGGCATCGCATGCGCTTCGACATCGGCTTCGGGCCTGCCGGGTTCGTTGCTGATCCGCACGCGCTTTGGCTGGCCCGCGCGCATGGTCTGCCGCGCCGCCTCGATCACGATGGCCCGCGAGCAGCCGCCGCCGATCCAGCCGTGCAGCGCGCCGTCACCGTCGACCAGCGCCTGCGCGCCCACCCACGCCGAGGTGGGCGGCGCCGCGCGAATCACGGTCACGACGGCGAACGGCCGCGCCGCTTCAATCAGCCGTTGTTCGAGTTGGAGAAGGGTTTCGGTGCTCATTACAGAACCCTCATTGCAAGACCGACAGTACTTGAGGCAACACGCGCTCCAGACTCGCCAGATCGCGCGCGCCGGCCAGCAGGTCGATATAGGGCAGCGCCGCCTGCATGCCCGCGCTCGCCGGCGTGAAATCGGCGCGGCTCGCCAGCGGATTGAGCCACACGAGACACCGGCAACGGCGCCGTATCGCGGCGAGCGCCTGCTGAAGGCGCTCGGGTTCGCCGGCGTCGTAACCGTCGCTGACCACCACGACCGCCGTGCGCGAATGCAGCAGGCGTGTAGCGTGCTGCTGATTGAACTCGTCGAGACTATCGCCGATGCGCGTGCCGCCCGCCCATCCCGCCGACAGCAGTTGCAGGCGCTCCTGCGAACGCCACGGGTCCGGGTCGCGCAGCGCCTGCTCGACGCCCACGAGGCGCGTATGGAAAATGAAGCAATGCACGTCGGACACCCGCGCGCTGAGCGCACGCGCGAGCCGCAGATAGAAGAAGCTGTACAGGCTCATTGAACGGCTCACGTCCAGCAGCAGCACGATGCGCGGCCGCAGCCGCCGTTTGCGGCGCCAGCCGAGATCGAGCGGCAGGCCGCCACGCGAGACGCTGCGGCGCACGGTCCACGCCATGTCGATCACGCGCCCGGCGTTCGCGCGCCGCTCACGGCGCAACTGGATGCCTTGCAGACGCTGCGCGAAACGGCGGATCGCGGCGTCGATCGCGAACAGTTCGTCGGGCTGGTTCAGATGGCGGAAGTCCGCATGCGCCAACGATTCGTCTTCCGAGGCGCCCTGCTCCGCGGTGCTGCCGTCGGGCTCCGCCGCGACGCCGCCGCGCCCGGCCGCCAGCGATAGCGGCGTGCCTTCGCTGCCGTCACGCGGCCCCGTGGCTTGGTTCGCCTCGATCCGGCCCGCGCCGCCGGCGCGTGTTTCGACCAGTTGACGGCGGTTCGGCACGAAGAAATACGCGTCGAACAATGCGTCGAAGCGCCGCCACTCCTGCGCTCGCGAACAGAGCAACGCGCGCAGGCTCCAACGCAACACCTCGCTGTCGAGTTGACCCATGCGCAGCGCGACTTCCATCGAGGCAGCCACGTCGCTGCTCGTCACATGAAAATCGTTCGTGCGCAGCCAGCCGGCGAAGCCCGCATAGCGGGTCATCAGCGCCGCGTCGAGATCCGGCGGCGGGGGGCGGCTCGCGCCGGCGCTATTGGCGTTGTCGACGTTGCTCAACATGACGCCACCAGTTTTTCGACGACCGGCCGTGTCAGGCCCGCCTGGTCCTCGCGCGTTTTGACGAGCGCGGCCAGTGAATCCATGATCCGCTCGACCCCGTCCGCGTCGAATGCGCTCACGCCGAGGCGCAGCAACGCGGCAACCCAGTCGAGCGTCTCGGCGAGTCCCGGCTTCTTGCGCAAATCCATTTGCCGGACCGACTGCACGAATTCGACCATTTGCCGCGCGAGCTTATCCGGCACGTCTGGAATCTGGGTGCGCACGATCAGCAACTCCTTCTCGAAGCCGGGATAGTCGACGTATTGATAAAGGCAGCGGCGGCGCAGCGCATCCGAGATTTCGCGCGTGCCGTTGGAGGTCAGAATCACGAAAGGCCGCTCGGCGGCGCGAATCACGCCTAGCTCCGGGATCGACATCTGGAAGTCGGAAAGCAACTCGAGCAGATAGGCCTCGAACGCTTCATCGGTCCGGTCGATTTCGTCGATCAGCAACACCGGCGCCGGCGTCGTGGTGATCGCTTCGAGCAGCGGCCGTTTGAGCAGATAGCGCTCGGAGAAAATGTCCTGCTCCTTGTCCGTAATCGGCCGGTCGTCCTGCTCCAGTAGTTTGATCGCCAGCAGTTGATGCTGGTAGTTCCATTCATAGAGCGCGGAATGCGCGTCGAGGCCTTCATAGCACTGCAGGCGGATCAGCCGCGTGTCGAGCAGCCGCGAAAGCGCCTTGGCGACCTCCGTCTTGCCGACGCCGGCCTCGCCTTCCAGCAGTAACGGGCGGCGCATTTCCATCGTCAGCAACAGGGTCGCGGCGAAGCTGCGCTCGGCGATAAAGCCGTGCCGCGCAAGCTGCGCCTGCAGATCGACGAGGTCGTGCATGCGGTCGGTGGCCATGATCGCGCGGCGTCCTCAAGCCGTCTTGCGGGAGAAAATCCCGCGCAACCAGTCGCGTATGACGGCCCACGTCAACGAGAAACCGTTGAGTTCGGATGTTGGCGCTGCAGCTTCGGGCATGACAGGACGCGGAGGCTGGTCGCCTTCAGTCGGCATTGCAACCTCGGGGGCAACGGGACTCGGAGGCTGCGAACCTTTAATCGCCACGGCAACGTCGGGCGTGACGGGAAGCGAGGGCTGCGAGCCTTCGGTCGCCGCGCTCGCAGACGACGCGTTCTGCTGAACCGGCAAGCTCTGCAAGCGCGCCGCAAAATTCGCCACGAACTGTTTGAGCAACTGCTCCGACACCGGCCCCATCAACCGGCCGCCGAGCGACGCGGCCTTGCCGCTCATCGTCACTTCACTCTTGCCGGTCAGCTCGCAAGTCTCGCCCGTGGCCTGCACCGCGGCGACCAGATCCATCGACGCCGCCGAGGTGCCTGTCGCGTCACTGCCCTTGCCGATCAGATGCAGGCTGCGCGCCGCCGCGTCGAGATTCACCACTTCGATATCGCCCTTGAACGACATCGTGGCCGGGCCGAGCCGCACCGTAATCGTCCCTTTGTAATGCGTGGCGTCGATGCGTTCGGTGATCTTCGCGCCCGGCATGCAGCCGGCCACGGCCTCGATGTCCTGCATCAGTTGCCACGCGTTGTCCGCCGTGGCGGCCAGTGGAAACACCTTTTCGAGTACGACTTTCATCGGACCATCCTTTGCGTGTGTGGCGTTACACGTCCCGTTGCGTCGGCGTTTACCGTCACGGCCGCGTGAGTCCGAGCGCGCGGCATTGCTGCCAGACGCGATACGCGTTGTGCGGCATATTCATATGCGTGACGCCCAGATGCGCGAACGCATCGACCATCGCCGCCGTAAAGCACGGAATCGAGCCCACGTGCGGCGATTCGGCCACGCCCTTCGCGCCGATCGGATGATGCGGCGACGGCGTCACCGTGTAGTCGGTCTCCCAATGTGGCGTTTCGACGGCAGTCGGCACGAAGTAATCCAGCAGCGTGGCGCCGAGCAGATTGCCGGCCTCGTCGTAGGGCATCTCCTGTCCCATCGCGACCGCGAAGCCCTCCGTCAAACCGCCGTGGATCTGTCCTTCGATGATCATCGGATTGATCCGCGTGCCGCAATCGTCGAGCGCGTAGAACCGGCGCACCCGCGTTTCGCCGGTATAGCGATTCACCTCCAGCACGCACGCGTATGCGCCGAACGGAAAAGTAAAGTTGGGCGGATCGTAGTAATCGACGGCTTCAAGGCCCATCTCCAGTCCTTCGGGGACGTTGTTATACGCGGCCCACGCCACTTCCTTGATGGTCTTGAACTGACCGGGCGAACCCTTGAGGACGAAGCGATCGAGATCGAATTCGACGTCGTTCGGGCTCGCTTCAAGCAGATGCGCGGCGATCTGCCGTGCCTTTTCGCGAATCTTGCGTGACGCACGCGCGACCGCCGCGCCCGCCACCGGCGTCGAACGTGAGCCATACGTGCCGAGGCCATACGGCGCGGTGGAGGTATCGCCTTCTTCGACCGTGATTACCGATGCCGGAATGCCCGCCTCCGACGCGATGATCTGCGCGTAGGTGGTCTGATGCCCCTGCCCTTGCGTGATCGTGCCCATGCGCGCGATCGCGGAACCGTCGGGATGCACGCGGATCTCGCACGAATCGAACATGCCGACACCGAGGATGTCGCACATCTTCGACGGCCCGGCGCCGACGATCTCCGTGAAGTTGACGATGCCGATGCCGAGCAGCCATTCGGCGTTCGGGTCCGAGCGCCGCGCGGCCTGCTCGGCGCGCAGCGCCGGATAGTCGACGGCCGCAAGCACTTTCTTCAGCGCCGGTTCGTAATCGCCCGAATCGTATTCGAGCCCGAGCGGCGTCGTGTACGGAAACTGCTCCTTGCGGATGAAGTTGCGCAGCCGGATTTCGGCTTTGTCGATGCCGAGCTTTTGCGCCAGCACATCGACCATCCGCTCGATCAGATAGACCGCCTCCGTGACTCTGAACGAGCATCGATACGCGACGCCACCTGGAAACTTGTTGGTATAGATGCCGTCGACCGACACGAACGCGTTCGGAATTGCATAGGATCCCGTACAGACATGGAACATGCCGGCGGGCCATTTGGTTGGATCGGCGCACGCGTCGAACGCGCCATGATCCGCGGTGACGTGCACGCGCAACGCCTTGATGCGGCCGTCGCGATCCGCCGCGAGTTCGCCGGTCATGTGATAGTCGCGCGCGAAGGCGGTGCTGCTCAGATTCTCCGCGCGCGATTCGATCCATTTGACCGGCCGCCCGAGCACGATCGAGGCGACGATCGCCGTTACGTAGCCCGGATACACGCCGACCTTGTTGCCGAAGCCGCCGCCGATATCCGGCGAGATGATGCGGATCTTCGACTCCGGAATCGCCGACAGCAAGCCGACCACCGTACGCACGACATGCGGCGCCTGCGACGTGATGTAAACCGTGAGATCGCCGCGCGCCTTGTCGAACGAGGCCACGCAGCCGCAGGTTTCGAGCGGACAAGGATGCACGCGCGGGTACAGCATGTCCTGCTTCACGGTAACGTCCGCATTGTCGAACACGCGGTCGGTCTTGTCCTTGTCGCCGATCTGCCAGGTGAAGATGTGATTCGGATGCTTGCGCGCGCCGTGCGCGCCGGCCTGTTTGTCCTGGATGTCCTCGCGGATCACCGGCGCGTCCGCGGCGAGCGCGGTCAGCGGATCGACCACGACCGGCAGTTCCTCGTACTCCACTTCCACCAGTTCCGCGGCGTCCGCCGCCACGTAGCGGTCGTCGGCGACGACGAAGGCGACCTCCTGATTCTGGAAGCAGACCTTCTCGTCGGCGAGCACGGCTTGCACGTCGCCGGCTAGCGTCGGCATCCAGTGCAGCTTGAGCGGTTTGAGGTCGTCGGCGGTCAGCACCGCATGCACGCCCGGATGCGCGAGCGCGCGCGATTTGTCGATTCTCTTGATGCGAGCGTGCGCATACGGACTGCGCACCATGACGCCGAACAGCATGCCCGGCATCTTCACGTCGTCGACGTACGTGCCCTTGCCCTGGATGAAGCGCGGATCCTCGCGGCGTTTGCGCGAGCAGCCCATGCCTTCCAGTGCGGCGAGACGATCGAGATTGGTGTCCAGATTGCCCATCACGTTCTCCCGGTCGTCAGTGGGTTTCCGCTGACATCAGCGGATGCGATGTTTCGACCGCCTCACCCCGCAGCTTGCGCGCCGCGTATTGCACCGCCTTCACGATGTTCTGATAGCCCGTACAGCGGCACAGATTGCCCGCCATCCAGTAACGGATGTCCGCTTCGCTCGGATCGGGATTTTCCTGCAACAGACGGTAGGCACGCATCAGCATGCCCGGCGTACAGAAGCCGCACTGCAGCCCGTGCTCCTGCATGAAACCTTCTTGCAGCGCATGCAGTTCGCCGCCTTGCGCGAGGCCTTCGACGCTCAGCACAGTGGCGCCTTCGGCTTGCACCGTCAGCATCGTGCAGGACTTGACGGACATGCCGTTGAAGTCGACCGTGCAGGCACCGCAATGCGAGGTCTCGCAACCAATGTGCGGCCCGGTGTGCAGGCATTTTTCGCGCAACGTATGGATCAGCAGTTCGCGCGGCTCGACGATCACGTCCGTTTCTTGGCCGTTCAGCGTGAACGACACCATGGTTTTTTTGCTCATGTCGCAGTCTCCGGAAACCGGGTTCGTTGCGCGCGGTCAGTGCGCGGTGCGTGCGTAAGCCGTGGCCAGAGCCCGGCGTGTCATCTCGCCCGCCATCGCCGTCTTGTACTCGACGTCGCCGCGCAAATCGGCGACCGGCGCACAGGCGGACATGGCGAGGCGTGCGGCTTCGGCGATGGCGGCATCATCGAGCGGCTTGCCTGATAGAAACTGCTCCGCGTCCGATGCGCGAATGGCCGTCTCGGCGACATTCGTCAGAGCAATCCGCACGTGACTGACTGCGCCCGTGCCTGATTCGACGCGGAGCGTCACCGCCGCGGCGGCCGTCGCGAAGTCGCCGGTCTTGCGCTTGAGCTTGGCGTAGCAATAGCCGGTGCCCGCGTCCGGCAGCGGGATGCGGATCTCCGTCATGATTTCGCCGGGTTCGAGCAGCGTCGCGTACGTGCCGAGGAAAAAGCCGTTGGCCGGCACCACGCGCTCGCCACGCTCGCCCGCCAGCACGAACGATGCGTCGAGCGCCATCATCAGCGCAGGATGGTCGTTGCCCGGATCGCCATGCGACAGGTCGCCGCCCAGCGTGCCGCGGTAGCGCACCTGCGGATCGGAAATCTGCCGCGCGCCTTCGACGATCAACGGACACTTCGTCTGCAACAGTTCCGACCAGATCAATTCGTTCTCGGTCGTCATCGCGCCGATGCGGAGCTCGCCGCCGGCCTCGCGAATGCCTTTGAGTTCCACGAGCTTGCCGAGGTCGATCAGATGCGCGGGCTCGGCAAAACGCAGCTTCATCATGGGCAGCAAACTATGGCCGCCCGCCAGTAGCTTCGCCTCATCGCCATATTCGGCGAGCAGCGCGATGGCTTCCGGCAAGCTGCCGGGAGCGTGATAGTCGAACGGACGAGGGATCACACTGGCCTCCTTTATTGTCATGCGCCTGCCACCCGGAACGTCGCCGGCCCGTAATCAAGGATTTCACAATGCAATGCAGCAATTCAATGCGATTTCCCGAACGGTGGTTCGCGTGCGCCAACTACCGGAAAACGACCATGAAAGCCGACATGGCCGGACGAATCGGGCGCGGCGTGTATTCACGAAATGAAGAGTACGATTCACGAGGCCATGCGGCATTTCAAGCCGCTTTCCTGAATGGCGGGTTTACCTGCGTGAACGGCCCGGAAATTTGCGCGAAAATCGGCGGGAGTGGTTAAGCAGGAAAATCAGGCAGGACGAATCGCATGAGAACGTGGACATCCCGTGAGGAGACCCGGCATGAAATTGTCTGAGCCCGCCGCCGTATCGGCGTCCGAGCGCCGATCAGAGACCTTCCAGCACAAGCTGGAGCAGTTCAATCCGGGGATCGTCTGGCTGGACCCGCGCGGCTACGTCACGGCATTCAACGACGTCGCGCTGCAAATTCTCGGGCCGGCCGGCGAGCAATCGTTGGGCGTGTCACAAGACCGGCTATTCGGCATCGACGTGGTGCAGCTCCACCCCGAGAAAAGCCGCGACAAACTGCGCTTTCTGCTGCAGTCGAAAGACGCGGGCGGCTGCCCGGTCAAGTCGCCGCCGCCGGTGGCGATGATGATCAACATTCCGGACCGGATCCTGATGATCAAGGTGTCCAAAATGGCCGGCGCCGACGGCGCCTGCGGCACCTGCATGATTTTTTACGACGTCACTGACCTGACCACCGAACCGTCCGGCCTGCAAACGGGCGGCGCCGCGCCGTCGCCGCGCCGTCTCTTCAAGATTCCCGTGTACCGCAAGAATCGCGTGATCCTGCTCGATCTGAAGGAGATCGTGCGTTTTCAAGGCGACGGCCACTACACGACCATCGTCACGAAGGACGACCGCTACCTCTCCAATCTCTCGCTCGCCGATCTCGAACTGCGCCTCGACAGCAGCATCTATCTACGCGTGCATCGCAGCCATATCGTGAGCCTGCAATATGCGGTCGAACTGGTCAAACTGGACGAGAGCGTCAATCTCGTCATGGACGACGCCGAACAGACTCAGGTGCCCGTCAGCCGTTCGCGAACCGCGCAGTTGAAGGAGTTGCTCGGCGTGGTTTGAAGGGAGCCCGACGGACGTCAGTGGGTCGGGGCGTACTGCTTCAGCGAAGCCACTTGCGTACATCCTTTTCCCATTCCGGATCGCCGCAGCCCTGCGGGTTTTCTGGTCCGAGCACGGTGATATAGCCTTTGCTCTTCATACACGATTCGTATGCGCGAACTTTCGTGCATTGCCCTGGGCCCGCGTTCCGCGACACGGCTTTGCATTGTTCGATCGTCCTGTCCATCGGACCGAAGTCCATATCGCTCGCCTGATTGAGCATCGGCGCGTCCGCGCCCGATGCGGAGAACTCGACGGGACCGGTCTGTGCGCAGGCACTCAACGCACCGGCCAATACGGTAATGAAGAGAAGGTGAACACGCGCTTGCATGGGCGACTCCTGTTTGGCAGAGGTTGCGAAATCATACGCCCACGTGGATGTCTATATCGTTGCCGTTACCTCGCATAGAAGCGTTGAGCCTGATTAACACGTTTCTACCCTGTACCCGGCCGTGTCATGATTGGGCTCTCCGACCGGCGGGTATCGACCCACGCTTTTTCAGCGCCGAATGCTCCTGGCTTTAACCTCAATCGAAACCTTCAACATCGACATGACCACGTCCACATCGAACGACGCCCCCGGCACCGCCCTGGCCCGCCTGCACGCGCTCGGCCTCGCCCTGCCGAACGTGCCCGCTCCGCGCGGCGCGTTCAAACCATTTTCACGCTCCGGCCAGTTGGTCTTCCTCTCCGGACAAATCTGCGAATGGGAAGGCGAAGTGCGATTCAGCGGCCCGGTCGGCGAGGTGCACGACCTTCAGGCCGGACAGCAAGCCGCGCAGATCTGCGCGCTGAACCTGCTGGCGGCATTGCAGCTCGCGCTGGATGGCGATCTGGATCGTGTGGTCTGCTGCCACCGCGTCGGCGGCTTCGTGTATGCGACGCCCGGTTATCCGGACGTGCCGAAAGTGATCAACGGGGCGTCCGATCTTTTCTTCGAGGTGTTCGGCGAACGCGGCCGGCATGCGCGGACGGCGGTCGGCGTCGCCACCCTGCCCGCTGCGGCGTCCGTCGAGGTTGAAGCGATCTTCGAGGTTCGTTAAGGCGTCACCGTGCCGGCCGTCAGCGTGTGATCTTTGCCGGCCTGCGCTTCGGCCGCGAACATATCGACCAGCTCACGCGCGAACAGCGGCAACGCGTCGAAATCGCGCACGCAGACATGCAGCCTGCGCAACGCCCAACTATCGGTCAGCGCGCTCGCGGTGATGCGCATGGTCGGCACGAGCCGGCGCGCCACGGAGTCCGGGATCACGCCGATGCCGACGGTCGCCTCGATCATCCGGCACACCGCATCGAAATTACCCATCTCTGCGCGAAAGCGGAACGGCCGTCCGGCCTCGGCGGCGGCCCGTACTAGAAACGCGTGAATCGCGCTCCATTCCGACAAGCCGACGTAATCGAACGCGAGCGTCTCGGTGAACGCCACCGCTTCACGCCCTTCGAGCACGTGACCGGTCGGCACGATCAGCACGAGGCGATCGTCGCGGCAAGGCAGATAGTGCAGGTTTTCCGCAGGCGTTCACTGCTTCTTCGAGTGTGGGCTGCGCCGGCACTTTGCCCGTGCACATGAATCGGCATAGGTTACGTTGCCGGGTTATCCCGTTACCACGGTTGCCTTAGTCCACGACGGTCGATAGAGCGACAATGACAGCGGGCGAATCGTGTCATAACATTGCGTTGACGCTTCGCACCTCACGGTATAACATTGTTATCACGGTGAAATGATGAAAACGACGATTCGCAGAATGGGTAACTCGCAGGGTGTGCTTATTCCAAAGCCTGTCCTTGCGCAGTTGGGATTGGAGAAGGAAGTGGAAATGGAAGTCGAAAATGACGCGATTGTGCTTCGACGTCCTCGGCAAAAAGCGCGCGAAGGATGGGCCGAAGCAAGCAAAGCTCTCGCTGAAAGCGGCGACGACGCGCTGTTGATTGGCGACTTTGGAAATGCCGACGACGCGGAGCTTACATGGTAGTACGAGGCGAAGTTTGGCTGGTCGCCCTTGATCCGACGCTGGGTAGCGAGATTCAAAAAACTCGGCCCTGCGTGGTGGTATCGCCACCAGAAATGCATGACCATCTGCGTACCGCGATCGTCGCGCCAATGACCTCGAAGGGACGCCCTGCCCCGTATCGAATCCCTGTGACGTTCAAGCGAAAACAGGGGTTGATTCTGCTGGATCAGATTCGCTCGGTTGACAAACTGCGGTTGGTCAAGAAAGAAGGCGCAATTGCCGATAAAGCGATGTTGGACACCCTGCGAACCTTGCAGGAAGTGTTTGCGGAATAGGAAAAGCCATCTCGTAGCCAACCGTTGTCGTGGCATTGCGGAGGGTCTCATTGAAGCCAGGAAAGAGCGTTGCTGCCTAATATCGGTTCAGCGGTCCCGGCAAGCTGTCGTCCTTGCGCTTCGTCCTCGCCTGATCCGCACGCCGGCGCAGAACCGCGCCGATCTCTTTCCATCGGGGACCACTCCGCGCGTCGTCTCCCGCATAGTTCGACTCGACCGCGGCGATCAAACTCGCGGCATCCTGATCGCCAGTCGTATCGATGTTCTCGAAGCGCGCGGGACGACCGAAGTCGCCTGCTCTATCTATCCACGCATACAAGGCCGGAATGGTCCGCCGCCACTCTCCTTTGCGGGCGGCCGTCGCGAGCTTGCGCCAGGCGAGCGCATCGCTGGCCAACCAGCGCTGCCACGCATGAGTCACCGCACGCTCGCCACGCCGAACGAAAGAGCCCGCACGCGCACGCAAGGCAATCAACAGAATCACGCCTAGCACGACGACACAACCGACTATGACCTGCCGCGCGTGAATCACGACGATGCGATGCGGCATGCCTCCGCGCATGGCGTCGATGGGAATCTCGAACAGCGGTTTCTCCCGTACCGCGGCGGCCGAGAAACGCACCGCGGGCAGGACGATCTTCTCCTCGCGCCGCGTTGTGGTGTTCCACCATTCGATCGTCACGGGCGGCAGATTGTAGGTGCCGGTGCGCTCGGCGACATAACTCGCGCTGTCGGTTCGCTCACCGGCGACGAGTCCGGCGCGGTCCTCGACAATGTTGCGCGTCGCCGCGGGTTTCGCGTAGCGTTTGAGACCGGCCACGTCGCCGAGTATCGCGGGCGGAATCAGCATCGACTCGGTGCTCGCGGCGCGCTGCGTGATCGTGCGCGTGAGCGGCGCGCCGACGGCGAGATGCCCCGGCGTTGGTTCGATTTTCTGTTCGACGGTGAGTTTGGGCGCGGCGAAAAAGGTGGTCATGCCTTCGGCGCCTGGCGGTAAGGTCGCGACGAGTTTCAATGCGGGCGTCGTCACCTGCGCGGGTCCTGTCATGCCGCCGGGATACACGGTAATGGTCAACGGCGCAATCTCGAACGTCTTGCCCGCCTGCGGCGCGATCCGATACGCGCGGCTCACGCCGAACCAGCGCGTGCCGTCGATATCTTCGGAGAGATTGGTTGCCTGCTCGTCGGGCAGATTCACGATCGCGCCGGGGATGTTGAACAACGGCCAGTTCGGCGCCTCGGTAAACCACGTGGTCGTCAGCACATCGACGACCAGTTTGACCTCGCTGCCCGCCACGACCGGGCCGGCGGGTTCGAGATGCGCGCGCGCCATGATGCGCGGTGCGGGATCGGCCATCGCGGATGCCGACGCGAACAAGGAAACCAGCAACGCAACGCCGAATAGAAATCGCTTCATGGCGCGCCTCCCGTCTTCGCTGCGGATTCCTGTTCAAAGCGCTGTTGCAGGAACACGGCGGGCGACGTGTTCAGGTTGCGCATCCATGCATCCTCGCTCGGCTGTGGCGCTGCTTCGATCACCGCGGTCGTGCCACGGCCCTTCTTCTTGTCGACCTGCACCTGGTCGGGCGGATCTTCCTCCGGGTCGGCCTCGTTCTGTTTGTCTCTCGCCATCAGCGTCTGCATGTACGCGCGATTGGCCGTCGCCTGCGCGAGCGAGGGTTGCAGTTTGAGCGCGTTGTCGTAGGCCTTGATCGCGCCCGCGTAATCGTCGAGATGCGCCAGCGTATTGCCGATATAGAAATACGACTGCGCCGTCTTGATCCGCGAGAACGTTTCGAGCGCACCGGCGTAATCTCCCGCCAGATATTGCGCGCGCCCCTTCCACATCGGATCGTCGAAGCGTTCCGCGGCCGCCTTGTCGTTGCCGTGTTCGAGATTCCAGCGCCCTTGCTGGTCGTGTGTCGCGAACAGGTCGAGCCATTGCCATTGCGCCGCTTGCGCTTGCCGCGGCAGCGCGCTGAACGCGAGCGAAAGCAGCACGACGGGCAGCCACTTGACGGTCCAGCCGCGCCGAAAACTCCACAGCGCGAGCAGCAGCAACGGCAACACGAGCCAGTAGCCGCTCTCCTTCCAGCGCGGCTCGACCTTGGTTTCCTCCGCTTGCGCGAGATAGGCCTGCGCGCGATGCTGGACCCACGATACATCGTCGTCATCCGCGCGCATGCTCGCGAGCGGGATGCCGGCATCGCGCGCGACAGTGCGGATCGCGTCGGCGTCGAACGTGCCCAGCAGCGGGTGGCCTTCGGCGTCCATCTGGATCATGCCGTCGGGACCGCGGATCGGGCCGCCGTGTTCCGTGCCGACCGCGAGCCAGAGCAGTTGATGCCGCAGCGCTTTCGCTTTTTGCACGAAGGCGTCCGCGTCATTTGCATCGAAGCCGTCGCTCATGAAGACGATCGTGCCCGCCGCCGGGTCGTTCGCCAGAAGCTTTTCGGCGACGTCGAGCCCGGCCGTCGCGTTCTTGCCGTCGCGCGGCATCAGCGCCGGCGAGAGCGCGGGCACGTAGAGTTCGAGCATCGCCGGGTCTTCGGTCGGCGGCACCACGAGGTGACCTGTCGATGCGAACACGACGAGCCCCGTTCGCGCGCCCTTGCGCGCTCTCGCGAGATCGAGCACTTTCTGCTTCGCGCGTTCGAGGCGAGTCGGCGCGATGTCGGTGGCGTCCATCGAATGAGCGAGTTCGAGCACGACGACGAGCGGCGCCTTGTCCTGATTGAACGGCGGGCGTTCCTGCTGCCACGTCGGCCCCGCCACGGCAAGCGCGCCGATGCCGAGCAACAGCGCGAGCGTATGAACCGGCTGAATCACGCGACGTTTCGCACCGCCGACGATCAGATGCTCCAGCAACTCCGGCGCGATCACACCACGCCAGCGCGCGCGCACGTCATTGCGACGCAGCCAGACGAACGGCAGGCCGAACGCGGGAATCAGCAACAGCAGCCACACCGGCCGCAGGAAATGGAACGCGGTCAGATCAATTTCCATGCTGAGCCTCGCTCACCGGCACACTCACCGGCACGCTTTCCATACGCTGCACGTCCCGCGCCCGCCGAGGTGCGCGCAACCACGCGATCAGCAAAGCCAGTACGTGATACAGCGCGAGAATGGACAAGCCCGCCGCGACCGGCACCCAGAAATAATCGCGCTGCGGCCGGTAGATTTCCCGTTTGATTTTTTCGGGTGTCAGTTTGTCGAGCGTCGTGTAGACATCGGCCAGATCCTTTTCCTGACCCAATGCACGAAACGCCCGGCCGCCGGTGATGCTCGCTATACGCTTCAACGCATCGAGATCGACGCGGTCTTCGCCGGTCGTGTCCGGATCGCCGATGCCCACTGTGTGCACCACCAGCTTGTGCTGTTTCGCGATCTCCGCCGCCCGCTCCGGTGGGATCGCACTGCTGGTGTCGTTGCCGTCGGTGAGCAGGATCAGCACCTTCTCCTGCGCGTGCGAATCGCCCATCAGCTTGACCGTCAGCCCGATCGCGTCGCCGATCGCCGTACGCGGGCCCGCCATGCCGATCTGCATCTGCTCCAGCAGAATCCGCACGCTGTCGTGATCCAGCGTGAGCGGCGCCTGCGGATAGGCCGCGTCGCCGAACACCACGAGGCCGATGCGGTCACCCTTGCGCTTCGCCACAAAATCGGCCACCACGCGTTTGACGGCGCTTAGCCGGTCCATGCGCTCACCGGCCGGATCGACGAAGTCGCGCGTGGCCATCGATCCCGAAAGATCGATCGCCAGCATCAGGTCGCGTGCCGGTTCATCGCGCACGACCGGCGGCTCGACGAACACCGGTTTCGCCGCCCCGATCACGAGCAGCACCCACAGCACGGGCATCAGCAAACGCAGCAGCCAGTGCCGGCGCAGACGCACGCCGCCGGGCGCCGGCTTCTCGCCCGCGGCCTGCGCCATTTCGTGAAAGAAGGGCACGCGCACGGCCATGGCCGTGGTGCGATAAGCCGGTATCAGCCACCACACGAGTAGCGGCAGCGGCAGCAGCGCGAACACCCACGGAAAATCAAATTTCCACATGATGATGCTCGATCCAGTCGCGCGCATGCCGGATCAGCGCGGCTGCGTCGTCTTGCGAAAGACGTGCGACCTGCTCCGGCGGCGCATAGCTCGCTAGCGTGAGAAGCGGACCGGTGTGCGCGTCGAAACACCCACGCGTGCGCTGGAGAAACGCGAGCCACGCCTCGCCGGTGAGTGCCGCCACCTGCTCGCGCGGCGCGACCTCGAGCGACGTGCGTTTCAGCAAACGCGGTATCGCGGCGAGTGTAGCCGCACGTTGAAGCGGGTCCGCTTGGCCTGCCGCAAGGCTCGCTTCGATTCCGGCCAGTTCCTGCAAGGCATTGCGCCGGTAACGCTGCCGTTCGTAGCGGCGCCAGGCCGCCCATAGCGCCAGCAGCACGAGCGCGGGCAACACGATGGCGACAAGCACCCAGCCGATCGTTTGGGGTACGTACGATACCGGCTCGGGCAGCGGCAACTCCTGCAAGCCTTGCAGTTGCGGCGACCCATCCGCCACCGCCGACACGATGCCCGACACGCCGCTCATATGCCACTCCCGGTGGCAGGCCGCGCGCGTTCGCCGAACAGACGGCGCACCTGATCGACGGCTGGCTCGTCGGTGGAGAGCGCCATCAACGGCACGCCGCTCGTGCGCAGCAATTCGGCCACTTCGGCGGTGCGGCCGCTGAACAGGCTCGACAAGGGCCGGCGCACGCGTTCCTGTTCGATGCGCAATTCGACCTGCAAGCGCCCTTCGCTGACGACGAGCGCGCGGTGGCCCGGCATCTGCTGCCACAGCGGATCGAAGATCATCGCGGCCACCACGTCGTTGTGCGCCGCGAGTTGCCGCAGCAGACGGCGCGTGCGCTCGCCCGCGCCGGCGAAATCGCTGATCACGCAAATCAGATAGTCGTGTCCCGCCAGTTGAAGCACGCCTTCGAGCGCGGCGTCGAGTTGATCGTAAGCGGTTCGGGTCTCGCTTTCGGCGTGCAGTGCGCGATTCATCGCGGCGAGTGCGCCGAACAATGTCTTGATGCGGCTGCGGCTGCGCAACGGCTTGATGCGCGTGAGCTGGCTATCGTTGAACAGCACGCCGCCGACGCGGTCGCCCGCGGCAAACCCCATCCACACGGCGAGCGCGGCGGCTTCAGCGGCCACCACGGATTTGAACGCGCGATGCGAGCCGAAAAACATGCTCATGCGCTGATCGACGACCACCAGAAGCGGCCGGTCGCGCTCTTCGGTATAAGTGCGAACCTGCGGTTTGCCGAGCCGCAACGACGCCTTCCAGTCGATATGACGAACATCGTCGCCCGGCAGATAGCCACGAATCTCTTCGAAGTTCAAACCGCGCCCACGCAGACGCGACGCGTGCGCACCGGACAGCACGCTCGACACCGGCGCGGGCGCGACGAAACTCAAGCCGCGCGCCTGAAATTCGAGCTTCGCCAGATGTGCGGCGTCGACATACACGCTGCCGATGTCAGTAGAGGACAGCACGGCCACGCCACTCCTTAGCATTGAAACGACAGCCGGATCAGGCCGGCACCGCCACCTTTTCCACCAGACGGTCGATCACCCGGTCGGCGCTGATGCTCTCCGCGTTCGCATCGTAAGAAAGGATCAGACGATGCCGCAGCACCGGATGCATGACGGCGCGCACGTCGTCCGGCGTGACGAAACTGCGCGCCTGCAGCCAGGCCTGCACGCGGCTCGCGCGGTCGAGGCCGATCGCGCCGCGCGGGCTCGCGCCGACTTCGATCCATTTGCCGAGGTCGGCGTCGAGTTCCGCGCCGTGACGCGTCGCATTGACGATCGACACGATATAGTCGTCGATCGCGGGAGCCACGGCAATCTGGCGGATTTCTTCACGCACGGCGAAAATGATGTCCTGCGACAGCACGTCCGGCGCCTCGGCGGCCGCATTGCTCTCGTGCCGCAGCAGCCGCAGCATGGCGACCTCACTTTCAGGCGACGGATAGTCGATCAGCACCTTGAGAAGAAACCGATCCATTTGCGCTTCGGGCAATGGATAAGTGCCTTCCTGTTCAATCGGATTCTGAGTGGCCATCACGAGAAACAACGCGGACATGCGGTGCGTTTTTCCCGCGACTGAGATTTGCCGCTCTTCCATCGCTTCGAGCAATGCGGATTGAACCTTGGCCGGCGCGCGGTTGATTTCGTCGGCGAGAATCAGATTACCGAAAATCGGTCCGGGTTGAAAACTGAGCGTGCGTTCGCTACCGGATTGCAGCAGCGTTTCCGCGCCGGTGATGTCCGAGGGCAACAGATCGGGCGTGAACTGAATCCGGCTCATGGTGGCCGCGAGCCGCGTAGCAATCGCCTTGACCGTGCGCGTTTTGGCAAGCCCAGGCAGGCTTTCCAGCAATACATGACCGTCCGCCAGCAACGCAATCAACACCTGCCGAACCACGGCCTGCTGGCCCACGATCGCCTCATTCACGCTCGCTTCGAACTGCAGAACGGTCTCGCGCATCGTGTTTTCTCTCTCAAGTCATTTATGTGAGTTCTGATTGAACGACCCGGATGCCATGCTTGCCGCACACACGGTAATGCACCGCTGCGTATTCGTCAAAGTTTCTAACTTGTTTAAAAAAAGTTATGAAATATCGGGAAAAAATTGCTACTCTCCAACTGGCTCGTTTGCACGAGTGCAACATTCTTATTCTGTATCGCTAAGCTTGTCCTGAAGCTTGAAATAAAGAGTCGACCGTTACGTACGACGACCCGGCCGTTTCACTGCGTGAGAGGAAAGATGACGAGTGCAAGAGATCGAGGGCCTGCCAAGCCGTCCCGCTCGAACGGAACGGCCGTCGCGACAGCAACGCGTGCGTCACGCATGCGCAAACTGTTGCTATGGGGCACCCTCCTCGTCATGCTTCCCGCATGCGTCGGCGCCGCTGTCAGTTGGGCTTTCACACCGCATACTCCCGCTCATCCGCAACTCGTCCTCGGCGACGGCACGCACGGCCCGCTCGGCATGGCCTGGGTGCCCGGCGGTCAATTCCTGATGGGCAGCGACGCCAAACAGGCCCAGCCGAACGAGCGTCCCGCGCACAAGGTCAAGGTGCATGGCTTCTGGATGGACCGCCATCACGTCACGAACGCCGAATTCCGCCGCTTTGTCGTTGCGACCGGCTACGTCACCACCGCCGAGAAAAAGCCCGACTGGGACAGCCTGAAAGTGCAGTTGCCGCCCGGCACGCCGCGTCCGCCCGACAGTGCGCTGGTGGCGGGCGCGATGGTGTTCGTCGGCACGAATCGCCCGGTGCCGCTGGATGATTATTCGCAGTGGTGGCGCTATGTGCCTGGCGCCGACTGGCGTCATCCGACCGGGCCCGACAGCAACATCATCGGTAAAGACGATCACCCTGTGGTGCAGGTGTCCTACGAAGATGCGCAGGCTTATGCGAAGTGGGCGGGCAAGCGCCTGCCGACCGAAGCCGAATGGGAATTCGCCGCGCGCGGCGGCCTCGACCAGGCCACGTACGCATGGGGCGAGCAGTTTTCCCCCGACGGCAAACAGATGGCCAACGTGTGGCAAGGCCAGCAGCCGCAGTCGTTTCCGGTCGTCAATCCGAAAGCGGGCGGCGCGCTCGGCACGAGTCCGGTGGGCACGTTTCCGGCCAACGGCTACGGCCTCTCCGACATGACCGGCAACGCCTGGCAATGGGTCGCCGACTGGTATCGCGCCGATCAATTCAGACGCGAAGCGGTGAGCACCAGCGCGATCGACAACCCGGTGGGTCCGCGCGACTCGTGGGATCCCGCCGACCAGGGCGTGCCCGTCGACGCCCCCAAGCGCGTGACACGCGGCGGTTCGTTCCTGTGCAACGAAACCTACTGCCTGAGCTACCGGCCCAGCGCAAGACGCGGCACCGACCCCTATAACAGCATGTCGCATCTCGGCTTTCGCCTGGTGATGGACGAAGACACCTGGAAAGAAGCCGGCGCCCGTCAGGCCTCGGCGAGAGCCGCGGGCGCGCCAGGCATCGCCGGCGGGTAGCCCCGTGCGCCTGGTGGCTGCCTGACCGCGAATTGACTGCTGCCTGATCGCTATTTATTTGCTGCGCGTTTTGCTTTGAGCGCCGTTTCTCGCATCCGCGAGGTGTCGGCGCGTGTCGTGAGTGTCGGTTCAACTCGTCGGTTTAACTTATCGATCCAATCGAACTGGAGCCTGGATGCAACCGTGCCGTCAGCCTGTGTGGTCAAGCCGTGCACTGCGCCTGATCCGGGCTGCATGCGTCGCAGTGAGTCTTGCCGGTTGCGCCGCGCAGCACGACGCCGTCACGCACGCCCAGCCGGCGGCAAACCAGCCCGCCGCCGCTTTGACTTCGTGGCGCGACACGCCGGCCAAACAGGCGATCCAGTCCTTCGTCGCCGACGTCACCCGCGAAGGCTCGCCGTCGTTCGTGCCGCCTGCGGACCGCATCGCCGTGTTCGACAACGACGGCACGCTGTGGAGCGAACAGCCGCTGTATTTCCAGTTCGTCTTCATGCTCGAACAGGTGAAGGCGGCCGCGCCGCAGCATCCCGAGTGGAAAGACAATCCGGCGTTCAAGGCGTTGGTCGCGAAAGACTACGGCGCGCTTGCGAACCAGCAGAAGGCGTTGCTGCAACTGGTCGCGGTTGCCAATAGCGGCATGACCGTCGACGATTACGACAAGACGATCCGCGCGTGGCTCGACAGTGCACGCCATCCAAAGTTCGGCCGGCCGTATACCGAACTCGTGTATCAACCGCAACTGGAATTGCTCGCCTATCTGCGCGCCAACGGGTTCAAGACCTTCATCGTCTCGGGCGGCACGATCGAGTTCATGCGGGTGTGGGCCGAAAGGGTCTACGGCGTTCCGCCCGAGCAGATCATCGGCTCCAGCCAGATCGTGCAGTACGAGTCGCGCAACGGCCAGCCCGCTCTCGTGCGCCAGCCGAAACTGGATTTCGTCAACGACGGCCCCGGCAAACCGGTCGGCATCTATCGCAACATCGGCCGCAAGCCGATTCTCGCGTTCGGCAACTCCGACGGCGATCTGCAGATGCTGCAGTACACCGCCAGCGGTCCGGGGCGGCATCTCGCGTTGCTGCTGCATCACGACGACGCCGCGCGTGAATTCGCTTACGACCGTGCGTCGAAAGTCGGCAAGCTCGACAAGGCATGGGACGAAGCAGTCGCCGACGGCTGGACGGTCGTCAGCATGAAGGACGACTGGCAAACGGTGTTTCCGGCGCCGAAGCAATAAGCCGCGCGCAGCGGCGAGCGCAGGCCGCAAGCAGACCGCGGCCGACGAGGGGCAACCCCGTCACGCGAAGCAATGCATGACGGGCGGATAACAGGCAGATGAGCGTCAACTCCATTGGAGCGACACAATGACAAAGGTGCTGAAAAAAGGACGTTACGCGTTGGGGGCGACCGTGCTTGCCCTTGCCGTGTTCGGGGTGCTGATCCTTCCATCGATCAACGCACCCGCGCAGACGCAACCCGCGGCCAAACCCGCTCCGACGAGCGCCCCTCAACCGGCCGCCAAGTCGGCGCCGAAACCGAACATCCTCGTGATTTTCGGCGATGACGTCGGGCAAACCAACATCAGCGCCTACTCGCGCGGCGTGGTCGGCTACAAGACGCCGAATATCGACCGCATCGCGAACGAAGGCATGATCTTCACGGACTATTACGCCGAGAACAGTTGTACGGCGGGCCGCTCCTCCTTCATCACCGGCCAGACGCCGTTGCGCACCGGCTTGTCCAAGGTGGGCGCACCGGGCGCGCCGGTGGGTCTGCAAAAGAGCGACATGACGATCGCGCAGGCGCTCAAGCCGCTCGGTTACGCCACCGGCCAGTTCGGCAAGAACCACCTCGGCGACAAGAACGAGTACCTGCCGACCAATCACGGCTTCGACGAGTTCTACGGCAATCTGTATCACCTGAACGCCGAAGAAGAACCTGAGCGCCCGTACTGGCCGAAAGACAAGAACGACCCGTACGTGAAGAACTTCTCGCCGCGCGGGGTGATTCACAGCACCTCGGACGGCAAGGTTCAGGACACCGGCCCGCTCACCACCAAACGCATGGAGACCATCGACGACGAAACCGGCGCGCACGCGGAAGAATTCATCCGCAAGCAGGTCAAGAACGGCACGCCCTTCTTCGTCTGGATGAACTACACGCGCATGCACGTGTTCACGCATGTCCGTCCGGAATTCAACGGCAAGAGCGGCATGGCCGGCAACGAATACGCCGACGGCATGTGGGAGCACGATCAGGACGTCGGCAAACTGCTCAAGCTGCTGGATGACCTGAATATTTCCAAAAACACCATCGTCATTTACACCACGGACAACGGGCCGAATCAGTTCTCGTGGCCCGATGCGGCGACCACGCCGTTCCGCAGCGAGAAGGATTCGAACTGGGAAGGCGCGTTCCGTGTTCCGGCGATGGTGCGATGGCCGGGCCATATCAAGGCTGGCGAAACGTCCAACGGCATGTTCTCGGGCCTCGACTGGTTCCCGACGCTGCTCGCCGCGGCCGGCGACGGCGGCGTGAAGGACCGCTTGATGAAAGGATGGGCACCCAAGGCCGGCGGCGCGAGTTTCAAGAACCATCTCGACGGGTACAACCAGTTGCCGTTCCTGACAGGCCAGACGACCCAGGACCCGCGCACCGAGTTCTACTATTTCGACGACGACGGACAACTGGTTGCCATGCGCTGGGACCAGGACGGCAATGCGTGGAAGGCGGTCTTCTGCGAGCAGCGCGCGAAGGGCAACCTGAATATCTGGCAGGACCCGCTTGTCTGCCTGCGTCTGCCGAAGATATTCAATCTGCGCATGGATCCTTATGAACGGGCGGACATCACCTCGGATCAATACAACGACTGGGTGACGAAAAATGCCTATCTGACTGGCATAGCGACGCTGAAAGCTTCGACGTTCCTGCAGACGTTCGTCACGTATCCGCCGAGCCAGCGTCCCGCGAGCTTCAGCGTGGACGGTGTGCGCCGGCAGGTCGACAAGAAGATCGACGAGTCGTTCAAGAAGCGCGGACTGGAATAGCGCTGTTGCTGTCGACCGGAGTTCGCGCTTTAGCGCGTTACTCCGGTCCTATGCAGAGCACTTGCTCCGGTGCCATGCAAGTCAATTGCTGCGTTGTGCGCATCATCCTCCGATGGCGCGCGCAACGCGCCACCCGAGCGGCGCATTTCACGCGCCGTTTTCAACGCCATTCAATCGATGACGCACACGCTGACCCACCGAGCCAAGAGTTCGCGCCGTGAGCGCCGCGCCCAGGAACGCGCCCAGGCACGCGCCTCGGACCGGGCCGACCCGCTCGAACAGGCGTCGCCGGATCCCGCCGTTGCGCCCGCCTTGTCCGTCGCGTGGCCGATGCTGCTGCTGTTTGCGTCGGGCGCGGCGTCGCTGATTTACCAGGTGCTGTGGATCAAGCAATTGACGCTCGTCGTGGGCGTCGACGTGCAGGCGGTCACGACCGGCGTCAGCGCCTTCTTCGCGGGTCTTGCGCTGGGCGGCTGGCTGCTCGGCCGGATCGCCGACCGCCTGGCGCGGCCTCTGCTGTTTTACGCCGCACTGGAAGGCGGCGCGTTACTGCTGGCGGTGGCCGGCACAGTCGCGCTGGCATACGCAGCGGCACCGTTCGCCTGGCTGCAGGATCGCGCCGGACCACTGGCGTGGGCGTTGCCCTTCGCGTTGGTCGGCCTGCCTGCCGTGCTGATGGGCGGCACGCTGCCGGTGCTGATGCGCGCCCTGGGTCCGCGCGCGACGCAGTTGGGCCGCGCCGGCGCGCGCCTCTATGCGGCCAATACGGGCGGCGCGATCGCGGGCACGCTCGTTTGCGCGTTCGTGCTGATTCCGTCGCTTGGGGTGCGGGGCAGCGCGTTCGCCGCGGCCGGGTTGAACGCGATGGCCGCGTTGCTCGCGCTGCTGATCAGCCGCGGCGGTGTCGCGCCGGCGCCCGTGAATTTGCCAGCGCTCGACACGGCCTCCTCCGCTGACGCAGCGGCGAACAACAAGTCCGGCGCACGCCTCGCCATCACCCTCTATGCGCTCGCCGGCGGCATCGCGCTCGGTTACGAGGTGGTGTGGTCGCAGTTGATCGTGCAGTTCATCAGCACCCGCAGTTTCGCCTTTGCGATCGTGCTCGCCACCTATCTGCTCGGACTCACGCTCGGCAGCGCGCTCGCGTCGCGCCGCGTCGATCGCACGCGCGATCCGTGGGGCGTCTTTGCGCTGCTGATCGTGGCGGCCGGACTCGTCGCGCTGCTGGAAGTCGCCGCGCTGGGCGGCTGGCTGCTGCAATGGCAAAGCCTCGCGCGCGCGGCCGCGTTCTCCGCCACCGGCAGCCTGCTCGCCGCCATGTGCGCGAGCTTCGCGGTCGCGGCCGCATGTATCGTCTTCGTGCCCACGTTGTTGCTGGGCGCGGCGTTTCCGTTCGCGCTGCGCGTGAGCGTGGATGCGCGGCATACCGGGCGCGATGTCGGCGCGGTGGTGGCGCTGAATACCGCGGGCGGCATCGCCGGGACGCTGCTCGCCGGCTTCCTGCTCGTGCCGGCGCTAGGGCTGGTGCAGGCGCTCGCCGTACTCGCCGTCCTCGCCGGCGCAGTGGGCGCGGTCGCCGTGTGGCGCGGCCAGGGCGTGCGGCGCGGCGCGCGCTGGAGCGTACCCGTGCT
Organism: Paraburkholderia aromaticivorans; assembly: GCF_012689525.1. Taxonomy (NCBI): domain Bacteria; kingdom Pseudomonadati; phylum Pseudomonadota; class Betaproteobacteria; order Burkholderiales; family Burkholderiaceae; genus Paraburkholderia; species Paraburkholderia aromaticivorans. The sequence goes on from NZ_CP051516.1 coordinate 2,434,708, forward strand.
GGCCGTGGCCACGCTGTGCGCCGTGCTGCTGACACCGTCGGACCGGCTCGCCGCGCTGCTCGCCGGTGCGCGCGGCGGCAACCTGATCTCCTACGAGGAGAGCGCGGGCGGCACCGTTGCAGTGATCGAACAGGGCGCGGGCCAGAAACAGTTCCGGCGTCTCTACATTCAAGGCGTCTCGAACTCCGGCGATGCCATGACTTCGTTGCGCTATATGCGTCTGCAAGCGCTGCTGCCGCTGCTGGTTCATCGTGAGACGCCGCGCAGCGCGCTCGTCATCGGACTCGGCACGGGCATCACGGGCGGCGCGCTGCTCGCGTGGCCGGGCCTCGACCAACGCGTGGTGGCCGAACTGCTGCCGGCGGTCGTGCGCGCGGCGCCGCAGTTCAAGGGCAACTACGGCATAAGCACGGACCCGCGCGTCGATATCCGCCTGCGCGACGGACGGCGCGAACTGCTGCGCAGCAGCGAACGCTACGACCTGATCACGCTCGAACCGCCACCGCCGTCGGCGGCCGGCGTGGTCAATCTGTACTCGTCGGACTTCTACCGGCTGGCGGCCTCGCGTCTGCAGACGGGCGGCATCGTCGCGCAATGGCTGCCGCTGCCGACCCAGAACGAAGACGATACGCGCTCGCTGATCCAGAGCTTCATTCAAGTGTTTCCGTACGCCGCACTGTGGACCACCGAGTTGCACGAGATGATGCTGATCGGTTCGATGCAGCCGATCGAACTGGATGTGCCGCGTATCGCGTCGCGCTTTGCGCAACCGCAGGTGGCGGCGGCGCTGCGCGAGGTGGGTGTGGCCTCGCCGGCGGCGCTGCTGGCGACGTGGATCACCGATCGCGCCGGCCTCGCCTATTACATCGCGGATGCCCCGCCCGTCACCGATGACCGGCCGCGTATCGAATACGCGGCGTGGGTGCGGCGGGACAGTTTCGCGGACACGTTCACGCATCTGCTCGCGCTGCGTAGCGAGCCGCCGTTGCTGCATGCCGATGAAACTTTCCGCGCGACCCTGAACGCGGAACGTGGCGCGCTGCAAAGTTTCTATGCCGCGGGTCTCGACGCGTACCGCGGCGAACGGGAGGCGTGGTCTCGCGACATTCGCGACGCGTTGCAGTCACAACCGGATAACCCCTATTTCCGCTGGTTCGTCGGCGACGAACAGTAGCGCTGGAGCTGACGGCCGCGCGCCCCACCGGCGAGCGCGCTCATACTGCCCAGGATCGCACGGCAAAGCGCTTCATTTCAGTCTCTCATTGAGCGGGGTGCTCGAACGGCACAGGTACGGATCAGACATGCCCGCGCGCGTTGATCGCCGCTTCGCCAACCTGCGCCGAGGGGCCATAGATTACCTGGAAGGGTCCGGAAATCTTCGGCTAACGCGCAGACTATTTCGATGGTGCTTCAAACACCCTATGAAACCCCGCCGCGAAACGCAAGGACATCGTTAGAAGCGCTGAGCGTCGAAAAAAACCCGGCGAGCATCATGCCACCAATCCATCAACAAAGGAAATTCAACTAGAATTTACTTGAACAAAAGATTGCACACTTCGGTAGAAAAGGTTTATTAATAAGCTTGCCATTGCGATTCACGGTGTCTCGCATGCACGCATCACTCGCTCTGCGCACGCGGCGCAGTTCCGCGTGTCGTCATGAATTTGCCACGAATGCATGGCCCGGATGATGAGACGCACGTTGCCCGTAACACGATTCGGAGTCCGTTCGAAGTTCGATTCTCGCGGGTCCTGCATCACCGTTCGCCGCACCGGTGAGCAACCCCGTCTCCAGTGACCGACCGCCTCGGGGCACGGTCACGGCGTCGACGTCTCACGCACCGCACCACTGCGCCACAAACAACTTCCAACAAGGGAGACCTGATCGTGAAACGCTCCAGGGCATACCAGAGAGGATCGCGAATTCTTCTAGCCGCATTGACCGTACTGGCCGGCTCGCCGCTTTTGCTCGAGGTCGCGGCGCCGGCCGCTCATGCACAAACCGCGGCCCAGGCCCCGGCGAAGATCTCGAACCAGCAGCTGGACTCGCTGACCGCGCCGATCGCGCTCTACCCCGACGCGCTCCTCGCGCAGGTGCTGATGGCTTCCACCTTTCCGCAGGACGTGCCGGCGGCGGCGGCATGGTCGAAAGCCAATCCGAAACTCCAGGGCGACGACGCCGTGAAGGCGGTCGCGTCGGAACCGTGGGACCCGAGCGTGCAATCGCTGGTGGCGTTTCCCCAGGTGCTGGCCACCATGGCGTCGAAACCCGACTGGGTCACGCAACTCGGCAACGCCTTCCTCGCGCAGCCGAACGACGTGATGGACTCCGTGCAACGACTGCGCAAACAGGCGCAGAAGGCCGGCAACCTGCAGACCAACCCGCAGCAAAAAGTGGTGGTCGAGCAGAGCACGATCCAGATCGTGCCGGTCAACCCGCAGGTCGTCTATGTGCCGACGTACAACCCCACGGTCGTCTACGGCGCGTGGCCCTATCCAGCCTATCCGCCCGTGTATGTGCCGCCCCCCCCGGGCTATGCCGTGGCCAGCGGTCTCGCCGCGGGCCTCGCGTTCGGCGTCGGCGTCGCGATCACCAGTTCGCTGTGGAGCAACGTCAACTGGAACAATCACAGCGTCAACATCAACGTCAATCAGTACAACAATATCAATGTGAACCGGCGGCTCGACGTGAATAGCAGCACGACCAACTGGAACCGTAATTCGACCTTCAACCGCAATACCTCGGCCAACGTGAACAGCGCACAACGCGATGCGTATCGCGGGCGCGATACGTCGGCGGCGGCGGCGTCGCGTGCGCAGGCTCAGCAGACCTTGCAGAACCGCACCGGCCAGAACCTGGGCGGAACCGCCAGCCAGCGCGTGCAGGGCATCCACCAGGGCGGCAACACGGGCGGCAACCTGCGCGACAGCGCGCAGAACGTGAACCGCGACAACGCGTTGCGTGGCGCCGGCAACGGCGGCGACGCGCAGCGGGACATGCAGCGCGGGCAAGCCAGCCGGCAGGCGCAGGCGAACAACCGCGGCGGCGGCCTCGGCGCGAACGGCGGCGGTCAGCAACGTAGCGGCAATCTGGGAGCGGGCGGCGGTGGCGAGCGCGCCGGCGGCGGCTTGGGCGCGGGCGGCGGGGGACAACAACGCGGCGGTTTCGGCGCGGGCGGCGGCGGGCAGCCGCGCGGCGGCGGTCTGGGCGCAGGTGGCGGCGGTCAGCGTCACTTCGGCCGATAACGTTGAACCGATCTCACAGGAGCCGCTCATGATTCGCATCCGCCTGTTCCACACCCTCGGCGCCCGTCTTGCCGACGCGCTTGTGCTCGCCTACGCCCCCGCGCTCAACCGGCGCCTCATCGCTGCCGCGCTCGCGCTTGCCACGCTGCTGTTCGGCGCATCCGCGGCGCATGCGCAAGCCGTGTACCCGACGCCCGAGGCCGCTGTCAACGCGTTCGTCGACGCGCTCGCCAGCAGCGACCACCCCGCCATGCAGCATGTGCTCGGCAAGGACTTCACCCGCTTCATTCCGACCCAAAACATCGGAGAACAGGATATCTACGACTTTCTCGGCGCATGGTCGAAGGGACACCAGATCGTCGACGATCCGGTGCCGCTGAACGGTCATGCGAGCAAGCATCTGTCGGTCGGCACCAGTGGCTGGACGTTGCCGATCCCGCTCGTGCAGACGTCCAAGGGCTGGCGCTTCGATCCCACTGTCGCCCACGATGAGATCGCGACACGCCGCATCGGCCGCAACGAGAACGCGGCCATGCTGATATCGCTCGCCATTCTCGATGCGCAAGGCGACTATCAAGCGTCGACCCAGCATTACGCGCAACGCATTGTCAGCACACCGGGCCAGCACGACGGCTTGTACTGGCCGAGCGCGTCGGATGAAAAAGACAGTCCGCTCGGCCCGCTCGCCGCGGCGATGCCGCATACCGGGAACATCTCGAAAGAGGGTTATTACGGCTATCACTTCCGCATCCTGACCGCGCAAGGGCCGCATGCCAAAGGCGGTAGCCAGAACTACGTCGAGAACGGCGCGATGACCAAGGGCTACGGCGTCGTCGCGTGGCCCGCCGAATACGGCAAGACGGGCGTAATGAGCTTCATCGTCAATCAGGACAGACAGATCTATCAGAAGAACCTCGGCCCGAATTCGGCGGCAGCCGCCGCTGCGCTCAAATCGTTCGATCCGGACTCGTCGTGGGAGGCCGTGAACCCCTGAGCGCGGCATCAGCACCGCCGGGCGCGATCCCGCGTGGGCGCCTGGCATACGGCGCCCCGGGGACCAGCGGTGAGCATGGCGCTGCAGTTCGATCCGCGCCCGCTTCCGGACCCGCTCGGCGAGCGGTAGCCAGGCCGCGCCCAGCCACGCTTCGGAGCCCCGTCATGAGTAGCCCACAAGGACCTGTCCTGCCGCCCGACCTGCCCGATCCCGATATCGC